>RPRK01000323.1 GCA_003818495.1 Burkholderiales bacterium
CGGCCGGGACATAGCCGCCCGTGGCCGCGTCGATCCGCTCGATCGTCTTGCCGGCCTTGCGGTAGAAGCCCGCGCCCGCCTTCTGGCCGAGCGCGCCCTTCTCGACCAGGGCCTTGAGCACCGGCGGCGTCGCGTAGACCGCGTCGAAGGCATCGCCCTTCAGGGTCGACTGCAGCGTGCCGATCACGTGCGACAGCGTGTCCAGGCCCACCACGTCGGCGGTGCGGAACGTGCCCGACTTGGCGCGCCCGAGCTTCTCGCCGGTCAGGTCGTCGACGACGTCGACCGACAGCCCGAAGGCCGCGGCTTCCGCGATCGTCGCGAGCATGCCGTAGGTGCCGACCCGGTTCGCGATGAAGTTCGGCGTGTCCTTGGCGCGGACCACGCCCTTGCCGAGCGTCGAGACCAGGAAGGTCTCGAGCTGGTCGAGGATCGCCGGATCGGTCGACGGCGTCGCGATCAGCTCCACCAGGTGCATGTAGCGCGGCGGATTGAAGAAGTGCACGCCGCAGAAGCGCTTCGCGAGCGCCTCGTCGAAGCCTTCCGACAGCCCGCCGATCGACAGGCCCGAGGTGTTCGACGCGAAGATCGCATGCGGTGCGAGCGCCGGCGCCACCTTGCGGTACAGGTCGTGCTTCCAGTCCATCCGCTCGGCGATCGCCTCGATCACCAGGTCGCAGCCGCCGAGCGCGGCGAGGTCGTCCTCGTAGTTCGCGGGGACGATGAAGGCGGCGAGCTCGGGGTGGCCGAGCGGCGCGGGCGAGAGCTTCTTCAGGCCCTCGATCGCCTTCTTGGCGATCGCGCTCTTGTCGCCGTCCTTGGCCGGCAGGTCGTACAGCATCACGTCGACCTTCGCGTTGACGAGGTGCGCGGCGATCTGCGCGCCCATCACGCCGGCGCCGAGCACGGCGACCTTGCGGACGATGAATGGGGTCATGTAGTGGGACTCCGGATGTCTTGGAATGGGTGCGTGGCGGTCAGTTCTCGCGGATCCACGTCTGGGTGCGGCCCAGCGTCGGGATGCCGATGTAGCCGCGCAGCTCGAGCTTGCGGCCGGCCTCGGCGAGCTTGAGCTTCGCCTTGTAGAGCTTGCCGTTGTTCGGATCGAGGATCTCGCCGCCGGCCCACTCGTCGCCGTCCTTCTTCAGGCCGGTGAGGATGGTCATGCCCTGCACCGGCTTGTCCTTGCGGGCGTCGGTGCACTTCTCGCAGACCGCGTCGGGCTTGTCGGTCAGGATCTTCTCGATGCGCCCGACGAGCGCGCCCGCCTTCTCCTCGATCCGGATCAGCGCCTTGGGCTGCTTCGTCTCGTCGTCGATGCTCTTCCAGAGACCGACCGGGGAGTCGGTCGACTGGGCGAGCGCGGCCGGTGCGAACAGGCTGGCCGCCAGGGTGGCGCCGAAGGCGGCGCTGCGGAGGATCGTGCGCATCGTGTGTCTCCTTTGGATGTCTTGGGCGCGGTCGGCGTCGAGGTCAGAACAGCTCGGGCTCGAGGTCCATCAGCGACTTCGAACCGGCGCGCGCGCTGCGCATCAGCGACGCGGTCTCGGGCTGCAGCTTGGCGAAGTAGAAGCGTGCCGTGGCGAGCTTGGAGCGGTAGAACGGCTCGACCGCATCCCCCTCGGCCTCGACCTTCTCGAGCGCCACCTTCGCCATCCGCGCCCAGAAGTACGACATCACCAGGTGGCCGATCACGCGCAGGTAGTCCACCGCGGCGGCGCCCGCCTCGTCCGGATTGCCCATCGCCTTCATGCCCAGCTCCATCGTGAGCTTGGTGGTCTTCTCGCCGAGGTCCGCCAGCGGGTTGACGAACTCCGCCATGTCGTCGTTCGTGCCCTCTTCCTCGACGAAGTCCTGGATGAGCTTGCCGAAGGCCTTGAGCTTCGTGCCGTTGTCGCCCAGCACCTTGCGGCCCAGCAGGTCGAGCGACTGGATGGTGTTCGTGCCCTCGTAGATCATGTTGATCCGGGCGTCGCGCACGTACTGCTCCATGCCCCACTCGCGGATGTAGCCGTGGCCGCCGTAGACCTGCAGCGCGAGGTTCGTGGTGAGGAAGGCGTTGTCGGTGATGAAGGCCTTGACCACCGGCGTGAGCAGCTGCAGCAGGTCGTGCGAGGCCTTGCGCGCGTCGGCGTCCGGATGGCCGTCGGCCACGTCCGCCTGGAGTGCCAGCCAGTAGGCGAAGCAGCGCGCGCCCTCGGTGTAGGCCTTCTGCGTGAGCAGCATGCGGCGCACGTCCGGGTGCACGATGATCGGATCCGCCGCCTTCTCAGGCGCCTTCGGGCCGGTCAGCGAGCGCGACTGGATGCGGTCCTTCGCGTAGGCCAGCGAGTTCTGGTAGGCGACCTCCATCAGGCCGAGCGACTGCATGCCCACGCCGATGCGGGCCGCGTTCATCATCACGAACATCGCGTTCAGGCCCTTGTTCGGCTCGCCGACCATCCAGCCGGTCGCGCCGATCAGGTTCATCTCGCAGGTCGCGTTGCCGTGGATGCCCATCTTCTCCTCGATGCGCCCGCAGGTGATGCCGTTGCGCGCGCCCAGCGAGCCGTCCGCGTCCGGCACGAACTTCGGCACGATGAACAGCGAGATGCCCTTCGTGCCCGCCGGCGCGTCCGGCAGCCGCGCCAGCACCAGGTGGACGATGTTGGCCGCCATGTCGTGCTCGCCCGACGAGATGAAGATCTTCGTGCCGGTGATCGCGAAGCTGCCGTCCGGGTTCGGCTCGGCCTTGCTGCGCAGCATGCCGAGGTCCGTGCCGCAATGCGGCTCGGTCAGGCACATCGTGCCCATCCACTCGCCCGACACCATGCGCGGCAGGTAGAGCGCCTTCTGCACGTCGGTGCCGTGTTCCTTCAGGCAGTCGTAGGCGCCGTGCGTCAGGCCCGGGTACATCGTCCAGGCCTGGTTGGCCGAGTTCATCATCTCCTGGAAGGCCATGCCGACCGTGGCCGGCATCCCCTGGCCGCCGTACTCGGGCGCACAGGTGAGCGTCGGCCAGCCGCCGTCCTTGAACTGCTGCCAGGCCTCCTTGAAGCCCTTGGGCGTCTTCACCACGCCGTTGCCCGCGTAGGTGCAGCCTTCCTCGTCGCCGCTGCGGTTGATCGGGAACAGCACCTCGGCGCAGAACTTGCCGCCTTCCTCGAGGACCTGGTCCGTCAGGTCGCGGCTGATGTCGGCGTGCGCGGGCAGTTCGCGCAGCGCGTCGATCGCGCCGTGGACCTCGTGGAGGACGAACTGCATGTCGCGAAGCGGGGGCGTGTACTGGGCCATCGTTGGACTCCTGGGATGGTCTCGGTGAGACGAGAGGGTTCGGTTCGGAAGGTTCAGGACGCCACGGCGCGGACGGTCCGGGCCGGGCGACGGTGGGGGGCCGGCATCGCGTACGACGCGATCAGCCGGTCGAAGGCGCGCTGCGCGCGCGCCGGTGCATCGGCGCTTTCCATCAGCCTGGCGTCGTGGTGCAACACCAGGATGACGCCGTAGAGATCGAAGACGAGTTCGCCCGGATCGGTGTCCCCGCGCAGCTCGCCGGTGTCCATCGCCTGGCGGATCGCACGGACCAGCTCGCGCTGCCACGAGCGGACCATGCCGACCAGCTCGTCGCGAACCGGGCCCGGCCGGTCGTCGTACTCGGTCGCGCCCGACACCCAGATGCAGGCGCTGGCCGCCTCGACCGCGGTGCGGTCGAGCCAGTTGCCGAAGATCGCGCGCAGCCGCGCCAGGCCGCGCGGCGCCTCGAGGCCGGGCCGCAGCACGTCGTCGACGAAGCGCAGCTCGTAGGCCTTGAGCACCGCGATCTGCAGGTCCTCGCGCGAGCCGAAGTGCGCGAAGACGCCGCTCTTGGACATGCCCATCCGCTCGGCGAGCGCGCCGATGGTCAGGCCCTCGAGGCCGTCGCGGGCGGCGAGCTCGCAGGCGGCTGCGAGGATCGCGGAGCGGGTCTGTTCACCTTTGCGCATCGGGTTCCGGTTGGAAATAAAAACGAACGATCGTGCTTTTGCGAACGGTCGTACTATTTCCGGGATCGAGCGGTGTGTCAACCGCGGCGGGACGGGCGGACAGCGGATTAGAGGCGGGGGTCTATTGGTGCGGTGCAGCGGGGGTGGGCGGCGCGTACAGCGCCGTCTGCGGATTGAACGCCGCCCAGGCGAACCAGAACGCGATGACCGTCGGCACGGGCCGACCCCGGGCGTCGGTGACACGGGCCGTCCGGTCGCGCGGATC
>RPRK01000324.1 GCA_003818495.1 Burkholderiales bacterium
CAGCTCACGCTGACCTTCTTCCTGCTGTTCTACTTCCTGCGCGACCGCGATGCCGTGCTGCGCACGGTCGTCACCCTGCTGCCGCTGTCGCGGCCCGAGGGACGCGCGCTGCTGCGGGAGATCGGCGACACGCTGTACGCGACGCTGGTCGGCAAGGTGCTGGTGTCGCTGCTGCAGGGCGCGCTCGGTGGCGCGATGCTCTTCTTCCTCGGCGTGCCCGCCGCGCTCTTCTGGTCGGTGGTGATGGCGGTGGCCGCGCTGGTGCCGGTCCTGGGCACGCCGGTCGTCTGGATCCCGGCGGCGCTGTGGCTCGCGATCGACGGCAGCTGGATCAAGGCCGCGGTGATGATCGGCTGGGGCACCACGGTGGTCGGCATGGCCGACAACCTGCTCTATCCGATGATGGTCGGCAACCGCGTGCGGCTGCACACCGTGCCGATGCTGCTGGCGATGATCGGCGGCATCTTCGTGTTCGGCATGGCGGGCTTCTTCCTCGGCCCGGTGCTGCTCGGCGCGACGCTGGCGCTGCTGCGGATCTGGTCGCGGCGCACCGAGAGCGAGGTCGAAGCGGAGGCGGAAGCCGAGGCGGCGGAGGCGGCGGCCGCGGCACCTGCCGTGGCGGCACCGCTCGCCACTCGCCGCGGCGCCCCGCCGGCCCGGCCCGGTTGACCCGGCGGGGTCGTGCAGCAGCAGCACCGGCTCGCCCGAGGGGTCGCCGAGCGTGCGGGAGGCGACGGTCATCGCCGCCATCGATCGTCGGCGACGCCGCTGCGGTGCGGGCCCCTCCGGAGGCCCCGCGGCGCGCGTCCGTCGGGCGGATGCACGGCGGCGAGCGGTTCGTGTCCCAGAGTCCGCCGCCTTGGGGGGCACCGATGCACCCCCCGGTGGAGACCCGCGGATGTCCGGCCCTGCACGACCCTGGTACCAGGCCTGCCTGGCCGCTGCGCTGCTGTCGCTCGCCCCGCACGCCCGTGCCGAGCCGGACCCCGGCTGGACGGAGCAGCGCGGACTGCTGAGTGCATCGCGGTCGTGGATCTCGCCCGAGCACGTGGAGGGTCTGCGTGCGACGCCGCTGGCAGGCGCCGAAGTGCGGATCGACTGGACCGCTCGCCCCGGGCAGGACGACGGGGTGACGCAGGCCGAACGCGACGCGCTGATGGATGCCACGGCACTCGCGCTCCTGCCCGTGTCCGCACAGCCCGTCCGACCCTCGTCGACCGGGACGTCGCGGGCCGAGGCGGGGCCGCGCTACCGGATCGAGGCGCGCATCACCGAGGTGTGGCGCCCCAACAGGCTGGTGAACGTGGTGCTCGCGGCGATGCCGTGGCCGCTCGCCCCGCTGTTCTCGCAGGGCGGCGCCTCCGCCGAGATGCAGCTCGTGCCCGTGGACGACGACACGCAGCCGGTCGCGCACTTCGAGTGTCGCCGTCACGCCGGCGTGCTTCAGTTCTACAACGCCTTCTGGCGCATCGAGCACACCCGGGCGGCGCTCACCGACTGCGCGCGCGACTTCCACGCCGCGCTGCGGCACCCGGCGGCCGCGGCGCCCGGCGGCCCGGCCCAGGGTGGCATGGCGACGCTCGCCGCCGCCCAACGGACGCCGAACTGAGCGCGACGGGCGCCCGACGCGTGCGGACCCGCCCGCTGCGATCGACTATCCGGGCAGTGCGCGCGACCACGACACGGTGAAGTCCCGCAGGCACGCCCGCAGCGCGTCGTCGATCTCGACCGCGGACGCGCCGGCCGCCTCCACGACGATCTCGGCGTGCACGCCCCCCGTGCGCTCGGCACCGTCGACCCGCGTCGTCCAGCCCCGTGTCCGCAGCGGCGACAGGGCCTCGTGTACGGCCCGCGCCGCCGCGATCGCACGCAGCGCCGGCTTGTACACCTTGCCGATGGCGGTGAGCGGCATCGCGTCGATCACGTCGATCCGGCGCGGCACCGCGGGCCGCTCGGAGATCAGCGGCTCCACGAAGGCCCGCAGCGCCTCGCCGTCGGCCCGCTCGCCCGGGCGCAGCTGCACGAACGCGACCGGCACCTCGCCCGCATAGGCATCCGGCTGCCCGACCGCCGCCGCGAGCTGGACCGCCGGATGCCGCAGCAGCACTTCCTCGATCGCGGCCGGATCGATGTTGTGGGCCGAGCGGATGATCACGTCCTTCGCGCGCCCGGTGACGAACACCTCGCCACGCGCATCGACGTGGCCCAGGTCGCCGCTCACCAGCCAGCCGCCCTCGAAGGTGCCCGCGTCGCGGGACGGGTCGGTGTAGCCCGGCGAGACGTTCGGCCCGCGCAGCGCGATGACGCCGGTCTCGCCGGGCGCGCAGCGCGCGTCGAGCCGCGGCCCGTCGGGTCCGAGCGGCAGCGCGACGACCTCGGTGAACGGCACCGGCAGGCCGCAGGACCCGGGCCGCCGCTCGCCGTGGAACGGCACGATGCTGACCACGCCGGCGCACTCGGTCATGCCGAGGATGTTGCGCACCGGCAGGCCGTGCTTCGCCTCGAACGCCTGCGCGAGCTCGGTCGGCAGCGGCGAGCCGCCGGTGAGCATCGCGCGGACCCGCGACAGGTCGGCGCCGCGCCGCTCGAGGGTCATCAGCGTCGCGACGATCGTCGGCACGCCGGCCAGCAGCGTCACCCCTTCGCGCTCGACCCAGCGCCACCAGTTCGCCATGAAGGTCACGTCGCGCAGCCCGGCCGCCGGCGGCAGCACGAGCGTGGTGCCCGCCAGCAGCGACGACAGCCCGTAGGTGAAGCTGCCGGCCACGTGAAAGAGCGGGAACCCGTTGATCATCACGTCGCCGGGTCCCATCGCCAGAAGCGTGGCCGCGCCCCAGGCCGCCTGCACCTGGTTGCCGTGGGTGTGGCGCGCGAGCTTGGGCGCGCCGGTGGTGCCGCCGGTGTGGAAGGTGGCGGCCTCGGTGTCGCGGCCGATCGCACGCTCGAAGGCGAGCGCGTGGCCGGGCTGCGCGGCGAGCGCGGCATCGAAGTCGATCGCGCCGTCGCCGGCGTGCGGCGCGGGCGCATCCGGCGCCCAGTCGCGCGCATCGACGCGAAACACCGCCTTCAGCCCCGGCACCCGTTCGCGCAGCGCCTGCGCGCGCGCCCAGGTGTCGTGGCCGGGCGCGGGGCCCAGCGCCACCAGCACCGTCGCCCGCGCCTCGTGCAGCAGGTGCGCCGCATGCTCGACCGACAGCATGGTGTTGATCGGGCAGGCGCGGCCCGCGACCTCGGCTCCCCACAGCGCGGCATGGGCCTGCGGGATCGGCGGCAGCAGCAGCGCGACCGACTCGCCCTCGGCGAGGCCCGCCGCACGGAACGCGTTGGCCGCGCGATGCACCTGATCGAGCAGTGCGGCGTACGAGACGCGGCGCGGCGGCAGCGTCGCGTCGTCCGGATCGCCTCGGCGCACGAACACCAGGGCGTCGCGCGACGGCCAGCGCGCCGCCGACGCACGCAGCACGTCGAGCGGGCCGCGCCACGGCACGACCTCGTCGAGCGGACGGGACTCGATGCGACGCAGGTCCTCGAGCGAGGCAAGGCGGGGCAGGTCCATGGCGGTCTCCATACCGGGCGGACGCGGTACCGTGCGCCGCGCCCGACGCGCGAGGATACCGGGCGCCCCGACCGCACGGCTCGGCGGCGTCTCAGCGGCGGCGCAGCGTGCCCACGGCCTCGATGCACGCCCCCGCGCAGGCGCGGCAGGCCTCGGCGCAGAGCCTGCAGTGCGCATGCGCCTCGGCGTGCGGCGCACATTCGTCGGCGCAGCGCCGGCATGCCGTCGCGCAGGCCTGCAGCGTCTGGCGGGTCACCTCGTCGTTCGTGCCGGTGCGGCGCGCGGCGAGCGAGACCGTGACCTCGCACAGGTCCGCGCAGTCGAGCGCCAGCCGCACGCACTGGCGCAACGAAGCGGGCAGGCCGTCGGCGATGCACGCGTCCGCGCAGTCGCCGCAGGCCTGCGAGCAGTCGAGGGCGGCGTCGATCGCGCGCTCCAGGCGCTCGTCCTCCCCGCTGCGGCGGTCGGGCGGCGCGGCGTTCGTCTCGTGAAGCTGCATGGCTCTGGCCTCCGTGCGGGCGACCGGCCTGCCGGCAGCAATCCGAGTGCCCGGGCCGCGCTCCGGACCGCGATGGGTGCCCGAGCCTCGCGCGGGCTAC
>RPRK01000325.1 GCA_003818495.1 Burkholderiales bacterium
CCATGTAGAGCCGCGTGAGCAGCGAGCCCGGACTGAGCCAGACCAGGGCCGCAGCGACCGCGAGGATCGGCAAGCCGACCGCGAGCGCCGTCGGCGTGCCGCCGAAGTGCAGCGACAGACCGACCGCCGCTGCCACGCAGGTCGCGAGGACCGCGAGCAGCATCCGGTCGGCGGCGATGTAGACGCGGCTCATCGTGCTCCCGCCCGGATCGGCGGAAGCGGTGGCCGGAGAGGGCATCGTGGCAGCATGCGAGGCGTTCATGCGGCGGATGGTGTCATCGCCGCACGCGGCCCGATCACGAAAAAAGCGCCGGCTGCGCGGCGCTCCAGGAAGTCGAAGCCGGGGGGGACCGCCACGCGGCGGTCCCCCCGGGCCGGCGGTCAGCTGCCGGGCTGGATCGGTGCTGCGGGCTGCGCGGGCGCGCCGCCACGCCGGCGATGCGAGCCGTCCTGCGTCCCCATCCGCGCGTGCATCGACTCGCGGAAGGCCTGGCGCTCGGCGGCGCTGAGCGATCCGTCGCGATCGGTGTCCGCCGTCTCGAACGCCTGCTTCGAACGCTCCATCATCGCCTTCTGGCCCGCCTCGAACTCGGAGCGGCTCAGCTTGCCGTCACGGTCGGCGTCGAGCTGCTGGAACATCCGGTCGCCCCGTGCGCCGCGCTCGGCGCGATCGTGGTGACCGCCTCGCCCGCCGTGGTGGCCATGGCCCTGCATGCCCTGCCCCGACTGCATGCCGGGGCCCATGCCGCGCGGCCCGGGGGGCACGGTCTGGGGCGTCGTCTGTGCGGAGGCCGCGGGATCGGCGGGCGTGGCGGTCTGGGCGACGGCCGTGCCGGCGACGACGACCGCCGCGAGGGCGCCTGCGGCGAGCAGGCGGGTGCGGAACGACTGGGAGATCGACATGGAGGAGGTCCGTTGTGTGGGGTGTCGGAACCCGCATCCTCCGGCCGCGACCCGCCGCCGGCCAGCCGCATTACCCGGCGTTGCCCCTGTTACAGGTGCGGCCCGGAGCCCTCGGGTTTCTTCACGCGAGCGCCCGGCCGGCGATCAGTCGGTCTCGGGCGGCCGGTAGGGGCTGTGCAGGTCGACCACGCGCTTGGCCCGCTTGCGCGCGTTGATGTTCAGCACCTCCACCCCCAGCGAGAAGGCCATCGCGAAATAGATGTAGCCCTTCGGGATGTGGTTGTCGAAGCCCTCGGCGATCAGGACGACGCCCACCACCACCAGGAACGACAGCGCGAGCATCTTGATGGTCGGGTGCGCCGACACGAAGCGGCCGATGGTGCCGGCGAAGACCATCATCAGGCCGACCGACGCGACGACCGCCGCGATCATCACGCGCACGTCGTCGACCATGCCGACCGCCGTGATGATCGAGTCGAGCGAGAACACCAGGTCGACGACCATGATCTGCAGGATGACCGCGGTGAAGGTCGCCTTGACCGCGGCGGCGGTCGTGCCTTCCTCGCCCTCCATCGAGCCGTGGATCTCGGTGGTCGACTTCCACACGAGGAACAGGCCGCCGAGGATCAGGATCAGGTCCCGCCCGGAGATCTCCTGGCCGAGGACGGTGAAGAGCGGTTCGACGAGTCCGACGATCCAGGCGAGCACCAGCAGCAGCCCGATCCGCATGAACATCGCCATCCCGAGGCCGATCTTGCGCGCGAACTCGCGCCGCTCCGGCGGCAGCTTGTCGACCAGGATCGAGATGAAGATGATGTTGTCGATGCCGAGCACCAGCTCCAGCGCGGTCAGGGTGAGGAAGGCGATCCACACCTGCGGGTCGGTCAGGAGTTCGAGCATCGGGGAGTCCGGTGGCGTCGCGGCGCACGGAGGGTGCGGCGCGACAGGAGGGGCGGGCGGAACGGGCGCGACACGGAGGACGGCCCCCCGGCCCGGGTAAGGGGGAAATGGCGGTGGCGGTGGCGGTGGCGCTCAGGCCGTGGCTGCGAGCGCACGGTCGAGATCCCACAGGATATCGTCGACCGACTCCAGTCCGACCGACAGCCGCACGAGGTCCGGGGATACCCCCGCGGCGCGCTGCTCCGCTTCGGACAGCTGGCGATGCGTGGTCGAGCCGGGATGGATCACCAGCGTGCGGGCATCGCCGACGTTGGCCAGATGCGACAGGAACGTGCAGCCGTCGATGAAGCGCTCGCCGGCGCGCTTGGCGTCGCCCTCGGCACCGGGCTTCACGCCGAAGGTGAGGATGCCGCCGGCGCCGCGCGGCAGGTACCGCCTGGCGAGCGCGTGGTACGGGCTGTCGGCGAGGCCGGGGTAGTTGACCCAGGCCACGCGCGGGTGGCTGCGCAGGAACTCCGCGACCCGAAGGGCGTTGTCGACGTGGCGGTCCATGCGGACCGGCAACGTCTCGATCCCCTGCAGCAGGAGGAACGCCGACAGCGGCGCGAGCGCGGGGCCGAGCGTGCGCGCGGTCTCCATGCGGGCGCGCATCGTGAAGGCGAAGTCGCCGAAGGTCTCGAAGAAGCGCACCCCGTGGTAGCCCTTGCTCGGCTCGACCATCTCGGGAAACTTGCCGTTGTCCCAGGGGAAGCGCCCGGCCTCGACGACGGCGCCGCCCAGCGTCGTGCCGTGCCCGCCGAGGTACTTGGTGACCGAGTGCACCACGAGGTCGGCGCCATGGTCGATGGGACGGCACAGGTACGGCGAGGCCAGCGTGTTGTCGACGACCAGCGGCACGCCGTGGGCGTGCGCGATCGCGGCGACCGCCTCGAGGTCGATGACGTTCAGGCGGGGGTTGGCGATCGTCTCGACGAAGACCGCCCGGGTCTCGGGCCGCATCGCGGCCCGGAAGTTGTTCGGCTCGTCGGGCTCGACGAAGGTGCAGGAGATGCCGAAGCGGGCGAAGGTGACGGAGAACTGCGACACGGTGCCGCCGTACAGCGTGTTGGCCGCGACGATGTGGTCGCCCTGCCGGCACAGCGTGAGCATCGCGACCATCTCGGCGGCCATGCCGCTGGCGGTGGCGAGCGCGGCGCGCCCGCCCTCGAGCGCGGCGATGCGCTGCTCGAGCACGGCCACCGTGGGATTGCCGAGGCGGCTGTAGACGTTGCCGAAGGTCTGGAGGTCGAACAGCGACGAGGCGTGCTCGGCCGAATCGAAGACGTAGGCGGCGGTCTGGTAGATCGGCGTGGCCCGCGCGCCGGTCTCGGCATCGGGGATCTGGCCGGCGTGCAGGCAGAGCGTCTCGATCCCGAAGCTGCGGTCGCTCACGATGCGCCTCCGCTGCGTGCCACGGGTGCGAGCACGCCGTTCCAGCGCGGACGCTTCGCCGAGATCACCTTCGTGTCGACGCCGGCCCAACCCAGGCCGCCGAACAGGCGTCCGTGCTCGATCTTCACGCAGCGGTCCATCACCGAGTCGAGCCCGGCGGCGCGGACGATCGCGTCGGCCTCGAGGTTGACCACGCCGAGCTGCTGCCACAGGCAGCGCGCGCCGATCTCGATCGCCTCGCGGGCGATCGGCAGCACGTCGGCGGGCTTCCTGAAGACGTCGACCATGTCGACCCCGACCGGGATGTCGCGCAGCGACGCGTAGGCCTTGCACCCGAGGATCTCGGGGTACTTCGGATTCACCGGGATCACGGTGTAGCCGTGGTCCAGCATGTACTTGGCGGCGAAATAGCTCGGCCGGAACCAGTCGGCGGAGAGGCCGACCACCGCGATCGTGCGGTGGGTCGCCAGGATGCGGCGCAGGGTGTCGAGGTCGTCCATCGGGGCGGCGGTGCGCGGTCGGGAGCACGAGTCTCCGCCCCGGGACGGTGCGGCGCAAGCCGGCCCGAGCGCGGACCGTCCCGGAATCACGACTCGGTCGGCAGGAACCCCTCGACCGACAGGTAGCGCTCGCCGGTGTCGTAGTTGAAGCCGAGCACGCGCGCCCCCTTGCCCAGTTCGGGCAGCTTCTTCGCGATGGCGGCGAGGGTCGCGCCGGACGAGATGCCCACCAGGATGCCCTCCTCGCGTGCCGAGCGGCGCGCGTACTCCCTCGCCTCCTCGGCCTCGACGGTGATCACGCCGTCGAGCAGCGACACGTCGAGGTTGGCCGGCACGAAGCCGGCGCCGATGC
>RPRK01000326.1 GCA_003818495.1 Burkholderiales bacterium
CGCCTCGCCGCCGAACTTCGACGACAGCACCGTCGTGATCGCCGCCGTCAGCGTCGTCTTGCCATGGTCCACGTGACCGATCGTGCCCACGTTCACGTGGGGCTTGTTCCGCTCGAACTTTGCTTTAGCCATGGCTGAGGAGGCTCCTGGTCGCTGGTCGCTGCGAATGACCGTGCCGATCGGTCGCCGCGTCTTCAAGTATTCGTGGTGCCCATGGCGCGGATCGAACGCGCGACCTCTCCCTTACCAAGGGAGTGCTCTACCACTGAGCCACATGGGCATTGGGGTCGCTGGAGCGGGTGAAGGGAATCGAACCCTCGTCATAAGCTTGGAAGGCTTCTGCTCTACCATTGAGCTACACCCGCCTGCCCTACGGCCGTGGATGGATCCCCAGCCGCCGCAACAACCCAACAACTGCTATCGATGTACTGCCGGTACTGCTCGAAACTGGTGGAGGAGGCTGGATTCGAACCAGCGTAGGCGTAAGCCAACAGATTTACAGTCTGCCCCCTTTAGCCACTCGGGCACCCCTCCAGGGAACCGCGAATTATTGCCACGCGCGGCCCGCTTGTCAAATTCTCCCCTTCGAGCCCTCTGCCGGCAGGCCGTCGCCCGCCGCTGGCCGGGCTTGGCACGCTTCCTGCCCCCGCTCCGCTGTGCGGGCGCCCGACGGGCGTCGAGCACCCACGACCCACACCCGAAGCACCAGGAAGCAAGGAGTCTCCCTCATGGCCCAAGACAGCAAGTCCGGCTCGTCCGGTACGTCGAACCGAGGGTTCGCATCGATGGACCCGGCCCTCCAGCGCGAGATCGCCAGCAAGGGCGGGCGCAGCGTGCCGCCCGAGGAGCGCAGTTTCTCGAAGGACCGCGCCCTGGCTGCCGAAGCAGGCCGCAAGGGCGGCGAGGCCAGTCACGGCGGACGCCGGGCCGGTACGCAGCCGGGTACCTCCGGGACCGGCCAGGAGGGCGGCGGGAACGCCGGCGGCAGCGGAAATGGCGGCGGAAATGCCGCCGGCAATGGCGCCGGCGATCGCGAGCGGTCGTCCGAGGCCGGCCGCAAGGGCAGCGCGCGCTGATCCGCCCTCGGCTGCCGACGGCACCTGCCGCGCGGCAGCCGCAAGCGGGGCTGTAAATCGTGCCGCAACCGTTACGCTCGATCGGTCGAAACTGCCACGCTCGTCCGGCCGGGGTTTCGACCGGCAGGCCGCTGCCGAACGCATGGAGGCTATTGACCGACCGACCGGTCGGGAAATAGACTGGGGCTCCGCCGTTCCAAGGCCGAGGTCGCCCCGATGTACACACAATCCATGGACCTGCCCCAGGGTCCGGCCGCCGAGCCGCGCGGCGGCCCCCGCGACGCCACCGACCTGGAGGCCGACGCGCGGTTCGAGGCGCGGATCGCCGCCGACCGCAAGGTCGAGGCGCAGGACTGGATGCCGGACGCGTACCGGCGCACGCTGGTCCGTCAGATCTCGCAGCACGCGCACTCCGAAGTGGTGGGCATGCTGCCCGAGGGCAACTGGGTCACGCGCGCGCCGAGCCTCAAGCGCAAGGCGATCCTGCTCGCGAAGATCCAGGACGAGGGCGGCCACGGGCTCTACCTGTACTCGGCGGCGGAGACGCTCGGCACCTCGCGCGACCAGATGGTCGGCGCGCTGCATTCGGGCAAGGCGAAGTACTCGTCGATCTTCAACTATCCGACGCTGACCTGGGCCGACATGGGCGCGGTCGGCTGGCTGGTCGACGGCGCGGCGATCATGAACCAGATCCCCTTGTGCCGCTGCTCGTACGGTCCGTACGCGCGGGCGATGATCCGCATCTGCAAGGAGGAGTCGTTCCACCAGCGCCAGGGCTTCGACATCATGCTGTCGCTCGCCCGCGGCACGCCCGCCCAGAAGGCGATGGCGCAGGACGCGCTGAACCGCTGGTGGTGGCCGGTCGTGATGATGTTCGGCCCGAGCGACGCCGAATCGATCCATTCCGCGCAGACGATGAAGTGGGGGATCAAGCGGATCAGCAACGACGACCTGCGCCAGAAGTTCATCGACGCGACGGTGCCGCAGGCGGAGCTGCTCGGACTGACCATCCCCGATCCCGACCTGAAGTGGAACGCCGAACGCGGTCACTACGAGCACGGCACGATCGACTGGACCGAGTTCTGGAACGTGGTGAACGGCAACGGGCCGTGCAACCGCGAGCGGCTCGCGGCGCGGGTGCGCGCCCACGAGAAGGGCACGTGGGTCCGCGAGGCGGCGATGGCCCACGCGGCGAAAGAGCGGGCGCGCGCCGAGCGCGTCGCCGCCTGACACACACCGGGAGAACGACGATGAGCAACCAGGAACTCCCGCTGTGGGAGGTGTTCGTCCGCAGCAAGCAGGGCCTCGACCACAAGCACTGCGGCAGCCTGCATGCGGCCGACGCGCAGATGGCGCTGCGCATGGCGCGCGACGTGTACACGCGGCGCATGGAAGGCGTCAGCATCTGGGTGGTGCCCTCGGTGGCGATCACCGCATCGGTGCCCGAGGACAAGGACATCGACTTCGATCCGATGGCGGACAAGATCTACCGGCATCCGACGTTCTACGAACTCCCGGAAGAAGTGAAGCATATGTGAGGTGAGGCCGGGGTTTCGGCGAGCACCGCTCGCCGCCGGCCGAACGGGCGCCGCATGCTTGCGGCGCACTGCCGCGTCCCGAACGTGAATCCGGCGAGAGCCGGCAAGAATCCAGCAGGCTGCCCATGCCCACCCCCCCCTTCCACATCGACTACCTCCTCCGCCTGGCCGACAACGCCCTCGTCCTCGGCCAGCGGCTCGCCGAGTGGTGCGGCCACGGCCCGCTGCTCGAGGAGGACATCGCGATGACCAACATCTCGCTGGACCTCGTCGGGCAGGCGCGGCTGCTGCTCTCGCACGCGGGGGCGCTCGAGGGCCGGGGCCGGGACGAGGACGCGCTCGCCTACTTCCGCGACGAATCCGAGTTCCGCAACGCCACGCTGTTCGAGCTGCCCAACGGCGAGGGCGCGCACGACGACTACGCGACGACGATCGCGCGCAACCTCCTCGCCTCGGCGCTCGCCGTGCCGCTGTACGAGGCGCTCGCGTCGTCCACCGACACGACGCTCGCGCAGATCGCGGCGAAGTCGGTCAAGGAGGCGCGCGCGCACCTGCGCCACGCGTCGGAATGGATGCTGCGCTTCGGCGACGGCACCGACGAATCGCATGCCCGTGCGCAGGCCGCGCTCGAGCGTCTCTGGCCGTACACCAACGAGTGGTGGGCGACCGACGAGGTCGAACGCCAGGCGGCGGCGCATGGCATCGGACCGGTGCTCGCCGACCTGCGGCCCGCCTGGGACGCGACCCTCGACGCGGTGCTCGCGCAGGCCACGCTCCGGCGCCCGGCCGACATCCCGTTCGTCTCGAGCGGCAAGCACGGCGTGCACAGCGAGCACATGGGCTTCCTGCTGGCGGAGATGCAGACGCTCGCGCGCCAGCACCCGGGCGCGACGTGGTGACGACGCAGAGCGGCGAGCGTCTGGTTCGCGCCCGCGCGCTGGCCGCCGCCGTGCCGGACCCCGAGATCCCGGTCGTCACGCTCGAGGACCTCGGCATCCTGCGCTCGGTCGACGAGGAGGACGGCCGCGTGGTGGTCGTGCTGACCCCGACCTACACCGGCTGCCCCGCGACCCAGGTGATCGCCGACGACGTGCGCCGCGCGCTGTCCGAGGCCGGCATCGCGGACGCCGACGTGCGCCTGACGCTGACCCCGCCCTGGACCACCGACTGGATCAGCGCGGACGGGCGCCGCAAGCTGCGCGAGTACGGCATCGCCCCCCCCGGCGGGGACGCACCGGCGGGCACCTCGGTGCTCCGGTTCGTGCCGCGCCCGCGGCCCGCGGTCGAATCGATCGAGTGCCCGCGCTGCGGGTCCGCGGATGTCGAGCGGCTGTCCCAGTACGGTTCGACGCCGTGCAAGGCGCTGTACCGCTGCGTCGCCTGCCGCGAACCCTTCGACTACTTCAAGCCCTACTGACCTCCCG
>RPRK01000327.1 GCA_003818495.1 Burkholderiales bacterium
GAGGGCCGCAAGGCAAGTCAAACAGACTGTGATAAGGCCGCTATCACTGCAATAATCTTGCATAGTTGAAACCGGTATGGGCGTTTACTGGTCCTAGCAGACAAAAAAATGTAACCGCCATCGGACCAGAAGCGAATACCTCATTAAAGCTGAGATTCGACACAGAAACAGCGCCAAGTGAGCATCGCCACGATAAATGATGGGAAGTTGATCAGGAAAATTGATGGGGAACAGGCGGCGCCGGAAGGCGCCGCGTTCGCTCTGGGATTAAAAGAGGTCGCTTAAGCGGCTGTCCTGGGGATGCGATTCGTCAGGTTTCGGTATGCCGATCGTGGTCCGTTCAACGATTCTTGCAAGGAGATCACGGAGGTCGTCGATCGATTCGAGAAGTGCGGCAACGTCCTGCTCGCTAAGGAGTGCTATGTCTTTCATGAATTAACGCTGCTCCATTCGTTTGGAACCACCCGCCTTACGCGGACGCGGTTGAGGCTGATAGAGACTGAGAAAAAGTTTTTCATCCAACTGCTTAAGACCCTGTGATGCGCCTGCAATCAGGATTTCCTCGCAGGTTTGCATAACAACGCGGTGGTTGCCCATGCCGTGTTCTATGACGGTATGGATAAGTCCATCGGTCATGAGTGAGGCGTTGCCGCCTTCGGCCAGCCTAAGTTCCAGGGCGTGGGTGAGTTCTTCCCGCGACGCGGCTTCGGCTCGAAATTTCGTCTTGATGCGGCTGCCAAGTGGTGCAAGCTCAGGACTTAAAAATCGCTCCGGCAGACGCAGGTCACCAGCCAGCACCACGGTGAGTATGGAGCGCGAATCGAAGGAGATACTTGACAAAAGCCTGAGCTCGTTCAGGACTGATGCTGGAATTTCCTGGGCCTCATCGATGAGAAGGACAGGTCGCAGGAGAGTAGATTCGATATGCGACTGCCAACGCTCGCGCAGGGTTCGGAAGTTGCCCCAGCGATTGCTGACGCCCCAGCTCTGACCGAAAATATGGCCGATTTCACGGTAAAAGTCCGACATTCCGCTTTGCGGTCGATTGATAATTCCAACATGAAGATCGCGCAACTGGCTGAGACGTTCGGCAAGAATACGCAGAACGACTGACTTGCCAGTCCCCGGTTCGCCCGTAATCATGGCAAAGCCACCATCGAGTACGAGTGATTCGAGCCGAAAACAAAAGCTATCAATCTTCGCTGTTCGGGCCAGGGCCTCGACCGGAACTTCGGGAAGAAAGGGGTTCCACTTGAGCCCATAGAGTGACTGGATTTGAGAGAAGTCCATAATATTATCCTTCCGGCTGGCAAATAAATGGGGCGACGAGTCCCGTGGCTTCGAACTTCTGAATCAGCTCGGCGAGGTAGGGCGGGAGATCACCCGAATTGTCCGTCGCTTCAATCAATTCATCGTGATCAATCTTTCGCCTCTGACCGTTGGCATTTTTAGCTTTATCGACTGGATAAAGTGGGCTAATGATCTGTCCTGTATCCTCGCTAACCAGGCTGATCTCGCTCAGATCCCACCTCGCGTAGCGAACTTTGACTTTCTGCATATGCCTGAAGCGATTCGGAATCTCATAGCGAATGCCTTCAATCGAGACTGTTCCATCCGATCTGCGCTGCTTTCGTCCTTCGTCCTGGCGGAAGGCCATTCGTATGTCGTGTCCGCTGGGTGCGCTGCGCATCACACTCGGCGTCTTCATAAAACGATCGATTGGTGTCTGTTTTGTTGTTGAGTGAACCTGATGATGATAGTCCATCTCGATCCACGCGTGGGTGATGCGATTGAGTTCGTTCAACGTGATGTCCTTTTTTCTTTCGAGCATGGCCATGAGGGTCGATTCCACCTGATTCCAGTAGGATTCGATCTTGCCGTTCTGGTTTGGGCTGTAGGCCATGGTGGTAGCGTGATTGATGCCGAGGCGCGAAAGTCCCTGAGTAAATTCGGCTGAAGTCATGGCCGATCCGTTGTCGCTCATGAGAAGACGCGGCAGCCCACGGCGCATCAGAGCCTGGGAAAAACCATGGACGAGATCGCGTGTTGTCTCGGTAAAATACCACTGGGCGTGACAGATCAGGCGCGAATGATCGTCGATGACAGCGAAAAGTATGGGCATGGCCCACTCTCCTGATTGAGTCAGTATCGGTCGCTTGGCGTGATGCAGATCAAGATGCCAGAGGCTTCCAACGTGGCTCGCCTCATAGCTTCGCGTCTCACGCTGCTCGCGCATGAAGATAGCTGTCTCCTCTCCCTTTCGAAGAAAACCCCGCTTTCGCCGGATGCGAGTCATGCCTTTTTTACGAAGATAACGCCGAAGCGTCTGGTAGGAAAATTGTTCGGATAGGCCTTCTTTTCTAGCGAAAGCCTGGAGATTGTCCCAGTGCAGTTGTGCCGACCAGCTGTTATGGAACCGGTATTGTTGATCGAGCGCCTCGGTTAACTTCTGGTCGAGGCGGGCCCCCACCGCATCGCATCTTTTGCGTCGCGCCAGCGCCGCTGCCGTGTCGGTGCCGGCATTTGCAGCCCGATAGTACCACCTTTCAATTGTGCTCCTGGCGAACCGTACGGTTTCGCCAGTGATCGGGTGGGCCCATGTTCGATCGGCGAGCTTATCCAACTCATGCTTCAAGTCACCGCGTTCGGTTTGGGGTGCAGCCAATAAAAGGCCGACCACTTGAAAGCGGAAGCGCCCCCAGCGTTCATTCATTGATTCCATCATACCTCCCGTTTGAATTAGGAGGAGGCTACAACATGGGCTGCAGAGGCCCTTCACCCCATCCTCTGCGGCAGTCGAACGTCCATCAATTATTGTGAACTTTGAGGTGGGGGGCTCATTGAACAGTGGAGAGCGAGGCGAAGAAGACTTACCACGGCCTCGAGCTGATCCTGGCTTTGCTGCGTCAGATGCTGAAGGAGGGAGAGGGGCAGGTTCGCCTCGTCGATAGGAGGCACGACGTTTCCGCGTTGATAGTGCCAGCTGCTATATCGAGGGAAAATCTCCAGCCAGAAGCGCCGCCAGCGATCGACGGTGGCCGGCGGGATGCCGAGTTCCTTCTTCAGCTCCGAGAGGCGCCTCGGTGAATCGCCTTGCGTCATGGCCGTAACCAGCAGCACGACGATCGAAACGTAGACCTTGCGCCCCAGGAAGCGCAGGAGGGCCGGTGTCTTGCGACGCCGGCACCCGTCGCGGCGGCAGGAAAAACTGGGCCGCCTGCAAAAGTCGTCCGACAGGTCAACGCCCGGTGCGCGAGGCTTGCGCAGATAGTACGCGCGATGCACCCGGTCCCCGCAGAAGGCGCATGGCTCTTGGCTGGCGGTGGTTTCGGTATCCCTGTCAATTTGCAGGAGAAAAGAGAAAGTTCTGGAGTCTTTGAGGAGATTGGTGCACATGCCTGATACGCCCTTTTATTGTAGTAAGGCGTATTCAAGTCTCAGAGGCAGCTTTTGACAAGCTTTCCGATGGGGCTTTCTTTTTTCCCATCATGCAACCTGGTCAGAATCGGAGAGATAGCCATCAGATAAAGTGGTCGTTCTCACAAGCTTAACTGTGAAGGACTCCAGGTCGATGCCCAGGAAAACCACTGGGCAAGTTTTGTCAAAAGCTAACCGAAGTGCGGATCTATTGGAGAACTGCACCAATCAAAATTCCTGAAAGGATTTTTATGATGTCGCTGAAAGTTAAGATGTCTGCCGTCTTTCTATTTGCTGGGATGACTTTGGCTGCAAATCCAGGGTATGGGGCCAGGGGGGATTGGGGCCCGCCCCCCCCAGGGGTGCAGCTCTGGAAAGAGCCTACTAAACTCGCTGGGATCGCGTGCGTGCTCTCAGCTTACGACTCCGAAACAGCATCAACTGTTGTTTTAATTGAGGACAAAGAGGACAAAGAGTATTTCAGCGATTCGATTTGGTACAGAGGGGGCATTATATCCTACGGACCTGGCGGATGGGCCTGTAATGTCGATGCAGGCGGCTGTTTTAACACGGAGCCGTTCATCAATGGAAGAGGGATTTGGACTACAGC
>RPRK01000328.1 GCA_003818495.1 Burkholderiales bacterium
CGCGGCCACCTGGCCGGTGACGTCGCGCATCACCTTCGTCCAGAAGCGCGCGTACAGCAGGTGCAGCACCGCGTGCTCGATGCCGCCGATGTACTGGTCCATCGGCATCCAGTAGTCGGCCCGCGCATCCACCATCGCCGTCTCGTTGTCCGGCGAGCAGTAGCGCATGTAGTACCAGGCCGAGTCGACGAAGGTGTCCATCGTGTCGGTCTCGCGCCGGGCGGGCTTGTCGCACTTCGGGCAGCGGCAGGCCAGGAACCGCTCGTCCTTCGCCAGCGGGTTGCCGCTGCCGTCGGGGATCAGGTCCTCGGGCAGGCGCACCGGGAGCTGGTCGTCGGGCACCGGAACCGCCCCGCAATCCTCGCAGTGGATGATCGGGATGGGCGTGCCCCAGTAGCGCTGGCGCGAGACGCCCCAGTCGCGCAGCCGGTACTGGATGCGCTTCTCGCCGAGGCCCTTCGCCGCGAGGTCGGCGGCGACCGCGTCGATCGCGGCCTCGTAGGCGAGCCCGTCGTAGGCACCGCTGTTCGTCAGCACGACGTTCGACTTGTCCTCGTACCAGGCCTGCCAGCGTTCGTCGGTGAACGGCGCCTCGGCGTCGCGCGGCGCGCCCGCGCGCGCGACGACCTGCCGGATCGGCAGCCCGTACTTGCGGGCGAACGCGAAGTCGCGCTCGTCGTGCGCCGGCACGCCCATCACCGCCCCGTCGCCGTAGCTCATCAGCACGTAGTTGCCGACCCAGACCTCGACCTGCGCCCCGGTGAGCGGATGCGTGACGAAGAGGCCGGTGGCGACGCCCTTCTTCTCCATGGTCGCCATGTCGGCTTCCATCACCGAGCCGCGCCGGGCCTCCTCGACGAAGGCGGCGACCTTCGGATCGCGCGCGGCGGCGACCGATGCCAGCGGATGCTCCGGCGCGACCGCGACGAAGGTCACGCCCATGATCGTGTCGGCGCGGGTGGTGAAGACGAACATGCGCCCGTCGCCGACGAGCGTGCCGTCGGCCTCGCGGATCTCGTGGGGGAAGGCGAAGCGCACGCCCACCGAGCGACCGATCCAGTTCGCCTGCATCGTGCGCACGCGCTCGGGCCAGCCCTCGAGGTGGTGCTCGACCTGATCGAGGAGTTCGGCCGCGTAGTCGGTGATCTTCAGGTAGTAGCCCGGGATCTCGCGCTTCTCGACGAGCGCCCCGGTGCGCCAGCCCCGGCCGTCGATGACCTGCTCGTTGGCCAGCACCGTCTGGTCCACCGGGTCCCAGTTGACGACCTGCGTCTTGCGGTAGGCGATGCCGCGCTCGAGCATCCGCAGGAACAGCCACTGGTTCCACTTGTAGTACGAGGGATCGCAGGCGGCGATCTCGCGCGACCAGTCGATCGCGAGTCCCATCGCCTGCATCTGCTTCTTCATGTAGGCGATGTTGTCGTACGTCCACTTCGCGGGCGCGACCTTGTTCTTCATCGCCGCGTTCTCGGCCGGCAGCCCGAACGCGTCCCAGCCCATCGGCATCAGCACGTTCCAGCCGTTCATCCGCAGGTGGCGGTACTGGACGTCGTTGATCGTGTAGTTGCGCACATGCCCCATGTGCAGCTTGCCCGACGGGTAGGGCAGCATCGAGCACGCGTAGTACTTGCCCTTCGGGAAGCGCGGGTCGTGCTCGACGGCGCGGTAGGCGTCGATCGCGGTCCAGTGCTGCTGGGCGGCGGATTCGACGTCGGCGGGGAGGTAGCGTTCTTGCATGCGGGGGTCGCTGGAGGGCATCGCCGGGGAATCCGGCATTATAGCGGCGCAGCATCGCTCGCCGCGAGCGAATCGGGCACTTAATCAAGCACTTAGGTGCCTTTCCGGGTCGCGGACCGGGCTCCCGGACCAGCGGAGCCGCTGCTACACTCGTCGGCATGCAGACCCAACGGCTCAATCCGCTCGACGCGTCCTGGCTGCTGGTCGAGTCGCGCGACACCCCGATGCACATCGCGGGCCTGATGCCGTTCTCGCTGCCCGACGATGCCGGACCGGACTTCCTGCAGGCACTGATGGCGGACCTGCGCGCGCCGCGCGGCGTGGTCGCGCCGTGGAGCTACCGGCTGCGTCGCCCGCAGCCGCGGCACCCGCTGCCGTGCTGGGTCGAGGGCGAGGTGGACCTCGAATACCACGTCCGGCATTCCGCGCTGCCCGGCCCCGGCGGCGAGCGCGAACTCGGACAGCTGGTGGCCCGGCTGCACAGCCAGCCCCTGGACCTCGGCCGCCCGCCCTGGGAGTTCCACCTGATCGAGGGCCTCGCCGGCCGGCGCTTCGCGATCTACGTGAAGATGCACCACTCGCTGATCGACGGCATCAGCGGCGTGCGCCTGATGATCCGCTCGATGGCCGAGAGCGCGGAGGCCAGCCTCGGGCTGCCGCCGTTCTGGGCGCCCGACGCCGTGCGCCGGCCGGCCCGGCGCGCGAAGGCGCCCGCCCCGGCGCCCAGCTTCGACACGCTGCTCGGCACGCTTCGAGAGGGGATCGGTGCGCAGGTCGGCTCGGTGCCCAAGATCGCCGGCGCGTTCGCTGCCATGGCGCGTGCCGCGGTCGGCGGCACCGACGCGATGACGCTGCCCTTCGAGGCGCCGCGCTCGAGCCTGAACGGACGCGTGCGCGGCCAGCGGCGCGTCGCCACCCTGCAGGTGCCGATCCCGAGACTGCGCGCGATCGCCCAGGGCGCCGGCTGCACGCTCAACGACGTGGTGCTCTCGCTGTGCGGCGGAGCGCTGCGCCGCTTCCTCGTCGAGGACGGCACGCTGCCGGGCCGGGCGCTGACCGCCGGCGTGCCGGTGTCAGTGCGCCCGGCCGACGACGAGGGCACCGGCAACGCGATCACCTTCATCGTCGCGTCGATGGCCACCGACGTCGAGGGCGCGCGCGAGCGCCTGGCGGCGGTGGTCGCGTCGACGAAGCTCGCCAAGGCGCACGCGCAGACACTGCCGCGCGACGCGATGACGCCGTACACGATGCTGCTGATGGCGCCGAGCATGGTGTCGATGCTCACGCCGCTCGGCGGGCGGGTGCGGCCGATGTTCAACGTCACGGTGTCCAACGTGCCCGGGCCGGACGTGCCGCTCTACTTCCGCGGCGCCCGCCTCGAGGCGATCTACCCGATCTCGCTGATCTCGCACGGCCTGGCGCTGAACATCACCTGCGAGAGCTACGCCGGGACGCTGAACTTCGCGTTCGTCGGATGCCGCGACGCGATCCCGCACCTGCAGAAGCTGGCGGTGCATGCGGGCGACGAGCTCGATGCGCTGGAGGCGGCGGTGATGGGCGCGCCGGCCGCAGGCAAGGCGCCCGCCGCCGTGAGGCAGCGCGCCGCGGCGAAGAAGCCGACCGCGGCGAAGCGACCCTCGGCAGCGAAGCGACCCTCGGCAGCGAAGCGACCCTCGGCAGCGAAGCCCGCCCCGCGCAAGCGCACCGTCGCCTAGCGTCCCGCGGCCCGGTGCCGCGAGGACGTGCGCCTCAGACGTACGCCTTGTACTTGTCCAGGTGCCGCACCGGCTTGGACAGCGCGTCGCGGCGGAACGGATCGCCGAGCTCGGCCGTCACCATCATCTCGATGACCGTCGTGCGGCCCTCGCGCTGCGCCTGCACCGCGGCCGCGAGCGCCGCGCCCACGTCGGACGCGCGGTCGACCACGATGCCGTCGGCGCCCATCGAACGCGCCACCGCCGCCCAGCTCGGCTGCCGGTCGAGGTTCACGCCGACGAAGCGGTTGTCGTAGAAGTCGACGTGGTTCTTCTTCTCGGCGCCCCACTGGCCGTTGTTGAAGACGACCGCGGTGACCGGGATGTTCTCGCGCACGCAGGTCTGCAGCTCGCCGAAGCTCATGCCCCAGGCGCCGTCGCCGACATAGGCGATCGCGGGCCGGTCGGGCGCGGCGAGCTTGGCTCCGATGATGGTCGGGAACGCGTAGCCGCAGTTGCCGAAGCTCATCGCCGCGAACATCGAGCGCGGGCGCTCGAAGCGCAGGTA
>RPRK01000329.1 GCA_003818495.1 Burkholderiales bacterium
CAGCGCGGCAGGCAAGCTGGCGCTGAGGGCCTCGGCGGGCAGCCACGGGCAAGACGACGCGGCCAGGGATAGGCGGTTTCGCATCGTGGCGGGTGCGGGTGGCCGTACGTGCTGGGCGAGGTCGTCACCGAACGCCCCATCAACAACGACCCCGCCCAGTTCACCTGCGGGCTGGGTGTGTTGCCGACCCCGATCGACCAACACCTGCCGTTCGAGCATCGGGGACCTTCCTGATCGTTGGCGGCCACGGCGGCGCCGGCGAGTCGCCGAAGCCGACGGTGTCCATCGCGATCGCGAAGCGATGCGCGCCGAGTTGCGGCAGCACGGCCGCGTACTCGCGCCAGCTGCGGGGGTCTGGTGCAGCAGCAGCACCGCGGGTGCGTCGGGTGTGCCGCAGGTGGCGATGTGGATCGGGCCGACGGAGGTGGGGACGAAGCGGCGGAGCAGGGGTGGGGTGTTCGGGGTCATGGGCGTCCAGGGACGGACGCGTCCGAGCGCAGCATCGAACTCGATACGGAACCGGATGTCCGGATGAACGACTTCAGACTTCTGATCGACCTTCACGTCACGGCGGACCGCCAAGGGCCGGGAGGCGAGGCGGAAACCCGTCGCGCGATCGAGCTGTCGGGGCTTGCGAAGCGGAGGAACCTGAAGGTTGCCGACATCGGCTGCGGCACGGGTGCGTCGACACGGGTTCTCGCCAAAGAGCTCGATGCGCACATCATCGCCGTCGACCTCCTGCCCGACTTCCTCGACGTGCTGACAGCGTACGCGGCCCGTGCGGGTCTCGCCGATCGTATCGAAGCCGTGAACGCATCGATGGATGCGCTGCCCATCGAGCCCGGGAGCCTGGATGCGATCTGGTCGGAAGGCGCGATCTACACCATGGGATTCGAGAGCGGTGTCAGGCAGTGGCGGCGGCTCCTCAAGCCGGGCGGCATCCTCGCCGTCTCGGAGCTGACCTGGCTGACGGCCCGCCGTCCGGCCGAACTCGAGGAACACTGGCACGCGCAGTACGCGGAAGTCGGGACGGCCTCATCCAAGCTGGCCGTGCTCGAACGCAACGGCTATGCGCCGGTGGGGTACTTCACGCTGGCGGAGCATTGCTGGATCGACGCCTACTACCTTCCGATGCAGCAGCGCTTTCCGGCCTTCCTTGCGAGGCATGGATCGAGCGCTGCCGCCAGGGCGGTGGTCGCCGCCGAGGAACTGGAGATCGCGCTGTACACACGGCACCGGGCCTATGTGAGCTACGGGTACTACGTGGCCCGCAGGACCGAAGACGCCCCGTGAACCGGGCCGACCGCCCACGGTCGCGCATGGCCGGGCCGCTTCGCGGCGACCCGAGGTCTGCTGCGAGCCCCGCCCCACCCCTCACTTCAAATTGATCGCCGTCAGCGTCGTCTCCGCGACCCCGAACGCCGCCTGCGTCGAGATGTACAGCACCCCATTGCGCGACAGCGCGAGATTCCCGGCCGCCGGATAGCTCCACATCGTGCGGCGCGAGACGCGGTCGATCGCATAGGTGGACTGGTTCGTGCTGACGAACACCGCGTTCCGGGTCAGCAGCACCTCGCTCGCGAACTCGGTGTCGGCCGAGGCGGGCGGCGTCCATGACCACAGCAGCGCGCCGTTGGACTCGGCGCGCGCCTCGAGGCGCAGCGGGTTGTTGTTGACCGCGTAGACGACGCCGTCGTCGTAGGCGGGCGTCGCCGCGTAGACGCCCGGGATGCGCCAGTCGACGGTGTTCGTCCGAAGATCGAAGTGCACCAGCGCATTGCGGACCGGGCCGACATTGACGCCCCGACTGGCGTATGCGGCGGCGAAGACCGACTGGGGCGCCCCCAGCACGGCGGAGCCGCCGATCTCGTAGATGTAGCTGGTGAAGTCGGGATCGGCGATCGTGCTCACGAGCGCGCCGGTGACGGGATGGAACACGCGCAGCGCGTCGCCGGTGTAGGCGTACACGGCCGTCGCGTCGACGGCGGGCGTCCACGTCGACTGCTGCGCGGTGGCGCCGAAGTACAGCGGCGTGCCCTGCAGGTCGAACGCGTACAGGCCGCCATAGGTGCCGGCGTTGGTGTAGACGCCGGACGGACCGACCGTCGGCGCCAGGTAGTTGTCCCACTGCGAGGTCATGCTGGACCGGAACCGCACCGAACCGTCGGCCGCGTCGAGCGCGAACAGGAAGGTCGAGGTCTGCTGCCCGGCGGCGATGTAGACGACGCCGTTGCTGACGGCGGGCGGGTTCGACGACGGATACGGCAGGCCCGCGAAGCTGTAGGTCCACAGCGTCGATCCGTCGTGCTCGCTGCGCGCTGTGACCGAGTCGGGCGCCGCCCGGAAGACGCGCCCGCCTTCGGTGGTCACGGTCCCCAGGTTGGACGAGCCGTTGAAGCCGCCCACGATCGACGGGACGGTGATCCGCCAGCGGGTGTCGAAGCGGTCCGGATCGACGGTGACGGGCACGTAGCCGGTGTGCGCGGCATTGCCCTGATGCGTGGTCCAGTCGGGCGCGCCCGAGAGCGGCGACAGGGGGGTGAGGGTGTCGCCCGGCCAGGCACTGCCCGTCGACAGGAACCTGACCCGATAGTCCACGAGCACCCGGGGCACCGGCAGCGGCGTCGTGCAGTCGACGTCGCGGCACAGGCGGACGACGGCGCGCCCGGTGCGGGTCCCGATCGCAGCGGCGGTCAGCGTGGCGAGCTCGAGCACGTGGTTGCCGCCGCTCGTGGTCACCGCCACCGGCGCGCCGAACAGGCCGCCGAGGTCGGTCGCGACGGCATGGACGGTGCCGTCGAGCCCCAGCGCGGCGGAGTCGAGCGTCAGGCGGGGATGGATCGAGGTGCCGGTGACCGCCATCCGCGAGACGGCGAGCACCGGCTCGACGCCCAGTCGCAGCGTCGCGGTGGTGGTGCCGCCGGGTCCCGTGACCGAGACGGTGTAGTCGGTCGGTGCGAAGCCGGCGGCCGGCGTGCCGGTGACGATGCCGCTGCGCGGGTCGATCGCGAGCCCCGCGGGCAAGGCGGGCGACACGCTGAACGCGGTCGCCGAGCCGGATACCGCCGGCACCAGGGGAGCGATCGCCTCCTTCGCCGGATAGAGCGGGGGCGGTGCGTAGACGGCCGTGGGTGCGGCAGGCGACGGGGAGGCGGTCGACGGCGCGACGGGCGGTGACGTGTCGCTGCCGCCGCCGCCGCATGCGGCGGCACCGAGCGCGATCCACAGCGCTGCGCCGAAACGAACCCCCCTCACGTCGCCATGCCTTGTGTCGATGCCGATGATGCCGGCAAGGATAGGAAGGCCCGGGCGCCGGCTCCAGCCTAAGCCGCCGAGTGGTGTGACGGATGTCTCGGTCGTGCCGCATCGGCCGTTCGGCGCCTCATCAGTCCGATGGAGGCGTGACGACCGGGCGCGGCTCGGCGTTCGGCCCGGAGCCCCGGAATCGGGGCCCTCTGGCGGAAATGACGCGGGCCCCGCCCCGACTCGGGTCGGGGGCGGGGCCCGCGTGCGACGCGTCCCGGCTGCGGCGGCGGTACCGCCACACGAACGATGCGGCGGCGGTGCCGCTGCACGAACGATGCGGCGGCGGTGCCGCCGCGTGCCGGGGCTGCGCGTCAGGCGCCGATCGCGAACAGGCTGCGGATCGGCTGCGCCATCGTGTCGCGCGTCACCCGGTCGGCACGCGTGGCGGTCACCGGCTGCAGGCCCAGGTCGCCGACGGCCACTTCGCCGCTGACGCCGACCGGGCCGGTGATCTGCACCGCGGCGGTCGAGCCGCCCTTGACGGCCTGCGCGCCGATGTCGCCGGTGGTGATCTCCGAGGCCTGCGCGCCGAAGGCGGCGAGGACGAGGGCGGCGGGGGCGATGAGCTTGGCGATGGTGTTCATGGTGTGCATTCCTTGAAGTCGATTGGGTAGGAGGTCGACGACGCCGGCATCCGGCTCGTTTCGGCGGCGCTTCATGTGCGTCGTCGATGGGATGCAGTGTGCCGGG
>RPRK01000330.1 GCA_003818495.1 Burkholderiales bacterium
CGCCGCAACGGCGATTAAAGCGCATGAGCGGGACCGACTCGAAAAACTTGTACGATATATGGCGCGCCCAGCTATTGCGGACGACCGCAGGAAGTACCGTGGTATGAACGACTTTCGCTCACTGCCGACAACTCAATAAAGCTCCGACTCAAAAATCCATGGAGGGATGGCTCGGAGTCGATTTTGTTTTCTCCTTCTGAGTTTATTGAAAAACTAATTGCTCTTGTTCCAACAACAGCTTCAGACTACCCCGGTCGTGATATTCGGGGTTGAGACCGTCCTTGTTACGATGCCGGTCCATCCCTATTGTGGTTACGAACTTCCCGTGGTCAGAACCGAACGAGGCACACGTGGTGCGCGTGGTAAAATCCACATATTAGTTGAGGCTCCAGATAAGAGACTTCTTCGTCTGCCTATCGATTGGACTAATCGTGGAACTCAAGTAACACCTGCGCACATCGACAACAAATTGCCTGTAGTAAATGTTCGAGGTCTTCTATTTCTTGCGAAGATTTGTGAGGCAGCAACCAGACATGTCTTTGACCAACCCATGAATCAGCGGACATCTTCAGAGCATCCTCAAGGAAGAACTGGAATGGCGAATGGATTCTGCTGCAACGGTGTGGGAGGCACTCCCGGAGGAAAACAAAAAGAGAGTGATATCCATGTGGGCTTCATTGGTGCAGAAGCAGATCCGAGCAGAATTATCGGAGGCAACCAATGAATCGGGAGAAACTTCAGGCGTGTCATTTGGAGAGGCTGGCTGTTATTTATCCGAGACAATCAACGCTAAAGCAACTTCACGATCACAAAGAATCCACTGCGAGGCAATACGCATTGCAGGAGCGCGCAAGAGAGTTCGGCTGGGCTGAAAACAAAATTATCGTCGTCGAAGATGACATGGGCCAAAGTGGTGCGAGTAGTGATTGGCGACCGGGTTTTCGGCGCATTGCAGAGGATGCTGCGCACGGAAGGGTTGGTGCAATATTTGCGCTTGAGGTCTCAAGGCTTGCAAGGTCGTCTGCCGACTGGCACAAACTTCTTGAGCTTTGCGCGCTCGCTGATGTTGCTATTATTGATGAACAAGCTGTTTACAATCCGTGTGATTATAATGATCGCCTGCTTTTGGGGCTGAAAGGCACTATGTCAGAGGCTGAGCTTTACTGGATGCGACTTCGTTTGGAAGGCGGCAGACTTTCGAAAGCACGACGAGGAGAACTCTCATTTTGTTCTCCAGCAGGCTACGATTGGGATTCAGCATCTCTTCGCTTTCGTTTTACTGCGGATGACGCAATTCGCAAGGCAATAATGCTTGTGTTTGAGCGTTTTCGCGTTGAAGGTTCGGCGTATGGCGTTGCTAGATATTTTGGACGAATGAAAATGATGCTTCCGTCACGCGACATTTCCACGCGCGAAATTACGTGGATTTCTGTTCGACAAGGCTCTGTATTGCGAATATTGCGCAATCCTATTTATGCTGGTGCGTATGTCTTTGGGAAAAAAGAGGAGAGAATGGGGCTTGTCGATGGAAAATTGCGCCGGAGAAAGATAAAAAAACTCCCTCAAGAAGAGTGGAAATGCGTTATCCATGATAGACACCCAGCCTACATCACTTGGGATGAGTATATGGCAAATCAAAAGAAGATCTACGAGAACAGAGCGCATCATTTCTATGGCGAACAACGTGGTGCAGCGCGTGAAGGGCGGGCGCTTTTGCAAGGAATAATTCTCTGTGGCAAGTGCGGAAGACGGATGCAAGTTCGTTACCAAGGAAAATCCCACCGCATTCAGTATTATTGCATGGCTAACAAATTCTCCGCGGGGTCATTATGTTCGGATGTTGCGGGCGATGCAATTGACCGCGCAGTCGAGGAGAAGTTTCTTGCAGCGGTTATTCCTGCACAGATTGAATTGGCATTTGCGGTAACACAAGAAACCGAGTCGCAGCTTGAGGATATTGAAAGGCAGTGGCAGCTTAAAAAGGAGCGGCTCACCTATGAAGCGAACCTCGCGGCTCGTCGCTATAAAGCGACGGACCCTGACAATCGCGTTGTTGCACGTACGCTTGAACGAGAGTGGGAAGAAAAGCTCCAAGAGCTGGAACAGGCAGAACGAGAACATCAAACGGTTAGGAAGAAAGAGAGGCTTGTTTTGACGGAATGCGATAGAGACAAGATTCTTGCTGCAGCGAAGAATCTTCGTTCTGTGTGGCGTGGCAAAACGACAACTTATGCGGAAAGAAAAAATCTGATACGAGCTCTTATTCGCGATATCTCGCTTACGCCTGTTGATGTTCCAAGACGAATGACTCAAATAAAGATCTGGTGGCAAACAGGAGCGGTGACTGAGTTGATGGTGGAGCGAAAAAGCAAATTCACCGCCCAGGCGACTTCGGAATCGGCTGTAAAGATTATCGAGAATCTATATTCGACTAAAGATGATGCATACATTGCGGATAAACTAAATAAAAAATGTATCGCGCGCAAAAACGACAAACCATGGGATAGTCAAGCCGTGCGCGTTGTTCGCTACACGCACGGGTTCAATCACCTGCGAACAGGGCGGCGAAGGGCAAAGCATCAGAGATCTGACGGGCTCTATTCCAAACACGGCGTTGCTGCTCGACTTGGGGTTTCGCCCGGCGTCGTGAATGCATGGGCTATCTCTGGCATACTTCCAACTGCTGAGGGTGGTGGAACAACGAAAGCTCGCTGGTTCAAGTTGGATGAACAGATAATCTCCTTGTTGGAGAAGGAAAAGTTGAAACGTTTGAGATGAAGTGGGTTTGCTTAAACTGTTCCCAAAGCGGGAACGAATATATAGAGAGGTGCAGTATGCAATTGTTATCCCCATTCCACGGTTTCATCTGACACGTTATTACGGAGTATTCGCTAACCGTTCGCAGTTCCGCAGTAAGCTACCCGACATGCCAGAGCCACCGGTAAACCCGCAGCTTGGAGTTATTAACGAAGACAATAAACAGAACGCATCGGATATGGACGGTAATAAATCCGGAAAATCTGGCAAACGTTCTCGCGGCAAGCACTATGTGACGTGGGCGGCGCTACTAAGACGCACGTTTGGGGTTGACGTTTTGCAGTGCCCCAAGTGCAAGTCGCATATGAATTTAGTAGCAGTTGTTTCCGATGCACGAACGATTTTCGCGACATTAACGGCTATTGGGGTTTCGCCACGAGCGCCGCCAATTGCTCCAGCGTGCGGAACCGGAGTTTTCGGGTACGTAGATGCGGAGCCCATAGTTGAATGGGATGATTAGCAACTGCGCAACGCGGAGCCAACAAATCGGTACCGCTGCACATGTCCCAAAATCTTGCGCAGAAAATGAGGCTGCCACAATGCGAGTTTGAGGCGGCGACGGTATAATATTGCCAAAAGTAGCATTCAGTGCGCCAATCTGTGTAAAAAAGAGTCTCGTATCTCCGGTTGCCGATGAAGCTGGGTGGTTTTTGCGCCGCGGCGTGTGGGCTTGGGTGATTTCGGGCGGCGAAAAATTGACCGCCGTCGGCTCAGCGAGCTAAGGTGGTTTATGTGGAACCCCTTTGGAATGTCCTAGACCCATTTTCCGCTGCCACAGAAGGAGTCGTTAATGCTTTCGAGACTGTTTATCGCATTGCCATTTGTAGCTTTTCTTCTTTCGAGCACCGCTCAAGCCGCTGAACTGTTGGTCTCTGCAGCAATGAGTCTGAAAGAGGCGCTAACAGAAGTTGGAAATGGTTTCTCAATCGCCTCGTCCGGAAACAAAGTTGTTTTTAACTTTGCCGCCTCTGGGCAACTTCGAGCACAAATCGAAAGTCACGCCCCTGTGGACGTGTTCGTTTCGGCGGCTATGGAAGATGTTGAGGGCCTCCAGAAAAAAGATCTCATTCTTCCCGGAACCACAGCGGAGTTCGCGAGAAATCGACTTGTGGTCGTCAGCAACGGGCAATCGCTTATCACATCGGTCGGGGACCTTACAAAAAA
>RPRK01000331.1 GCA_003818495.1 Burkholderiales bacterium
TCCTGTTCGGCTCCGCGGGCGATCCGCACATCCCCGACCACGTGACGCTGTGGGGCCTGCGCCTGAAGATCTGCCAGGGCTTCGACCAGTACGCGAACGTGCGCCCGACGCGGATCCTGCCGGGCATCGACGCGCCGCTCAAGCGCTGCGGTCCGAAGGACCTCGACTGGGTCATCGTCCGCGAGAACTCCGAGGGCGAGTACGCCGGCGTCGGCGGGCGCGTGCACCAGGGCCATCCGATCGAGGCCGCGACCGACGTGTCGATGATGACCCGCGCCGGCGTCGAGCGGATCATGCGCTTCGCGTTCGCGCTGGCGCGCACGCGCCCGCGCAAGCTGCTGACGGTGGTCACCAAGAGCAACGCGCAGCGCCACGCGATGGTGATGTGGGACCAGATCGCCGCCGAGATCGCGACCGAGTTCCCCGACGTGCGCTGGGACAAGGAGCTGGTCGACGCGATGACCGCGCGCATGGTCAACCGCCCGGCCTCGATCGACACCGTCGTCGCGACCAACCTGCACGCCGACATCCTGAGCGACCTCGCGGCCGCACTGGCCGGCAGCCTCGGCATCGCGCCGACCGGCAACGTCGACCCCGAGCGCCGCTACCCGTCGATGTTCGAGCCGATCCACGGCTCGGCCTTCGACATCATGGGGCAGGGCGTCGCCAACCCGGTGGGCACCTTCTGGTCGGTGGTGATGATGCTCGAGCACCTCGGCGAGACCGCCGCGGCCGCGCGGCTGATGGCGGCGATCGAGCAGGTGACCGCGGACCCGGCGCTGCACACGCGGGACCTGGGCGGAAGTGCGACGACGGCGCAGGTTACGGCGGCGGTGTGTGGGCGGGTGCGGGCCGATGCGAATCCCGGCTGACGGGCTGTCGAAGATCACCGTCTGATTCCGTTCCGGGCGGAGGGCCTCGCGGATGACGCGCACCCGCCATGCGGATACGCTTGTCGCATGAGTTCACCTCGCGTCCTCGCGGTGCCGGCGAGGACGGATCGGCCGCTGCTGGGCATCCTGTTCATGTGCGCCGCGGCGAGCCTGTTCCCCGTGATGAACGGGCTCGCCAAGCTGATGAGCCGCGACTACTCGTCCGAGCAGGTCGTCTGGGCCCGCACCGTCAGCCACCTGGTGTTCGCGCTGGTTTTGGTCGTGCCGCGGCACGGCTGGCGCATCGTGCACACCCGCCGGCCCGGCGTGCAGGTCATGCGCTCGCTGCTGCTGATCGGCTCGACCTTCCTGTTCTTCAGCGCGATCCGCTTCGTGCCGATCGCACAGGCGGCGTCGATCTCGTTCATCGCGCCGCTGATCGTCGTGCTGCTCGCGGGCCCGATGCTCGGCGAGCGCATCCTGCTGTCGCGGGTCGTCGCGGTGACGGTCGGCTTCCTCGGCGTGCTGGTCGTCATCCGGCCGGGTGCCGCGGTGTTCCAGTGGGCCTCGCTGCTGATCTTGGGCAGCGCGGCCTGCTTCGCGGTCTACCAGATCCTCACTCGGCGGGTCGCGGGCATCGACCGGCCCGAGACCTCGGTCGTGTACTCGGCGCTGGTGGGCTCGGTGTTGATGAGCCTCGTCGTTCCCTTCGCCTGGCGCACCCCGGCCTCGTGGACCGACGTCACGCTGCTCGGCAGCCTCGGGGTGATCGGCGGGCTCGGCCACTACTGCGTGGCGCGCGCGATGACCTACGCGGCGGCGAACCTGCTGTCGCCGTTCCAGTACTGGCAGATGGTCGGGTCGGTGATCGTCGGCTGGTGGCTGTTCTCGGAGATGCCGGACGCGTGGACGTGGGTCGGCTCCGCGCTGATCATCGGCGCGGGAATCTATGTGGGGATCACCACGCGTGAACGCCCGGTCACTCGACCTTGAGGGTCGTCGGGGGATAGGCATTTCATCAGCTGCATCGACCGTACGGCCAACCCGGTTTCGATCTGCGGCCGTGCTCCGGTGTGCTTCGACAGCCTGCCGAGTCTCCCCGCCGATTGACCGCCGGCCTCGCTCTGTCTAGAGTTGTTGAAATCTTCAACAATCCAGCCATGAAGGCGGGCCCCGAGCATGGCCACCGTCAACTTCAGCGTCCCTCAGGAACTGAAGGACGCCTTCAACGAGACCTTCCACGGCCAGAACAAGAGCGCCGTGATCGCCGCGCTGATGCGAGAGGCCATCGAGCGCGAGCAGCGCCGCCTGGCCAGCGTCGCCGCCATCGACCGCATCCTGGCGAGGCAGGGCAAGGCGCCGCGCATCGCTTCGGTACGTCTGGCGGCCACGCGTCGAAAGGGGCGTTCGTGACCGCGCGCGATCTCGTCGTCGACGCGAGCGTGGCGCTGAAGTGGCTGTTCGCGGACAGCCGGGACGAGGTCGATGCGGCCGCCGCGCGACGGCTGCTGCACGGGGTCCGGGACGGCGAGTTCCGCCTCGTCGCGCCGCCGCACTTCCTCGCCGAGGTCGCGGCGGTCCTCGCGCGAGAGACACCCGGAACGGCGCTCCGCGATCTCGTCGACCTGCAGCAGGTCGAGGTCTCGATCGTCGACGATGCAACCACGCTCGTGCGGGCCCTCGAGCTCGCCATCCAGACGGGGCAGCACGTGTTCGACACGCTGTACCACGCGATCGCGCTCGAGCATCCCGATGCGGTACTGGTCACCGCCGACGAGCGGTATTGGCGCGCCGCACGCACGCAGGGCCGGATCGTCCGCCTCGCCGACTTCGCCACACCGCACTGACCCGTGGACCGCAACGTCGAGATCAAGGCCCGGATCGCGTCGATCGAGGCGATGCATCCGATCGCGGCCGCGCTCGCCGACGGCGGCCCGACCCCGATCGCGCAGGACGACACCTTCTTCGCCTGCGACGCCGGCCGGCTCAAGCTGCGCGACTTCGGCGACGGCCGCGGCGAGCTGATCTTCTATCGGCGCGCCGACGATGCGGGTCCGAAGACCTCGTTCTACGTGCGCACGCCCACGACCGACCCCGCGGGCCTGCGTGATGCGCTGACGCGTGCCTACGGCGCGGTCGGCCGCGTGCGCAAGGCACGCACGCTGTTCCTCGCCGGCCGCACGCGGATCCACCTCGATCGCGTCGAGGGGCTCGGCGACTACCTCGAGCTCGAAGTGGTGCTGCGCGACGGCGAGGCCGCCGAAGCGGGGGTGGCCGAGGCGCACGAACTGATGGCGCGGCTCGGCGTCGAGCCGACGGCGCTCGTCGAGGGCGCCTACGTCGACCTCCACGCATGAACGCCATCGCCACCGCCGCCGGTCCCCGGACCACCGCCCTCGCACTCGCCGCCGCGGTGCTCGCGGCCGCCAGCTTCATCGCGATGGACGGCACCGCCAAGTGGCTCGGGGAGCGCTACGGCACGGCGCAGGTGACCTTCCTGCGCTTCGCCTTCGGCACGCTGTACGCGGTGCCGCTCTGGCTCTGGTGGCGGACCCCGCTTCCGACGCGCTCGCAATGGCGGTGGCACCTGCTGCGCAGTGCGCTGCTGATCGTCGCGCTGCTGACCTGGTTCCACGCGCTCAAGGTGCTGCCGCTGGTGCAGGCAGTGGGCATCGGCTACACGGCGCCGCTCTTCATCTCGCTGCTGGCGATGTGGGCGCTGCGCGAGCGGCCGTCGCGCTGGCTCTGGGCAGCCATGGCCCTCGGCATGGCGGGCGTGGTCGTGGGGCTCTGGCCCGAGCTGGGGTCCGTCGAGGCTGGGGCCGGCGGGGCACGGCCGTGGGGCATGGCCGCGGCGGGCGTGTCGGCCCTCGCCTACGCGGGCGTGATGGTGGTCGCGCGGCACCAGGCACGGCAGGATGCGCTCTGGACCATCCTGCTGGTGCAGAACGTGGTGCCGGCGATCGTGCTCGCCGCGCCGCTGGGGTGGCTGTGGGAACCGATGCGGTGGTCCGA
>RPRK01000332.1 GCA_003818495.1 Burkholderiales bacterium
ATTTCAGGAACTGCCTGTTTTGGCTATTGAGGTGATTTCATTGAGCCAGAATATCCATGCAATCCTTGAAAAATCCAAACTGCTGGTCAATTCAGGGGTAAAAACCGTATGGACAGTGGAACCTTACGGAAGAAGCATTTTTGTCATTGACAGACAGGGAAAAAAGCTCTTTCACGAAGGAATAATTGTCAGTGAGGGAATAACTGTTGATTTCTCTGAAGTTTTCAGCATTTAGGAAGGGAACAGAATATAGGGGAAAACACTTCCCGTTCCTTCAGAAGGAAAATAAGGATTTACGATTTTTCATATTTTTCAATAAGATAACGTGATCCGGAATGCCGTATTTCCTGTATGACTCAGGGGTTCTGTATTCCGGATTTTATAATTTCCGAACAGAATCAAAAACTTCCCGTATTTTTCAACAGCCCTTGTTTTTAGGTAACGGAGGCTCCTCCGGGTGGCACCCTTTATTCCGGAAGATAAAATTTCAGATATCAGGAATGCTGCCGATATTGTTGAGATTGTTTCAGAGACTGTGCGTCTGAAAAAGGCAGGAAAAGACTATATCGGACTCTGTCCCTTTCATTCCGAAAAAACCCCGTCCTTTACTGTAAGCCCTGAAAAACAGATATTTTACTGCTTCGGCTGTCATACAGGCGGAAATGTCTTCAGCTTTCTCATGAAACAGGAGGACCTTTCGTTTCCCGAGGCAGCGCGGAGTCTTGCCGGCAGATACGGCATTGAGATTCCGACACAGCATCTTTCTCCGGAACAGCATCAGCAGACGGATGAGCGCGAAAGTCTTTTTGCAGTAAACCGGCAGGCTGCGGAATATTTCCACGATGTTTTATTGAATTCCCCGGCTGGTGAAAAGGCAAGGGCATATCTGGAAAAACGGGGCATTCCCGAAGACATCGTCCGTACATTCAAAATCGGATATGATCCCTGGGGCAGAGAGAATTTCACCGCATGGTGCGAAGCAAAAAAAATATGCGCGGCAGCAGAAAAAGCAGGACTGATTGTCGCCAAAGACGGACGCTTTTATGACCGTTTCTGGGACAGGATTGTATTTCCGATTTCAGATATCAGAAACCGGGTGATCGGTTTCGGCGGCAGAGTGTTAGACGATGCAAATCCCAAACGTCCCAAATATCTGAATTCCCCGGACACTTCTCTGTATAACAAAAGCAGGTCACTCTACGGTCTGCATATTGCAAAACAGAAATGCAGAGAGAGCCGGACAGTTTATATTGCAGAGGGATATCTTGATCTTGCGGCACTTCACCGCTGCGGCATCGGAAATTCTGTTGCCACGCTCGGAACCGCACTGACCCGCGATCACCTTATGATGCTCAGGGGATTCGCGGACAAGATCATACTGGTTTATGATTCAGATGAAGCCGGTATTGCCGCGGCACGGCGGACCGGAGATATGTTTCAGAAAGAAGAAACCGACGCGTATATCCTTGTGCTGGAACCAGCAGGTCATGATCCGGATTCCTATCTTTCCGAATTCGGCGCGGATGCCTTTCTCAGCGCTGCTTCCCGCGCGCGCAGCGTCATTTCCTTTCTTACCGACCTTGCCGTAAAAAAGCACGGGCTTTCCACAGAAGGAAAAATCCGTATTATTTCGGAAATGACAGAACCGCTGGCAGCGGTCACAGACAATGTGGCACGGTCATTGTATGTACGGGACCTTGCCGAAAGAGTGGCGGTGGATGAAATAGAAATTCTGAATAAAATCAATGCAGCATCTTCTGTCAGATACGATGATTTCTCCGGCGGTCCGGCAGAGCGTTCTATTGTCCGCGGCTACAAACTTGAACGCAAAATCATTGCAATGATGCTTCAGTTCCCGCAGATACTGCCTGAAATCCATCAGCGCAACATCCTGGAATATTTTGAAGACACGATGCTTCAATCCCTGGGACAGACGATTCTGAAACACGGAAACCTGCGAGATTCCGAGGGACATCTCTCGGATATTATGAACTTTTTTACTGATAACAGACTGAAAAATATTGCAGCGTCGCTGGCAATAGAAAAAAAGGATTCATGGACCCGGGAAGCCTGTATGACACTGATTGCCCAATTCGAATCCGGAATAATCCGTGATGAAAACAAATTGCTGCAGAAAGAGATAAAGGCTGCCGATGAGGGAGACAACGACAAACTGCTGCTGGAATTGCTGAGAAAAAAACAGATTCGCGCCAGAGAACGGCAATTGAGAACCTGTATAACATAGGAGGACTCTGAACGATATGACAAAAAAATCCGCTGCAAGACTTAAACCCGTGGATATTGACAAAACCGCACTGAGGGAACTGATTTCAAAAGGGAAAGAACAGGGCTATCTGTCTTATGAAGAAATCAACGGAGTGCTTCCCGATGATATGCTGTCTCCGGATCAGATTGATGAAACCCTTATCCTGTTTGACGACCTTAATATAGAAATTGTTGATGAAAAAAAGCGGAAAGTGGCGGATAGGATGAAAAAGGGCGACGACAAACTGGGCGACGATGCTATGGCAGCAGAACCCGGCGCTGTCACGGACCCTGTCAAGATGTACCTGCGCGAGATGGGATTGGTCAACCTGCTGAACCGGGAAGAGGAAGTCGAAATCGCCAAAAAAATAGAAGCCGGCGAACAGGAGGTGCTGAAATCTCTGTTAGACACCATCACAGGCGCGGAGTGCATTCTGGATCTCGGCGGACATATCGAACAGGGCGCGCTGCGTCCCAAGCATGTTTTAAGGGATATTGACGAGGGCGATACTTATGTGGACGAAGCGGTCCAGATCAACAATTTTTTAAACACCATCCGTTCCATCCGGCAACTGTATGAAGAAAACCGGGAGCATAGAGAAAAGCTTTTTTCAAAGACCGATACTGACCCGGACGAAGCCCGCAAACTCAAACGATACATTTCACGCAGGAACAATAAAATTTTCGAACTCCTCAAAGACTGGCGTCTGGAAAGCGGGGTTGTCGAGCGGATTGAAAAGAAAATCCGTGATCAGATCAACTGGTTTGAATTCATGAACAAAAAACTTCTGACCTGCGCGGATAAGTTCGGATGTTCGGTTTCGGAGATGTGTTCTTATCTGGATACGGAAGATATTTTTTCACAATGGCTGGGTGCGCGCTGTGAGAACCTGTCCAAAGAGGATATGATGATTCTCTATGCAGAGATCAGGACCACCCGCGACACGGTACTGGAAAAAGAATTTCTGATCAAGGCAAATTGCCGCACATTAAAGCGCGTGATGTCAGGTGTGGATGAAGGGCATTACAAAGCCAAAACCGCGAAAAGCGAGCTGATCCGCGCCAATCTTAGGCTGGTGGTCTCCATTGCCAAGAAATATACCAACAGGGGACTTCAGTTTCTGGATCTGATTCAGGAAGGGAATATCGGTCTGATGAAAGCCGTGGATAAATTCGAGTACCGCCGCGGATACAAATTCAGCACTTATGCCACGTGGTGGATACGTCAGGCAATCACCCGTGCAATCGCGGATCAGGCACGTACCATCCGGATTCCTGTACACATGATTGAGACCATCAACAAGCTGATCCGTACCTCGCGTTATCTGGTGCAGGAACTTGGGCGGGAACCCTCTCCCGAAGAAATTGCCGAAAAAATGGAAATCCCTTTGGACAAAGTCCGCAAAGTCCTTAAAATTGCCAGAGAGCCTATTTCTTTGGAAACGCCTATCGGCGAGGAAGAAGACAGCCATCTGGGGGATTTCATTGAGGACAAAAAATTCATGCTGCCCTCGGATGCTGCAATCAGCTTAAATCTTGCCGAACAGACGCGGAAAGTCCTCGCGACTCTTACCCCGCGGGAAGAAAAAGTTTTGCGGATGCGCTTCGGCATC
>RPRK01000333.1 GCA_003818495.1 Burkholderiales bacterium
GATGGTTAGGCCAGGCATCATGATCTATGGATTTTATCCGGGCGGCAACACACCCCGCACCGTTGATCTTCAACCAGGTCTTTCTCTATTTTCTAAGGTATCATTTGTTAAGAAGGTACAAAAAGGCACGCCAATTGGGTACGGCGGCACATGGACCGCGAGTAACGACACAACCATTGCCACCATACCTGTCGGCTACGCAGATGGATTTAACCGGCTCTTCTCAAACCGTGGCGAGGTAATCATCAAAGAAAAAAAATATCCAATAGTAGGCCGCGTGTGCATGGACCAGTCGATGATCGATTTAGGCGTCGATTCCAATGTACAGGCTGGCAACGTTGTCACTTTGATTGGACGCGATGGGAGCGCCGAAATCACTGTGGAAGACTGGGCTCGAAAACTTAAAACCATCAGCTACGAGGTTACTTGCCAAATTAATTCGCGGGTGCCTAGAGTGTTTGAAAAGCTAAAATCTCAAAGTTAAAACAGCAAGCCTTAGCCACACACGCCAACCAAGTGCCTGAAATTTCGGTACTTTTATATATTGACCTCGATAGCAAGCCAGCATATCTCCTTAACTCAGTATTAGAGGAGTAATTTATGTTTCGAATTTTTATAGGCCTGCTTCTTTGTTTGCCTGCATTTGTAACGCAATCCAGAGCTCTCGCATTCACGCAGTCCGAATTTTTGAATTTTCTATCCACTTACGAAACGCGCAACTACAGCACCAACGACACCGATTGGGCTCTTCGAGAAATGCGCACGTTTGAAGCTTGGCGACTATTTATCGCCAAACACAAGATTCCCGGAGAAGGAATTCTAATTGCTTCGCCCGACACGGGAATCATAAAACACCCGGCAATTTTTCAAAATGGCGCATACATTTCTAATATTCAGCTTGCACGCGCTCGCGACTTTGTTGACGGAAAAATTGGAGCCACAGATCCACTAACTCCTCCACTTCAAATCGGTAGTACAGGACACGGAACAATGGTTGCTGGCGCAATAATTTCTCCTCCTGGCATTGAGGTTGACGGAAAATCGTTTCCTCCAGGCGTAGCTCCGGGTGCAAATTTCTTGCCTCTCCGAGTGGCTAATCTACCTATACTTCATCAGCCAGCACTAATGGAATCAGCTATTCGTTACGCCGTAAAACGCGGAGCTCACGTGATAAACATCAGCATGGCTGGACCACGTATGAGCGCCGAATTGGGTAATGCAATTCTCGAAGCTCGTGATCAAGGTGTTTTGGTAATTTGCGCAGCTGGACAGGGATTAACCAATATTCAATACCCCGCGCTCTCTGCAGGAGCATTTGCGGTTTCTGCTTCTAATATTGAACACAAACCATGGAACGCAGCCGCATATGGCCCCAAAGTATTTATTTCAGCGCCCGGACTAAACATGTGGCATGCATATACCGAGAAAGACACTACCAACGGAGCATTGAAATTCACTGTAGCCCAAGGTTATGGAACCACTTTCGCTTCAGCTTTTGTGTCTGGCACCGCTGCACTTTGGCTATCGTATCACGGCCGCGACATTCTTATTGCACGATATGGAGCTTCGCGTATTGCGGATATTTTCGAGCAACTTGTTCGAAAATATGGAAATAAAACTCCAACCGATTGGGACACAAACAATTACGGCTCGGGAATTATCGACGCGGAAGCTCTTCTCAAAGCTCCGCTTCCATAAATTAAAAGGAAAATACCATGAAAACAGCATCCAAATTAGCATCCATTTTTGTAGCAACACTTGCATCTCTCTCAGCCGGACATGCTTTTGGCGCAGAACGAATAACAGCGACATTCGGCCCAATTATGCGCTCCATTGATGTACAAGAGTTGCGAGTGCTAGCTAACACCAACCGTGCTACCGGCATGACTGCCAGCATTCTCAAGATCGCGAAGATTAGTCCCGAGAAAGCCGGAACTGCGCTACGTTCGCCGTTTGCTTTAGATGGAATATTTATTGGAGACATTTTATACACGCCCCTCGGAGAAAAAATTCTCTCACAATTGGGACAAATCATTCATCCTTTGCGCTCAGGAACAAAAACTGCGATACCCGCACTACGCAGCGCGGTTATGCTCTCCGTGCTGGACGACAACTCACTTTCGCCCATTGAACTTATTTCCAATTATCCCGTTCAACTGACAATCAACTTAGAAGCGTTATTGGCGCTTTCGAAAAAGGCAAAAAATTTGGACGACCTTGCTAGAATATTACACGACATGCCTGGCGACATCTGAAGCAACGAAAGCAGCGCACTAATCAAACACCAATCCAGTTCAACGCCACCCAAACCAAGTCGCAATCACAACCGGAAAAACCGCCAAAGCCCCAAAGAATAAAATATTTAGAAAAAAAGACAGGTATCCAGCCAACAAAAAAACAACATTTTCAGCTAAAATTCCCACCACAAAAAACAGGATACCAAGCGCGGGAATCATGTTCGAGGCCGGAACAGGCAACGGCAGCGTTAAAAACAATCCCAAAATGGAAATCTGAACGCTCACAATTCTGGCCTGCGCAAGCTTAGAAAAAACTGGCCCCTTGAACTCCGGTGCCTTAGCAAGAACTTTCAAAATCCGCTGAGCGCCGTGCAACATTACAAGCAAGTGCTTAGCGGTTAGCGTAAATCGCTGAATGCGATTTGGAAAAGCGGCAGCCTCACCCTTCAGTACAACCTGAATGTGCAGCAATGCCACGGCCAGCCCTAAAAATGACGAAACCCCCCACACCGGAATTGGCTGCAAAAAAGGAACAATCAGAACAAGACACAAAATATCCCTACTAAGAGGCATTAAAGCAGCCTCGAGCGCAGCAAATGGAACCTTTTCATCGGCAGCCATGGCTTCAACGCTGTGAGCTAAATTTGTTACTCGAAGTCCAATGTCATCGATACGTCTCACGTGCGTGCGCCATTAGAATAGAGCGCCGCTCCGCACAACTTGTACAAAACCCTCGCACCAACATTACCATCCCACTCATCCGCGCGGTTTTTGGGATTGGGAGCAACTTCGCTCACATCAAATCCCACAATTCGGCGGCCAGACTTTGCCAACTCCACAATCAAAAAACTTGCCTCGGCAAAAGAAAGTCCACTGGCAACTGGAGTACCGGTATGAGGACACAAACTTGGATCGAGCGCGTCGATATCGAAAGAAACATAAACTTGTTGAGGCAGGGCGGCGATAATTTCGCGAGATATTTCGACCCAATTCTTTCCCAAAAACATGGCACGTCGAATCGCAAAATCAAACCATGTTTTGATCTTTGGATGAGTGGTTGCCATGCGGTGCTCTTCTTCGCAAAAATCGCGAATTCCGACTTGCACCAGTTTTTCTACCTCATCAATTTTGTTAACCACATTGTACATAACGCTCGCATGTGCATACTCAAATCCCAAATATGCTTCTCGTAGATCCGCGTGAGCATCAAAATGAAGCACACCAAGATTCGGAAATCGCTCTGCGCACGCCGCAATGTTGGCAAATGCAGTGCTATGATCACCGCCAATAAAACCCACGATTTTTTCACTCTCGAGCCACTTAGCTGATTCTGATTTTGTTATAGTATTCGCACGCGCACTAGCTTCATTAACCTTCTTTAACGAAGTCAAAAGCCTATTATCACGCGCCCCACCCGCATCAACAACCGAGCGCCCCAACTCAAGAACAGATCTATGAAGAGTTTTCAATCCCTTTGAAACCGGCAAAAGATGAATACCAAATTCCCATGGTCGAGAAAGACCCAATTCAGCAAATTCGGCGTCGAAAAAATCAAGCTGCGGACTCGCTCGTCGCACTGCC
>RPRK01000334.1 GCA_003818495.1 Burkholderiales bacterium
AATTTTAACTTCTGGTGTAGTTGATGTTATATTAGCCGCTTGAATTTGAAGGGCATTAAATACAAAATTATCCTCTGAGCAAGGCCTAATCTTTCTCATTCGCCTACTTCTGAAAGCGAACTCAGTAACCCATTGCAGACCTCCACCCTTATAAATCTTTTCCTCGTCTTTCCATGTTTCTTCTATTGTATATCCTAAATCATCCAATGATGTTCCTTTAGCAGATTCCGCACACTCAATATCATTGGAAATCTTGTTAGCCATCTTTTGCTCTATATCAGAATTAGGCGTACCCGCTGCCAATCCTTGAATCTTATCCTCTTGCTTTTTACTAAATAATTCCTTGAACAAAACTACACCTCCTAATCAAAAAATGCGTGTCGTTTTTCTCTGTCCATGTGTTCTTCTGGACTTATAAATTTATCTTCTTTATTCTTTTTAAATTTCTCAGGGAATATCTTGCTTAGTAGTGGCTCTGAAATATCCTCTGGCTCAAAGCTAGGTATATCAACATCATTATCATACTTTAAATCTAAATCAACACACCGAATTGCTATCTTATATCCCACAAATACACCGCATAGAATACTTAATCCATGCACTAACATTAATATAGTTAATTCGCTTATCATAAATCCTCCTAAAATAATTTAACCCGACCATTTATAAAAGGCATAAAAAAAGAACCTGTCGATCGGGTAACTAGGTTCTCAACACGTGGCACGTGCTATGTTTTATGCCAAATAATTAACTGTCGAAATAACCACCTTTTAAATCGTTATCATCCTCATCTTCATCATCATCACTGTAATATGTAGCACCAGGATTGGTAGGAGCTGGACGATTTGACAATAAATACCTAATACTATCGATACTGTGAGACAATATATGAGGCTCTTTAGCAACATCACTAGGATTTTTCTCATCTGCCTGTGATTCTGAAATACCTCTTATTAAACAAGGACACTCACTTGATATAACCATATTAGAAACAAATATATCTGCCCCAGTCTGTTCGTCTCTAACCTTGTGTATTCTTAGCCACTCTCTCATGTTATACCAACCCTGTACTCTGTCATTACTGGCCTTAATTAAAAATATTCCATCTGCACTTTCTGAAAATATTTCAGCAGCGGACTTTCCTGTGTCCTGTCTCCTATTCCATAAATCAGGTGGAGCAATATAGCTTACTATATTTTCATTCGGTAATGTCATGGAATTAATTAGTTCTCTTGCCTCAGATATAATTAAATTTGGCACATGGGCTTCTCTATATACATGAGCTTTCCCTTGTGGATCAAATGCTGTCCAGTATGCAGCCAACATATCTAATCCATAGTCAAGACTTACGTATCTATCCCATTCTTTAGGAATAACCATATTATCTACCACATGAACAGACCTAACAAAATTGAAATACTGTCCTTCGAATAAATCCCAATCACCTAAAAGGAAGGCTTTACGTTCTTTCTCTGGCAGATTCTCTAACCTCTTTACATAGTTAGGATCGTTCTCCATAATGACATAGTTGTCATAAACTGTGGCAGGAATAAAAGAAATTGATTGTTCTGTCACTGGGTCTTTTATAATATATTTGCCATAATCAGTAGCTTCAACAAAATCCATCTTAACCCAATTGTGTCCCTTTGAGCCAGGATTACAACTTCCTCTAAATCTGGGAGGAAATCCCTTTGGACTTCTCAAGCAAGAAAGCAGTACCTGTATGGCTTTCTTGCTATGCTTGGTTAATTCATCAACTCCAACATAGTCCATACTTCTTCCTTGATAACCTTCGGCATCAGTATCGTTGGCAATATACCTAAACAATACTTCGCTACCATTTATCAATTTAGCGATATGCTTTGTCTCTGAATACTCATATATTTCTTTAGGTGCTTTTGTTTTCCACTCCCTAATAACATTAGCCTCTAAATCATCGTAACTCTCCCTAAACAAATATATCAATGCTCCTGGATGATTAACAGCATACATAAGGGCATCCATAACCAATGCACAGGTCTTACCTCCACCTTTAGCACCACCATACACGCAAATATCAGTGTCTATATTATGGAACACTATTTGCTTATCGTTTGGAGTATATTCAACAGGAATGTCGTGAGATTTTTTATTCTGTGTGACTTTAGCAAGAGCTTTTCTATTATTCTTTGCCATGCAATCTCCCCTTGTCAAACATATACACTCCCACAGCTTTAATAAGCCTATTACAATTATACTTATCTAAAATATTCTTAGTGTGATTCTTCACTGTACAAGGTGATATAAAAAGTTCTTCTGCAATTTCATCCTTCGTAAATCCATCAGCAACCAATTCAATAACTTCTATTTCTCTCCTAGTCAATCTTGGATAAATCATAAACAATCTCCTTAAATAAATTAGAGCCATTGTTCACACAACAGCCCCGATTCAATTGATTCTTGTAAAATTTCTTTTGTATTCTCACTAATCGCCGAACTTAGTGTTCTATATTTAATTATCAAAGAACGCTTAGATACAACAATACCCCGCGGAATGAGGTAACAAAAACCGCAGGGCATCTATATTCAAAAAACAAAAGGAGTTTTGGGTGCTTCTATATTTAAATTTGGGTATAGCTGTAAGCACTTTCAGTATATCAACTTTTCATACCACTTGTCACTTTGAAAATAGTCAAAGTCTTACTAACATATTTTAAAATTCACTATTATCAGCATACAAAATATAGGGAGAATCAACTACTCTTTTCTCCATATACTCATCTATAACTTTCCTATCGTGTCTATGACAAAAACACATATATCTATCAGCACCATCATTCTCATAATGTACCTTGAACAACCTTTCATCAAGGCTAATAGACATACCACACAACCCACAATATCGTATCATATCCCCTCCATTAGAGTTCATCCTCCATATCTCCCCACCTCTTATTTATAACTCTTATCTTGTAATTTTTAAACATCGTCTTTAACACATTGGAAATCCTATTGCCCCTACAATATAACCAGGGATTCATAAAATATAGATCTCCTTGACTATTCTTTCCCCTAAATATTATATCCTTCTTCCTTAAACTGTTCAAAACATTATATACAGTGGACTTTGACAACTTAGTCATGTATATAAAATCATCAATATCTAATATCTTCCCATTATCATACTTTAAACAACAATCAGTGTACCCAACATATACACTTACACAAAACATATATGCCTTCTCATTTACATTTAAATCTAACATCAACTTCCTTATCTCATCCATCCCACTCTTACTAAACTTCTCAATTACCCACTCCTGTGTCTCAGATAAATAATCACAACTTCCTTTCCTTAATATCCGATCTCCTTCCTTTAATTCATCAACTATTTTTCCAGTTTTTACATCCAATATATACCTAGAACCTCTTTTATTACCATCCATTTACCTAACACCTCCTAAAATTGTAAAATCCGAAAGGACTATTTTTCCACGTGGTGGACAAAAAGGGGGGTATTTTTCCACGTGGTGGAAAATGAAAAATCGCTGTATCTCAACTAACACCTAACTAAGAGACACTTTTTTTCGATTCTATCCCTCTTATCTATAATCCAACACTTTTATACTAAATTTGTTATGCCGATAATGGAAAAAATAAATTGGTAAAAAATTAGATAATAATGATAATAGTGATAATGTAAAAAAATGGTAACGCTAGTTTTTGTAATTCCTCAGATGGCTGTCTATAAATTTTCCACCTCTCTGCTTTGCCCATACCCTGGGGAGGGGTGTAGTTCTTGCTACTGTAGACTCTGGAG
>RPRK01000335.1 GCA_003818495.1 Burkholderiales bacterium
CTATCCCTATTGGGAAGAGACCCACAATCCAGCCTATTCCCTATTTCTCAACTGATTCATTGCCCAACTGAACATTACTCTGACATGAAATACACTTTAGAAGACTATAACCAAAACGCTGTGCTAAAAATCCACTGGACCCTATTCATCACCTTACTGTATCTACTCAAACATTACCTGCTGGCTATCATTCCCTTCAGCTACCAGATTCCACTTTTGGGAGTTATCATCCGTGACGCTATTCCCAAAAACATCTTGGACATGGTCTACCAATACTCAACCTTGCTGTTACTTTCCTCCTGCTTACCTGCCTTACTTATTGCCATCATCGCCTTAAAACGCCGTTCCCTCAAAGCGCCACAAAGTCCCAACTTCTATCGCTGGTCCTGGCGACACGGACGAATTTTATTGCTCAGCAGCGTCATTTTAGAACTGATGCTGATCGGTTGGTATTTGGGCTCCGGGAAAAAACATTTCAACGAATTTATGTTACTGATCATCTACTTAGATATTATGGTCATTTTCTTCATTGCCCGATCTCAACGGGTACGAGATATCTTCTCTCAATATCCTAAAACTGAAGAGGAAGAATGGCAACTGAGCCTGACCAAAAATACCCTGTTAGCCTATCAAAACTATCTGGATATTGAATTATTTACCCAACATCGAGCTGAAGCGCTTAAAAAAATTGAAACTCTAAGTGAAGACATCTGGCAACAAGCTCAACAAGAGCATTCCATCGAAGCCTATCAACGCTATTTAGACCTGCCCATCACCCATAAAAAACACCGTTATGAAGCCAATCAACGCCTTGAACAACTCACGGCTCAACTTCATCAACCCATCAATTCCGAGTAAATTCCTCAGGACAATCAACCCCATAACAGGCTACTTTCAATAGCAGGATACTTTCAATTATTTCCCAACTTCACAAGTTAAAAACTCCACCTGTAAAATAAGGCAAGATTTTTGCCTAAATCAAACAACTTCCCTATAAAAAATTCAAGTAACTCAATACAATGGTTACCCAAAATATCCTTGCCAAAATGTTGCCTGACAGTGACTAAAAATATACTATAGCCAACGAACTACAATCTGAATCAGAATGTTTGGAATCTTAAAACTTTCAAAATTGAAGAGCCCACTCATTCTGAAAATTCTCAAATTCTGTAAATTCTGATTCAGACACTCTGATTCAGACACTTTCCAGTTATAGTGCGTTTGCTACATAAACAGACACCAAAAATCACTGAGTTTAATTCCACACCCAAAATGGACAAATCACACCCCATTGACATGAATACCACCTATTCTCCAGAATTTTCTACTCAATATCTAGCCAAACGCTACATCGTTACCTTGAGCGTTATTGCCTCATTGACCCTACTTGGCCACCTTCTGGTACAATGGGCTCTTGACCAACAATCTCAAGATGCTCATATCATTACCATTGCCGAGAAACAACGACTGCTCAGCGAAAATCTCAGCAAAACTGCCCTTATCATCCAATTAACCCAAGACGATGACAAACGACTCTATTACGTTGAAAAATTTCGGCATGGACTGGATTTTTGGGAACGTTTCCATATTGGACTTCAATGGGGCGATCAAGATATGGGACTTTCTGGAGATAACAGCATCACCATCATCAACATGTTTGCCAATCTGCAAATTCGTTACTTGGCCATGGACACTGCGGCTAAAAACTTGTTAGCCGTATTTGAAGAAAGTTCCCTGCTTTACAAGGACCTTTCTCCCCTGGTCAATCAAATTATTGCTGAAGAAAGCGCCTTCTTGCAAGAAATGGAAGCCATTGTTTCCCAATATAAATTGGAAGCCAACTCCCGGCTCGAACGCCTAAAACAAATGGATTTCATCTTAGCCAGTCTCACCCTGCTCATGCTGCTTATCGAGGGACTTTACATTTTTTACCCGGCCTTGCAAAACATCCAACGCATTCACCAAGAATTAACTGTCACCAAAAAAATTTCCCAGAAAAAACAAACTTGGCTACAAATCATCCTAGATCACGCTCCGTTAGCCATTTTTATCAAAGATATTCAAGACCATTACTTGTTGACCAATCACTACTTTGAAAATCTGATTGGTTTTGGGGAAGAAGAATTGCGCAATAAAACTGACCATGACTTGTTTGAAGCCAGTTTAGCCAACCATTTACACAACAATGATCTTAAGGTTTGTCAAACCAAAACCTTGCAAAAATTTGAAGAAGTCATACCTTCCAAAACCGCCTTACATACCTATCATTCTATCAAATTTCCCCTCTTTGACAAAGATGAAAAAGTCTATGCCATTTGCAGCCTATCCACTGATATTACTGAACAAAAACGGGCCGAAGATACCCTGAAGGAAAGTAAGGAACTGTTCCGAATCCTCCTTGGTATCAATTCAAAAGGCCTAGTGCTCATCAATTCCCAAAAAATTGTTCTCGCTGCCAACCATCAAGCGGCCTTACTGCTCACCACCCATTTGGAACAATTGGTCGGCAATTGTATCTATCAGTTCCTAGCCCCCACTTTGATCACTCTCTACAAAAATCACTTTGAAGAAGTCGCAGCGTTAGCCCAACCTCGCTATTTTAAATACGATTTACAACCCTATGTTTTGTCCTGCGCACTTTATCCCATTTACGCCTCTAACAAAATTTCCACCAAAATACTCATCGTCCAAGAAATACATGCCCCTAAAGATCGATCGTCCTTGACCCAACAACCCAGTCAAACTCTATTCCCCTACAGTCCTCAAACTCTAGAATTCTACCTGTCTCTCGAACAAAATCGACCTTTCTCTTTTCCAACCCCATCTGCTGAAACCAATGGCAGTAAAGCGGTTTCTCCAATCACCATTTCCAGTGCTGAGCTTCACATTGCCAACACTGCCGCTCACATGGTCCAACCCACCCAGTCAGAAACTCAAGTCGTGCCAGAAATGAATGAAGCGGTACTGAAAAAACTGTTGCAACAAAACAGTTTACTGAGCCAACGCCTACAAACTTGCACCACTGAACTCACCATGATGAAGGCGGAATTATTACGTTCCACCCGTTTGAAAAATGAATTTCTCAGCAATATCACTCATGAATTGCGTACCCCTTTGAGCAATATTTTATCCCTATCTGAAGCTTTACATGATGAAATTTACGGCGGATTATCTCTCAACCCGGAACAAATTCAAGTCTTATGCACCATAGAGGAAAATGGTCGACAATTGCTGGGACTGATTGACAGTATCTTAGACTTGGCTAAGGTGGAAGCTGGGAAATTCAAACTCGAAATTTCACCCATATCTTTTCACAGCACTCTTGGCACCTGTCTGCGTTTTGTTCGACACCTGGCAGAAAGAAAAGATCTCCAACTGTTGACTCAAGTCGATGAGAATATCAGCACTTTCGCTTCTGATCCCCGTTGTTTAAAGCAAATTCTTTGTAATTTACTCAATAATGCAGTCAAATTCACTCCTCCTCAAGGAAAAGTAACCCTCAACATTTTCCCTGATCGAGACCATAGCGTAATTTACCTACAAGTTTCAGATACCGGAATTGGTATCTCTCAAGCGGATATGGCGCGTTTATTCAAACCTTTTGGACAATTGGACGGTCGCTTGGCTCGAGAACAAGGAGGAACTGGAGTGGGACTGTCTTTGATCTATCGACTGTCTGAAATTCATGGAGGCAGTATCACCTTGGAAAGTGAAGTGGGACAAGGCAGTTGTTTTACCGTATGCTTACCTTGGGAAAAAGGAACCATTCCCACATCTTCTGCTTCCA
>RPRK01000336.1 GCA_003818495.1 Burkholderiales bacterium
AGAAAATTGCCTGCCAGAATGAAAAAGGGAATCGCCATGATCTCGAATTTTTCAATTCCGGTAAAGAGCTTCATTGCCACCGATTCGATAGGCACATTGGTCATTGTGAAGAGGAAAGTCAGAACGGTCAAGCCGAGAGATATCGAAATCGGCATCCCGGTCAGCATCAGACATGCCAAAAGTGCGAAAATTATGAATGCGCTCATGCTTTACCTCCTTGCGGGAGTTCGTCTATATGAACTTCCTCGTCGAGACCGTCCACATGTCCGGCATCGTGATGCGGCAACTGTCCGGTGCGGATAAAACTTCGGATCACCTGTAGGAAACGGAAGCACATCAGGTAGGATCCGAGCGGCACTGCCATATAAAAAATCCAGACGGGCCATTCGAGATCAGGGGAAGTCGGTCCTTCGGTCATGTCGGTCCAGTCAAATCCGAAAGTCGAACCGACCGCGTACCGCATCCCCACTTCCCAGACAAATTTGAAGCCGAGTGTGCCGATGATTCCTGTGAAAAGCGCGCCGCCGCTCAAACCGATGATGACAAATTTCGCACGGGTTTTTTCTTTCAGAGTATTGATAAAGACATCCACCCCGACATGAATCCCGGTCCTTACCCCGTAGGCTGCCCCGAACTTTGCCATCCATACAAACATATAGATGCACAGTTCCTGAGTCCAGCTCATATTGAGACTTAGCAGCCAGTCCTGAACACCGGGAATCGCCAAACCGCTGGCGTAACGATGCAGGACAGACAGAAAAATGATCACGGTTGCAACCGCTATCAGGGTAGCCACGAGCCATTCCTCCAAGTGATCGAGAAATTTCAGCATACCTTATAATTCTCCATAGTTTTTTTTCTGATCAAGGTTAGGAGTTACGCAGTTGGATTATTTTTAACCGCTAACGGACGCTGATAAACGCCAATGAATCAGAAAAATAAATTCAAGTGCGTAAGTCCTAAAGGTATTAAAAATGCCGATGAACAAACATACACCGGCATTTTTTTAAATATACTGTCCACCGTCATAAACTGCACTTCCGTAAAACGATTTTGCAAATCGTTTTGCCGCCGAAAGGGTTTGCAAAACCGTTTTACGGAAGATTTCGGAAGCGCGGATTATGCTGGCGGACAGTATATCTCCGAAAATGACTGCCTACTTCTTAAAGTCGGTTGCCTTATAAACTTCCTGAATCAGCTCTGCGCCGATGCGGCCCGCCATATCGGTGTGAACCTTCACCAGAACATCTTTCCATGCTTTCCTCTCTTCCGGAGTGAGCATAATCAGTTCGGATTTGCCGGATGCCTTTACCGAAGCCAGATCATCTTCGTTTCTCTTTTTTGCGATATCATTGGCGAATTTGGTGGAATCCGCCATTGCGCTTTCAAGCTGGGTGCGGATTTCCGCAGGCAGACCTTCCCAGAATTTCTTGTTCACGATAACTGCATATCCGAGATAACCGTGATCAGAGACCGTGACATATTTCTGCACTTCGTGCATTTTCTGGGTGTAGAGATTGGAGGGCGGATTCTCTGTGCCGTCCACAACGCCGGTCTGCAAAGCCTGATATACTTCTGAAAAAGCCATAACTTGAGGAATTGCGCCGAGCGCACGCATCTGAGCGTCAAGAATTTTGGACGACTGAATCCGCATCTTCATCCCTTTGAAGTCCGCAGGCGTTTTCAGCGGCTTGTTCGCGCTCATCACCTTGAAACCGTTGTCCCAGTAAGCCAGACCCAGAATTCCCTTGACTTCCAGTTTTTTGAGCAGTTTTTTGCCGACTTCTCCTTCGGTCACTTTATGCAGTTGTTCATAACCGTCGAAGATGAACGGCAGATCGAACAGTTCGAATTCTTTGACTCCCAGCGGCGCGAACTTGGCAAGAGACGGAGCCAGCATGTGTACCGAACCCATCTGTAGTGCTTCCATTTCTTCTTTGTCTTTGTAAAGCTGGCTGTTCGGGTAAACTTCGACTTTCACTGCCCCCTTGGTGCGTTCTTCAGCCAATTTCTTGAAGTATTCGGCAGCCTCTCCCTTGGGCGTATCCACAGCGACAACGTGGCTGAATTTGATGATGATCGGTTCGGCCGTTGCATTTGAAGCAACAGCGATTACCATAGCAGAAACCAGCAGGCACAGAATTTTTTTTGTCATTTGCATCTCCTTTGATTTTTTCATTTTACATCTTCTCTGATTGAGAAAAGCCTTATTTTTTCGAGGTCAAATTGTCATACCGCTTTGCAGATTCATACCTCCTTTCCTGTCTCGTTTTCTGTTATTTTCTCAAGACAGTTTTAAAAGTTTCAGAGTATTTCGGATACTCTTTCAAATATAATTCTGATAAACCGGCTCATACATCTGGGACCTGATATATCCCGGCAGATCATCGGGTTTGGGCTTTCCGGCAATGCCCGATCTGTAAGCTATTTCTGCCACCTGCACTGCAATATCCGCGGATACTTCCCGGATTTGATTCAAGGGCGGATAGATACTCCCTTTTTTAAAATCCGCATCAGATACTTTGGCTGCAAGTATTTTGGCAGCAGTCAGGAACATCTCCTCGGTAACATACCGGGCTTTGGAAGCAATGACTCCCAGACCTATGCCGGGAAAAATATACGCGTTGTTTCCCTGTCCCGGCTCATAGATTTTTCCGTTTATCTCCACAGGATCAAAAGGACTGCCGCTTGCAAAAACAGCCCGCCCCTTTGTCTTTTTATATGCCTCTTCTGCCGTACACTCGGATTTGGCGGTGGGATTGGACAGAGCAAAAATAATGGGTCTTTCATTGCATGATGCCATTGCTTCGAGAACTTCAGGAGTAAATGCTCCTGTCTGTCCTGAAACGCCGATGATTGCAGTGGGTTTCAGCACACGCACTGCCTCTGCAAAATCCGAGACAAAGGGATGGTCATGGGCATAGTCAAGCTTATGCTCTGCCAGATTTTTCCGGCTTTTGACAATCAGTCCCTGCGAGTCGAAAAACCAGCAGTGTTCACGTGCTTCAGGTTCGGAAAGCCCTGCATCCTCCATAGCCGAGACAATCAGGTCTCCGATTCCTGTTCCTGCTTCTCCGGCTCCGAAAAAGAGAATTCTCTGCCCGGTCAGTTTCTGTCCGGTGACTTTGATTGCGCTGTACAATCCTGCCAGAGCAACAGCCGCGGTTCCCTGAATATCATCGTTGAACATGCAGATACGGTTCCGGTATTTTTTCAGCAGACGGAAAGCATTGATATTTCCGAAATCTTCAAATTGAATAAGCGTATGGGGAAAATTGTCTTCAACTGCTCTGACAAATTCTTCAATCAGACAATCGTATTCTTCGCCCCTGATTCTGGGATGCTGCATTCCGAAATAAAGAGGATCATTCTGAAGAGCGATATTGTTTGTTCCCACATCAATTGTTACCGGAAGGCATAAAGACGGATGAATACCGGCACAGGCAGTATAAAGGGAAAGTTTGCCTACCGGTATTCCCATTCCTGCGGCTCCGAGGTCTCCGAGTCCGAGAATACGCTCCCCGTCTGTTATCACAATGACTCTTACGCTCCTGTTCGGCCAGTTGCGAAGAATTTCCGAAAACCGCCCCTTGTCTTTTGTCGAGACAAATACGCCTTTGGGTCTCCGGTAAATATGGCCATATTGCTGACACGCATGCCCCACAGTCGGCGTATAGATTATGGGCATCATTTCTTCAAGATGGTCCACAAGAACTCTGTAAAACAGGGTCTGGTTCCTGTCCTGCAATGAGACGAGAA
>RPRK01000337.1 GCA_003818495.1 Burkholderiales bacterium
AACTCGAGCTGATGGACGCGGCCGTCGCGCTTGACCGTGAGCCGCAGCCAGGTGGACAGCGCGTTCACGCAGGACACGCCCACGCCGTGCAGGCCGCCCGACACCTTGTAGCTGTTCTGGTTGAACTTGCCGCCGGCGTGCAGCTCCGTCAGCGCGATTTCCGACGCCGAGCGCTTGGGCTCGTGCTTGTCGTCCATCTTCACGCCGGTGGGGATGCCGCGGCCGTTGTCGATGACCGAGATGGAGTTGTCGGTGTGGATGGTGACGACGATGTCGTCGCAGTATCCGGCGAGCGCCTCGTCGATGGCGTTGTCGACCACCTCGAACACCAGATGGTGCAGGCCGGTGCCGTCGGATGTGTCACCGATGTACATGCCCGGGCGCTTGCGCACCGCTTCCAGCCCTTCGAGGATCTGGATGGACGAGGCACCGTAGTCGTTCGCCGCGGCGAGCGCGTTCGATTCGGCCGTCGTCAGCGGCGGGGTCTCGGGAAGGATCGGTTGGACTGCAGCCATGCTGGGGGAGGCCTCTCTAAAACTGTGTCGTTCTCGTACGGTGCAAGACGGATCGAAGCGAATGTGGTGCGGCGGGTGCGTCAGATGCATCAAATGCGCATTGGCATCACGACGTACTTGAAGCCTTCGTCGCCCGGCACCGAGATCAGGGCGCTGGAGTTCGCGTCGCCGAACTCGCAGGTCACGGATTCGGTCTTCAGGTTGTCGAGCACGTCGAGCAGGTAGGTGACGTTGAAGCCGATGTCGAGCGGCTCGCCGCCGTACTCGACGTCGAGCTCCTCGACCGCCTCTTCCTGCTCGGCGTTGGTGGTCTGGACCTTCAGGGCATCCTGGGTGAGCGTGAAGCGCACGCCCTTGAACTTGTCGGACGTGAGGATCGAGGCCCGCTTGAGGGCGTCGCCCCAGGTCGAGCGGTCGAGCACGATGGATTTCTTGTAGCCCTGCGGGATCACCCGCTGGTAGTCGGGGAACTTGCCTTCGACCAGCTTGGACAGCAGCTCGACGGAGCCGAAGCGGAACCGGATCTGGTTCGGCGCGATGTCGATGGATACCGGCTCGTCGGACGAGTCGTCGAGCAGTCGCTGCAGCTCGGTGACGGTCTTGCGCGGGATGATCACGTCCTGGCGTCCGAGATCGGTCCCGGTCTCGGCCGCGCAGTAGGCGAGCCGGTGACCGTCGGTGGCGACGACGCGCACCGTCTGGCCGTCGACGACGAAGAGCAGGCCGTTCAGGTAGTACCGGATGTCCTGCTGCGCCATCGCGAAGTGGACCATCGCGAAGAGGTGCTTGAGCTGCTTCTGCGACATCGTCAGCGAGGCGCCGATCGCGTCGCTCGGCGCGACCGTCGGGAACTCCTCGGGGCCGAGCGTCTGGAGCGAGAAGCGGCTCTTGCCGGCGGCGATGGTGAGCTTCTTGGATGCCAGGCTGATGCCGACCTCGGTGTCCGGCAGCGATCGCAGGATGTCGATCAGCTTGCGGGCATTGACGGTGATGGCCGCGTCGTCCTTGCCGCCGCCGAGCGAGGCAGCCGTGCTGACCTGGATCTCGATGTCGGTGGCGAGGAAGGAGACCGTCTCGCCCTGCTTGCGGACCAGGACGTTCGCGAGGATGGGCAGCGTGTGACGACGCTCGACGATACCCGCCACCGTCTGCAACGGGCGCAGGATCGCATCGCGGGTCGCCTTGATCATCAACATCTGTTTTCCTTTTATATGACTGTTGTTAGTTAGCTGTTGTGGTCGGTGGATATGTGTACAACCGCTGCGAGCCGCCCCGGTGCTGACGTTGCGGGGAGTGCGAACCCTGTGCACCGACCGCCGCGCTTCCGTGTACGGCCGGGGACGAATCGTGTCCGTCCGGTCTCGGGGCCGAGTTGTTCCCTGCGAGTCCCGCGGCCGTCCACCGGTCGTTCCTCCGGTCGTCCACCGGGTTGTCCACCGGGTTGTCCCCAGATGCATACATGCCGCACGGCAGATGACGGACGCTCACAGGTACTCCCGGAGCGTCTGGTCGAGCACGTGGATCTGGTGGTTCAGCTCGGGCCGGTGCTGCCGCAGCTCGGCGATCTTGCGCACCGCGTGCAGGACCGTGGTGTGATCACGCCCGCCGAAGAGCTCGCCGATCTCGGGCAGGCTCTTCTGCGTCAGCTCCTTGGCCAGGTACATCGCGATCTGCCGGGGCAAGGCGATGTTGGCGGGCCGACGCTTGGAATACATGTCGGCCACCTTCATCTTGTAGAAGTCGGCGACCGTCTTCTGGATGAACTCGACCGAGATCTGCCCGCGGTTGAACGACAGCAGGTCCTTGAGCGCTTCCTTGACCAGCTCGAGGGTGATCGGCTGGTTGCGGAACTGCGCATACGCCAGGATGCGGCGCAGTGCCCCCTCGAGCTCCCGGACGTTCTGCCGGATGTGCTTGGCGACGAAGAACGCGACGTCCTCGTCGAGGGGGTGACCGGCGAACTCGCCCTTGCGCATCAGGATCGCGACGCGCATCTCGAGCTCGGGCGGCTCGATGGCGACGATCAGCCCCGAGTTGAAGCGCGAGATCAGGCGGTCGTCGATCCCGGACATCTCCTTGGGGTAGGTGTCCGAGGTGATGATGATCTGCTTGCGCTCGGCGATCAGGTTCTCGAAGGCATAGAAGAACTCTTCCTGCGAGCGCTCCTTGCCGGCGAAGAACTGGATGTCGTCGATCAGCAGCAGGTCCAGCGACTGGTAATACCGTTTGAACTCGTCGACCGACTGCCGCCGGATCGACGCGACCATGTCCTGGAAGAACTGGTTCGCGGTGATGTACCGGATGTTCGCGGCGGGTGCGCGGTTCAGGATCGAGTTGCCGACCGCGTGGATCAGGTGGGTCTTGCCCAGGCCCACGCCGCCGTAGAGGAACAGCGGGTTGTACGCGCCGCCCGGCCGTTCGGCGACCTGCAGCGCAGCGGCGCGGGCGAGGTCGTTGGCCTTGCCGGTGACGAAGGTCTCGAAGGTCAGGTCCGGGTTCAGGCGCGAGCGCTCGGCCGCCGGCGACACCGACGGCTGCAGCGCGGAGAAGCCCGGAAGCGTTCCGCGCCCGTTGGGGACGTGGACGTGCATGTCCACCGAACGCATGTCCGTCGCCCCGGTCTGCGCGGCGAACCCCGGCAGCGAGGTTCCGGCCGCCATCTGCAGCGATTCGTGGGTCACGCCCTGACCATGGGCCACGGCATGACCACCCGCCTCGCCGTTGACGGGCACACCCCGGACGTCGGACTCGAGTTCGGCCGCGGCCGAGATCTCGAAGCTCACCCGGGTCTCGGGGTTGATCAGCTGCGAGGCGAGTTCGGCGATGCGATCACCGTACTGCGTGCGGACCCAGTCGAGCTTGACGCGATTGGGCGCGCCGAGTTTCAGCATCCGGCCCTCCTCGTCGTATCCGAGGAAGACCAGCGGCTTGATCCACGTGCGATACAGCTGGGCGGGCAGCTCGCTCTCCAGATGCGACGCGCACGCTTGCCACAGGTCGTTCATCGGGTCGTGTGTCTCGAGGCCTGTTGATGCATGGGGTGCATGGGGTGCATGGGGCGGCGGGGGCGATCCTCCGGGTCCGTTCCCCGGGATCGATCGCACTCGGCGGGCTGCATGGCGGGCTGCACGCGCCCCGGCCGCCGGGCCGTGTGTGAAGAAAGCGCGAGTCGACTGAAAGGAAACGAGAATTTTACCTTATCCACAGGGCGAAAGCACGGCG
>RPRK01000338.1 GCA_003818495.1 Burkholderiales bacterium
AGCCTCGAGACGGCGCTGCGCGCGCACCCTTCACCCGACCACCGCTTCGTGCTGCAGCACTGCCAGCTCGCCGATTCGGCGCAGCTGCGCCGCATGAAGGCGCTCGGACTGTGCGCGAACTTCTTCGCCAACCACCACTTCTACTGGGGCGACGCGCACCACGACCAGACCGTCGGCCCGGACCGCGCGGAGCGGATGAACCCCTGCCGCAGCGCGCAGGACATCGGGGTGCCCTACACGATCCACTCGGACGCGCCGGTGACCCCGCTCGGCCCCCTGCACGTGGCCTGGTGCGCGGTGAACCGCCGCACCGCGAGCGGCCGCCTGCTCGGCGCGCACGAGCGCATCCCGGTCGCCGACGCGCTGCGCGCGATCACGCTGGGGGCGGCCTGGACACTGCACCTCGACGGCGAGATCGGCTCGATCGAGTGCGGCAAGCGCGCCGACTTCGCGGTGCTCGAGGACGACCCGTTCGAGGTGGCCCCCGAGGCGCTCAAGGACGTCGGCGTATGGGGCACCGTGCACGGCGGCCGGATCTTCGCGGCCGGCGCGGCCTGAACCGGCGATGCTGCCCACCGTGGTCGTCGGCGGCTACCTCGGCGCGGGCAAGACCACGCTGGTCAACCGCGTGCTGCGCGGCGCGGGCGGCCGGCGGATCGCGGTCGTCGTGAACGACTTCGGCGAGATCGGCATCGACGCGGACCTGATCGAATCGCGCGACGGCGACGTGCTCAACCTGGCCGGGGGCTGCGTGTGCTGCGCCGTCGGCAGCGACCTCGTCGCCGGACTGATGGCGCTGCCCGAGCGGATCGCGCCGCCCGACGTGGTGCTGATCGAGACCAGCGGCGTCGCGCTGCCGGGCGCGGTCGCACGCGCCGTCCGGCTGGTGCCCGGGCTCGATGCCGACGGCATCGTGGTGGTGGCCGACGCCGAGACGATCCGGACCCGTGCCGACGATCCGTGGGTCGGCGACACGGTACGCCAGCAGCTCGCCGAAGCCGACCTGCTGGTGCTGAACAAGACCGACCTCATCGGGGCGCAGGCGCTCGGCGCGCTGCACGCCTGGCTGGCCGACGTCGCGCCGCGCGCGGTCCGCATCGACGCCGTCGACGCCGACGTGCCGCCCGACGCGGTGCTCGGCGCGGCGGCGGCCGCGCAGCCGCCGCTGCCGCCGCTGTCCGCAGGGCGGGCGATGCGCTCCGGCGTGCTCCGGCCCGCCCTCGGGCTGTTCGAGAGCCGCAGCATCGTCCTCGACGGCGCCCTCGATCCGCAGGCCCTCGCGCGCGCCCTCGCCGACCCCGCGCTCGGACTCGTCCGCGCCAAGGGGGTGGTGCGCGACGGCGACGGCGTCCCGTGGGTCGTCCAGGCGGTCGGGCTGCGCGTGCGCGTCACGCCCGCGCCCCCCGGCACGCCCGCGGCGGACCCGGCCGCCTCGGCGCGGCTGGTGCTGATCGGCCTGCGCGGCGCGCTGGATGCCGGCATGATCGACGCGCGCCTGGGGCTGCACGGCGCCGCCGCTCCGGACCGCTCCTGAGCGGACGGCCCACCCGCCGCCCGGCCACTCATCCACCCATCCAACTAGCCACGGAAGAGACACCATGAATCGAGTCGACGACCGGATCGCGATCGTCACCGGCGCCGCCGGCGGGATCGGCACCGCCACCTGCCGACTGCTGGCCGAGAACGGTGCGACGGTGATCGCCACAGACCTGCGCGATGCCCCGGGCGACGGTCTCGGCGCCGTGATCGCCGCCTCCGCCGGCCGCGTCCGCTACCTGCGCCACGACGTCACCGACGATGCGCAATGGGGTGCAGTCCTGGAGGCGACGCTCGCCGCGCACGGCCGGCTCGACGTGCTGGTCAACAACGCGGGCCTCTTCATGCACGGCCGCACCGAGGACGCGGACGCGGCCTCGATCGACCGGCTGTTCGACGTGAACCTGAAGGGGGTGGTGCTGGGCACGCAGCACGCGTTCCGCGCGATGAAGTCGCGACCGCGCGAGCTGCCGCTGGCCTCGATCGTCAACCTGTCGTCGGTGGCCGGCCTCAAGGGCTCGCAGATGGCCTCGCTCTACTGCCTGACCAAGGGCGGCGTGCGGCTGTTCTCGAAATCGTGCGCGATCGAGGCCGCGCACCTCGGCTACCGCATCCGCGTGAACTCGATCCACCCCGGCATCGTCGATACCGACATGGCGCAGGGCGTGGCCGACGGCATGCGCGCCAACGGCGTGCCGCCCGAGCAGATCCACAAGATGATGGCAGGCGCGCACCCGCTGGCACGGATGGCGACGGCCGACGACATCGGACGCGGCATCGTCTTCCTGGCGTCCGACGACGCCGCCTTCATCACCGGCACCGAACTGGTCGTCGACGGCGGCATGACCGCGCGCTGACCGGCGCTCACTTGCGCCAGCAGGCCTCGGCGGTGTCGGTGCCGGTCACCGCCTGGACGCCGCGATGGTCGAGCGTGAGGGCCTTGCAGCGGTTGTCCGAGCGCATCGGCCCGTTCGACACCGGCGTCGCGGTGAGCAGGTACTGCGAGGCCGACGCCGTGCGCGCGGTGACGGTGTACGCCCGGGTGCCGCTGGACGGCACGGCCTTGAGCGACTCGGGCAGCGGGTCGCTGCCGCAGTCGGTCGCCGAGGCGCAGTAGGTGTTGTTCGACGAGTAGTTGCGCTCCATCCATTGCGCGGCCGTCAGCAGCGCCTGCCGCGCGCCGGAGCGGTGCGAGCGGTCGATCGCGTCCTTGTAGGCCGGCAGCGCCACGGCGGCGAGGATCGAGATCAGCGTGGCCACGACGGCCATCTCGACGAGGGTGAAGCCGGCCTGCGGCCGACGGCGGGAAACGTTCATGGCTGGGAGTCCTGTCGGTGTCATCGGACGATCTCGCGCCAGTTCAGGCGGCCGGTGTCGACGCGCGGGCAGCGCGTGACGTCGCTGCCGACCGCACCCGTCGTGTCGCCCTGGGCGAGCATGCAGGTCGGCGGCGGGCACGCGGCGCCGGTGCAGGTCTCGAACTTCTGCAGCAGGCGGCCGCTCTTGCGGATGCCTGGCCGCTTGGCACCCGAGGTGATCGCATCGGCCGAATCGATGCGCCGGTCGCCGTTCGTGTCGTAGAGCGGCGCCTTGAGCGACGCGCCGCTCATCAGCGCCATCCGCATGTACCAGGTGGTGCCGTCGCCGCCGCAGCCCTCGCTGCCGCCCGGCACGGTGGTCGTCACCAGCAGGTCGGCGCCCGCGTCGATCGTCGGGTTGAACACCACGCGCTCCGAGGGGAAGGCGCTGTTGCTCGGCAGGTCGATGTACCAGCCGCGCTTGAACGTCGTCGCCGACAGGCAGCCGGCCTGCTCGGCCGTCAGGCAGACGTCGCGCGCGGTGAGGTCGCGGTAGTCGGCACCGGCGCTGCCGGCTCCGATGATGTCCTGCTTGACCAGCGTGCTCTTGGTCACCCGCGTGACCCTGCCGTTGTCCCAGATGCCGTAGACCGACTGGGCGGTGCTGCTCTCCAGGTCGGCCAGCTCGTAGAGCTTGCCGGTGCCGAACACGACGAACGTGCCGCCGATCCGCGGATCGAGCCGCGCCGCGACCGGAGCCGCGGTGATCGGCTGGACCCCGTTCGACGCCGATCGGGCGACGAACAGCGGCCGGCCCTTGCCGGCGGCCGGCTTCCAGGCGGTGGGCGAAGCGGACGACA
>RPRK01000339.1 GCA_003818495.1 Burkholderiales bacterium
CCGATCGCCTCGCGTCCGATGCGACGCTCGCGCTCCCAGCGCGCGGCGCCGGGGGCGACGACGTCGCGGGCGAAGGCGGCGACGCGGGCCTCCAAGGCGTCCAGGGCGCCCGGTGTGTCGTGGGCGTCCGGTGCGTCCGAGGCTTCGGATGCGCCGGGGGAGGCGCGCGAGGACGCCCCCGCGGCGCGCGGGGATCCCGGGGCGGCGCCGGCGGCGGCGGCCGGCGAAGGTCGGTCGTCGGTGCTCATCGCGGCGATGGTACGCGAGGGGTCGACCCGGGTCGCGCCGGCGTTCCGTGCTAGCGTGGGTGCCAAAGGGGGCGGTCCGGCCCCGTCCCGCCCCGCATCGAACCGGTCCACCTCCACCGCGCCTCGTGCGAACCGTCCGTCCCGTGCTCGTCGCCCTCGCCCTCGTCGGAGTCCTGCTGCTCGGCCCCCTCGGCGTGATCGTCACGGGCGAGGTCGACCCCACTGCCACGTGGCGCTCGGGCAGCCGCGACAGCAGCGGCCAGGCACCGCTCCCCGCCGACGAGCCGCGCGCCGTCGTCCAGGTCTACGCGGCGCGCACGGTGGGCTGGCGCGGGGCGTTCGGCGTGCACACCTGGATCGCCACCAAGCGCAGCGGCGCCGACGCCTGGACCGTGAGCCACGTGATCGGCTGGCGCGTGTTCCGCGGCGCGGGTGCGGTCGTCACCCAGTCGGGCGCGCCCGACTTCCGCTGGTTCGGCGCCTGGCCCGAGAAGCTGGTCGACCTGCGCGGCGACGGCGTGGACGCGACCATCGACCGCATCGAGGCCGCGGTCGCCGCGTACCCGTACCCCGACACCTACCGCGCCTGGCCCGGCCCGAACAGCAACACCTTCACCGCCTTCGTCGCGCGACAGGTGCCCGAACTGCGGCTCGACCTGCCGCCGAACGCCATCGGCAAGGACTGGCTGCCCGGGACGATCGTCGCCGCGACGCCGAGCGGCACCGGCTGGCAGCTGTCGCTCGCCGGGCTGCTCGGCGTGGCGGTCGGCATCGAGGAAGGGCTCGAGTTCAACCTGCTCGGCCTGTCGGTGGGCGTCGACGCGAACGACTTCGCGCTGCGCCTGCCCGGCTTCGGGCGGGTCGGTCCGGGGGTGGGGAGCGGGCCGCCCGGAGTCGGCACGGCCGAGGCTGCCGCACCGCGCTGATCGCGATAAGCTCGTCCTCGATGCGCGACCACGCGCACGCCGCCGAGGAGACGAGACCATGCCGATCACCCTGTCCCCGATGACCCCGGGCTTCGCCTGCGAGGTCGGCGACATCGACCTCGCCCGCCCGCTGCCGGACGACACGCTCGCCGAGGTGCGGCGCGCATCCGCCGACTTCGCGGTGCTGATCTTCCCGTCGCAGGACCTCACGGTCGACCAGCACCTGGCGTTCGCCTCGCACTTCGGCCCGCTCGAGCGCTCGGTCGCGACCGTGATGCCGGGCGAGGTGCTGCGCGTGCGCCCCGAGATCGCCGACATCGCGAACCTCACCGCCGACGGCAAGGTCTGGGGCGCCGAGCATCGGCTGCGCCTGTTCCAGCTCGGCAACCGCCTCTGGCACACCGACAGCTCGTTCAAGCAGCCCACCGGTCGCGTGTCGATGCTCTACGCGCGCTCGGTCGCCCCCATCGGCGGCCACACCGAATTCGCCGACCTGCGCGCCGCCTGGGAAGCGCTCGACACGGCGACCCGCACGCGCATCGAAGGGCTCGTCGCCGAGCACTCGCTGATGTTCTCTCGGAAGAAGCTCGGCTTCACCGACTGGTCCGAGCAGGAGCGGGTCGCCTTCGCGCCGGTCGCGCGGCCCCTGGTCCGCACGATCCCCGAGTCGGGCCGCCGCTCGCTGTACCTCGCCTCGCACATCGGCCGCGTGCGCGGCCTGCCCGACGACGAGGCCGAGGCACTGGTCGAGCGGCTGGTCGCGCATGCGACCGAGCGGCGCTTCACCTACCTGCACCGCTGGCGCGTCGGCGACCTGGTGATGTGGGACAACCGCTGCACGATGCACCGCGGCACGCCCTTCGACGACACCCGCTGGCCGCGCGACATGCAGCGCGCGACGACCTCGGACGCGCCGGATGTGTTCGAAGCCGGGACGGTGTCGCAGGCCGCCTAAGTCGCACCAGCCCGGCCCGACCGCTCCGACGCCTCCCCGTCGGTTCCGCGAAGCCATCCGCTCGTCGCCTCGACGCGGGTCGGGTCTCGCCCATCGGAGTCAGGCTCGACTTAGTCCCGGATCGCATACTGACCGGCCCGTTCCATCGACGCCCGACCGCCATGACCGACCACGTTTCCGCGCCGTTCCGCGCCCGCACACCGGCCGCCCTCCTCCTGATCGGCACGCTCGCGGCCTGCGGCGGCGGCGGTGGCGGTGGCGACTCGGCCCCCGCGCCCGCGCCCGCCCCGGCTCCGGTCCAGATTTCCTCCGCCAATTCGAACACCACGGCCGCGCGCGGGTACGAGACGGCGAACGCGCTCTTCGATGCGTCGAGCGCCGCATCGGGCCAGCTCAAGTCGGCCACCGGCGGGCCGCGACTCGACCTCGTCCGCTTCTCGCTGGCTCGGCTCCAGGCCCTGACGACCGGGCAACCCGGGTCGTTCGCCGGATCCGGCGTGGCGTCCGAGAAGGCCACCTCGAGCGAATCGCTGCAGTGCCCCGGCGGTGGATCGATCTCGGTCACCGCGACGGACCAGAACGACAACGGCAGGGCCGACGCCGGTGACGCGGCGACGATCGCCTTCAACGCCTGCGTCGCCGAGGGCACGACGGTCGGCGGTTCGATGATGTTCGAGTTCCTGTCGTTCGCGGGCGGCGCGGCCGCCGACACGTCGAGCGTGAGGGCCACCTTCACCAACCTGACGGTGTCCGCAGCCGGGCAGACGTCCTCCGCCTCGGGTGACATGACGCTCCTGGCCACGGTCAGCAAGGTGTCGCCGTTCACGGCCGACGTGACCTTGTCCGGGTCGAGGCTGGCCCTGACCGAGGGCGGCGAGTCCCGCACGCTCACCGGCTACAGCGGGCGGCTGCTGATCGACGACACGCGCCGGACCTACTCGTACACCGTGTCGGGCGGTGTCTCGGGCTCGGGCCTGCCGGGGTCCATCACCCTGACGACCCCGACCGCGATCTCCGGCCCGCTCGCCGGCGACCCCACGGCCGGACGCCTGATCGTGACGGGGGCCGCGAACTCGCAGGTGAGCCTGACGGTGATCCCGCCGACCGGTGTGGTGCTCGCACTCGACGCGAACGGCGACGGGACGCCCGAGTCGCAGCAGTCCCTCACCTGGGCACAGCTCGAGGCGCTCTGACCCTCCGGAGCCGGGCGGCGGCCGTGCGACACTGCCGCGCATGACCGACGCCCCGCTCCGCACCCACGCGCTGCGCATCCCGGTCGGCGACGCCGACCTGCCCGACGACCGGTTCTCGGACCACGTCAACAACGCGCGCTACTTCGCCTTCCTGAACCTCACCTTCCGCGAGTGGTACGTCGCGATGGGCATCCGCGGCGGCATCCCGGGCCGCACCGCGGTGATGGCCCGCGTCGAGTACGACTTCCTGCGCGAGGTGAAGCCGCCGGGCATCGTCGAGTGCCGCATCGAGGTGATCCGCGTCGGCCGCACGAGCCTCACGCACGCCGTGGAGATCCACGACCTC
>RPRK01000340.1 GCA_003818495.1 Burkholderiales bacterium
AGCACGCTTCACCAGCGTCGGCGGCAACTGACGCGCCGTCCCGCTGCCTACGCCTCCGGGCGCGGGCAGCGCTGACGGATGAAGGGCCCGCTCGCGCGGGCCCTTCGCATTTGAGGCAGGTGCCGGCCGGGAGCTCGGGCCGGCGTGCAACGCGGCCGGCGGCGGTCGCGGATCGGCCGCGTCACTGCGGCATCGACAGCCGATCCCGCACGAAGCGACCTCCCTTCATCACCACCGGCATCCGCGCGCCCTGCGCCTGCAGCAGCGTCACGTCGGACGTGGGGTCGCCGTCGACCACCACCAGGTCCGCCAGCGCGCCGCGCGCGATCACGCCGAGCTCGCCCTCGCGGCCCAGCAGCCGTGCGTTGACCGAGGTCGCGCTCTGCAGGACCTCGACCGCGCTCATCGCGCCGAGCCGGATCGTGAACTCGTTGCTCTGGTCGCCGTGCATCGGCCCGAGCAGGTCGGTGCCGAAGCCGATCGGCACGCCCGCGGCCTTCGCGATGCGCAGGGACGCCATGCCCGCCAGGCGCACCCGCTCGAGCTTGGCGAGCATCACGTCGGGCCAGCCGAGCGCCGCGCCCTCGCGGAACAGGGAGTCGTAGGTGACGAGCGTCGGGACCAGCCAGGCGCCGGCCCGCTTCATCTCGCGCGCTGCCGCCTCGTCGAGCAGGTTGCCGTGCTCGATGGAGCGCACGCCCGCCTGCATCGCGCGGATGATCGAGCGCGGCGAGTAGGCATGGGCCATCACATAGGTGTTGGCGGCCTCCGCCTCCTCGCAGATCGCGCGCAGCTCGTCCATCGAGTACTGCGTGCCGTCGATGGGGTCGGTCGGGCTCGAGACACCGCCTCCCGCCATCACCTTGATCTGGTGCGAGCCGGTGCGGATCTGCTCGCGGGCGGCCTTGCGCACCTCGCCCACCCCGTCCGCGATGCGTCCGAGCAGGCCGAGTCCGGCACACGAGCAGAGGATGTTCTGCCGCACGCCGATCGGCCGCACGTCGCCGTGGCCGCCGGTCTGGGAGATCGCCTGCCCGGCGATCAGCAGGCGCGGACCGCGGAAGTGTCCCCGTTCGATCGCCTCGACCAGCCCATGGTCGGCACCGGCCGCGTCGCGCACCGTGGTGAAGCCGCGCTCCAGCATGCCCTCCATGATGTCCTTCGACTGCGCCGCGATCAGCGAGGCCGGCGTCATCGCGAGCTTCAGGAAGTCCGGCACGGTCGAGGTCACGTGCACGTGGGCGTCGATCAGGCCGGGCAGCAGCGTGCGCCCGCCGAGGTCGATGACCCGCGCGTCGTCGACCGGCGTGGCATCGTGCAGCACGTCGACGATGCGCTCGCCCTCGACCACGACGGTCCCGTTCGGACGCAAGGCCCCGGCGACGCTGTCGAACACGGTGGCGCGGGTGAAGGCGATTCGGGTCATGGCGCGGCTCCGGTGAAGGCCCGGGCAGGATACGCCGCCGCATGGCGGGCACGACCGGCGCGGCGTTCCGCGTTCGGTACAATCGCGCTGCCGCCTCCGTAGCTCAGTGGATAGAGCATCCCCCTCCTAAGGGGAGGGTCGCACGTTCGATTCGTGCCGGGGGCGCCAGCCCGATGCCGGTCCGGCTCAGCCGCCCGGTGTCTGTACGGCGGTCCGCTGGCCGGCGTCCACCGCGGCGTCACCCAGGCCGAGCGGCCCGAGGCACAGTGCCACGGCGGCCGCGGCGCAGGCCCGGCTCAACCCGCGCCGGGAGCCGAGCGCCGCGCGCCCGGCCTCCCCGATCCTGAACGAGAACGAACGGCCCGACCCGAGCGGCACGTTCAGGAAATCCTCTACCGCAACCCGCTTCTTCACCGTCGCCTCCGGACCCGATCCATGGAGACGGCCGCCGGGCGTCGCCCGATCTGCCGGAACGGCCTCTCCGGGGACGAGTGTCGTTCCGCCTGCGGTGCCGGACCGAGACGGAGTTGGCATTCGCCGCGAAGTCGACGTTGACGCGACACCGCCGGACCGCGGCAGGTGCGCTCGGCGAGCCTCAGCGCGCCTCGGCGGCCGCGTCGACGTCGGCCAGGACCCGCTCGAGCAGGTCGTCGAAGAACGGGTTCGCGCGCAGCCGCAGCTGTTCGGCCGCCCCGATCGACAGCGCACCGCGCTCGCCCCGCATCGCCAGCGCGCCCAGCGAATGCAGCCCGTCGGCGCCGACGCCCCGGGCGAGCCCGTAGACCGGATCATCGGGCGCGAACGGCAGCGCCACGTGCGACAGCGAGTAGACGTCGTCCGGCCAGGCGAGCGGGAGCAGGCGCTCGGACGCCAGCAGGGCGCCGGGCGCGAAGCTGCGCTCGAGCAGCGACGCCGAGCCCGCGGCGTTGCCCAGGACGACCAGGCGGTAGTCCCGCCTCGGTGCCTTCTCGAATGCGGCGATCACCGCCCGCGGCGAGAACGACAGCAGCGGCTCGAGGTCGGCGCGCCGATTCACGTCGTACAGCACCAGCGTGCTGGTGCCGCCCCGCAGCAGGCCGTAGAAGCGGCTGGCGAGGTCGGGCGTGCTGACCGTCGCGTCGACGACCGACTGGAAGCCGGTCACCGGCGGCAGGCGACCGATCGATCCGTCCTCGGCCATCCGGGCCAGGTCCGCGTTCAGCGAGCTCACGAGGGCGGCGATCTGGGCGCCGGCGTTCTTGGCGAACGACTCGTACTTGTGCGGATCGATCTCGGGGCCGACGTTGCCCCAGCGCGCCTTCGGCGCGATGCCCCACCGGCTGACCAGCCGCTGGACGTTCGCCAGCGGCGCGAACGGCGAGACGCCGAGCGCGGGCGACAGCAGGAACAGGCGCGCCGGCAGCAGATCGAGCCGCTGGGCGGCCACGGCCTCGGCGGCGAACTTCAGCCCGAGGGTGGCCCCGGTCGAATAGCCGGCATAGAAGAACGGTGCCCGGGGATGGGCGGCCCGGATGTGGCGCACGGTGAGCTCGACCGCGGCGAGCCAGTCCTTCCAGCCGACGTCGTCGAGCCCGGCGGGGATCGTTCCATGACCGGGCAGCCGCAGGCCGTAGACCGTCAGCCCCGCACGATGCAGGGCCAGTGCCAGGCCGCGCATGGAGTACGGCGAATCCGACAGGCCGTGGACGAGCAGCACGACGCCGCGCTCGGGCGTCGCCGGCATGACATGGCTGCGGTTCCAGTCTCCGGCGACCCGGGCGGCGTAGGGACCGCCCGCCGGCCCGAAGCGGCTGATGGCCGAGTCGAGGGCCGGGTCGAAGCGCGCCGCCCGCAGCGCCGCCACCTCGTCGAAGAGCCGCGACTCCTGCTGCCGATAGGCATCGAAGTCGTAGCCCGGCACCGCCTGCGCCGCGTCGAACTCGTTCACGAGCCGCTCGGTGTGCCAGGGGCGGAGCTCGGGCAGCGTGCTCGAATAGATCGCGTCCCCGACCGCCACCGTGAACAGCGCCCCGAGCGTCCCGGCCACGACCAGTCCCAGCCAGCGCAGCAGTCGGCGTGCTCGGGACGGGCGTGCGGCGAACGATGACATCGTCGGGGAGTGTCTCCGATTCGTGCGATCCGGTCGAACTGCTAGGCTCGTGCACCACGAGTCCGACGATGCCCGACCGCCCCGCCCCCGATTTCCGGCCCCCCCGCCCCGACCTGCCCGACCCGTCGCGGGCCCTGTCGTCG
>RPRK01000341.1 GCA_003818495.1 Burkholderiales bacterium
AGAAAAAATATTGGTTTTATTGTCTGAAAAATTTCAGCAAGAAGGTTATACTGACTGTTTTTTAGTAGAACTGAAGGTATTTCAGAAACCCCGTATTGAGATTTTTATTGATTCTGATCACGGAGTGAGCCACGAAATGTGCGTTTCAATTAGCAGACACATTGAGAAATATCTGGATGAGACGAATGTTTTGGGAGAAAAATATACTTTGGAAGTGTCATCACCTGGTTTGGAAAGACCGTTGATACCCAGGCAATTTCCAAAAAATATCGGCAGGAACCTGAAGGTTAAGCTAAATAATGGCGAAACCGTCAAAGGCCTTTTGAAGGAACTCACCCAGAACGGTATAATTTTGGAAATGACTGATAAAAAAACGGGTACGACATCACTTCCTTTTAGTTTTGAAGAAATAGAGTACGCAAAAATTATTGTAAGTTTTTAATGATAAAACAATGAATTTAATCGAATCGTTTTCTGAGTTTAAGGCTGGGAAAAGCATTGACAGGCCTACATTGGTAAGGGTTTTGGAAGATGTTTTCAGGACTTTGATCAAAAAGAAGTATGGCTCGGATGAGAATTTCGATGTCATCGTTAATACCACCAATGGTGACCTCGAGCTTTGGAAAGTCAGGGAAATCGTTCCTGATGGAGAAGTTACGGATTCCATTAAACAGATCTCCATTTCTGATGCACATCAGATCGATGAAGATTATGATGTCGGTGAAGAGTGTTATGAGCAGATCGATGTGCTGGAATTTGGCAGAAGATCCATCATGGCCGCAAGACAAACGCTTATTTCCAGGATCATGGAATTGGAAAAAGATGAAGTTTACAGAAAATATAAAGACCGTATCGGAAATATCGTGATCGGAGAGATCAGCCAGATTTTGCGCAAGGAATTGCTGATCATGGATGATGCCACCGGAAATGAACTGCTGCTTCCCCGTTCGGAAATGATCAAGGGAGATTACTTCAGAAAAGGTGATATTGTAAAAGCAGTGATCAAAAAAGTTGAACTGAGAAATAATAATCCGGTCATTGTGATCTCCAGGACCGACAGTTTGTTCCTTGAAAAACTGATGGAACAGGAAGTTCCTGAGATTGAGGACGGTTTGATCACCATCCGGGATGTAGTCAGGATACCCGGTGTCCGTGCAAAAGTATCCGTAGAGTCTTATGACGACCGGATAGATCCCGTTGGTGCCTGCGTAGGTATGAAAGGCAGCAGGATCCATGGAATAGTCAGAGAACTGAAAAATGAAAACATAGATATCGTAAATTATACAGGAAATATCAATCTGTACATTCAAAGAGCGCTGACACCTGCAAAAGTATCCAACATCGAACTGGATACGGAAAAAAGGAGAGCCAGTGTATATTTGAAGTCAGATCAGGTATCTCTGGCCATCGGTAAAAGCGGTTCCAACATCAAACTGGCCAGTAAACTGACCGGTTATGAAATCGATGTATTCAGGGAATCAGATGAATTCGGACTCGAAGATGTGGATTTGGACGAATTTACAGATGAAATTGAAGATTGGGTATTGGTTGAACTCAAAAATATTGGTTGCGACACTGCCAGAAGCGTACTTAACCTGAGCCGCGAAGAGCTGATCAGAAGAACGGATCTGGAAGACGAAACTGTGGATGAAGTACTCCGCATATTAAATGCTGAGTTTGAAGAAGATTGAAACCGGGGTTTTTAACCTCAGAAAGGTACTTTAAACTATTTAAAACTTTTGTGTGCAAATTTAGAATATATACTTTTGCACCTTTATAGACAATGTCCTCTTGAATGGCAGATAAAACGAAAAAGCTATTTACAATAGCAAAAGAATTGAATGTTGCAACTTCGACTATCGTTGAGTTTCTCAACCATAGTGGTTTTGAAGTTGAAAACAAGCCAATTGCGAAAATTGAAGACGATATGTATGCTCTTTTGTTGAAAGAGTTTAGCAGCGCTATTGTTGAAAAAGAAATGGCTGATGAATTGCTCCATCAAAGATTGGATAAAAAGAAAAACGAAAAACCTGCTGAAAAACCCAAACAGGAACCACCAAAAATAGTTCATACCCCGGAAGAAGCTAAAAAAGATGAAGAACCAATTGTTGCTGAACCGGAACAAACTGAATCTGTTTCTGAAACACCTGAAATTCCAGCCAAAGACGAAAGCGTAAAAATCAAATTGACCGTTGTCGGAAAAATTGACCTGGATAAACCTGCTGCCAAAAAACCTGTTGAAGAAAAACCAGAGGAAAAACCAGAAGAAATCCCTGCTCCTGCTGAAGATGTTATTGAAAAATCTGAAGAAATTGCCGAAACGCCAGTTTTAGTGGAGGAAGAAACCGACAAAGCAGAGAAAAAACCAGAGGAAAAGCCGGATGAAAAACCTGAAATAAAGCCGGAAACAAAGCCGGATGAAAAACCGGAAGAAAAACCAGCTCCTGTAGAACAGGTAGTTGAGGAAAAAGATAAAATCGAAACCATCAGGCATGAAGCCCCGAAATTGCAGGGTTTGAAAATCCTTGGAAAAATAGACCAGAACAAGCTCACTACCAAGGATAAAAAGAAAGATACTACCAAACCGCCAGCTAAACCAGAACCTGCCAAACCAGCTCAACCAGGTGATCAACCCGGAAGCGCTGCCCAGAAAAAATCTAAAACCAAAAGAAGAAGAAAACGCGTTTCTGTTGACATTGAGTCCGAAGGACATCCTAACAGAACCCCTGCAAAAAAGGAAGAAGAAATTAAAACCGTCTCCCAAAAAGAGATCGATGATAAAATTAAGGAAACCTACGAAAGACTCAAAGGTGGCGGAAAAAGTAAAAGGCAGAAAATCCGTAAGGACAGCAGAGAAGTAAAAAGAGAGAAAAATGAGACCAGAAGCAGTGACGCTGAAAACGCTGCCTTGCAATTGACTGAGTTCATTACAGTGTCTGAATTGGCAAGTGTGATGAATGTCTCTCCCAACGAAATTATCAAGACCTGTATGAATATGGATATCATCGTATCCATCAACCAGCGCCTTGACAAGGAAGTCATCGAAATACTTGCGGAAGAATTCGGTCACGAAATTAATTTTGTAAGTGAAGAAGATGTTTCCGACGGATTCCAGGAAGATACGGATAAACCGGAAGATCTCGAACCAAGAGCACCTATCGTAACCGTCATGGGACACGTTGACCACGGTAAAACATCCTTGCTGGACTTTATCCGAAAAGCCAATGTGGCAGCCGGTGAAGCAGGTGGTATCACCCAACACATCGGTGCGTACGAAGTGGAGGCAGGTGTTTCCGGCAAAAAAGTCACATTCCTGGATACTCCCGGACACGAGGCATTTACTGCCATGCGTGCAAGGGGTGCCAAGATCACTGACATTGTTATTATTATCATAGCGGCTGACGACAAGATCATGCCTCAAACCAAGGAAGCGATCAGCCACGCACAAGCTGCCGGGGTTTCCATCGTCTTCGCTATCAATAAAATAGATAAACCGGGTGCAGACCCGGAAAGGATCAAACAGGAACTCGCTTCCATGAACTTTTTGGTAGAAGCATGGGGTGGAAAATACCAGTCACAGGACATTTCAGCCAAAAAAGGTACCGGTGTGGATGAACTCCTGGAAAAAGTGATCCTCGAAGCAGAAATGCTTGAAT
>RPRK01000342.1 GCA_003818495.1 Burkholderiales bacterium
TGAGTTTTCGCGAAGGCGATGCATTTCAGGAAGATGCCACCGAAATTGCCGACCTCAAAGCGCGTGAATTTGCCCGCGATACTTTTGAGGAAATTCCAAGGAATAAAGAATGAGCATTTTGAACTCCTGGGGCCAACATTCACAGCAATGTGTTGAACACATTTTTGAATTGAGCCAATCACAAACACATCAAAGAGAAACAGTTATTATTGGCGGAGGGATATCAGGCATTCTAACCGCGCTCCGACTTTCTCGTGTGCCCGGTAAGTTAGAACGCGGCATAACTTTGCTAGAATCGGCACCAACGTTGGGCGGTAGACTATTTTTTTCCGCCCCTCAAAATGCGCAAGCGCTTTCGCGTTCTGAAATGTTTTTAAAGAGACTAGAACATTGTCGAACTGGAAAGGCTGGAGGCTTTGGTTTTGAGTCGCTCGGAAACGAGGCCGCTCAATCGATAGAGCGACACCTTCGTTCTGCTTTAAGCGACGAAGAACTACAATTTGTGGACCTATTTATATCGGAAGCACAGACCGAAACTGACAACGAATCTCGTACAACTTTTTTTGTTAAAAAGGGTTTGATTCCATTTTCCGAAGCTATTGGCAATTCCAGCGAACTTCTCACTCGCAAAGAGGCTGAAATTCTTTCGGGACTTTTACGCGACACACCTCAAGAATACGCTAGCGTAGAGTCTAAACTTAGCTGGCAAGAAGCTCCAACATGGAAAACTCTAACCAATGCGCAAAAGGATTCTCTTCAACCATTTTTGGAAACCCTGGTAGCAAAAGGTATTTTAGAATACAATGAACACACAGCTAAAAAGCATCTAGACGAATTTTCACGAGCAATTAATAATCCAACCCACGCATCGTTTCGTCGCACATCTGGTTTTGAATTAGCCTGTGAACTTATTCTACGATCGCGCGGCATAGAAGTTCTAACATCCACAAAATTGGTACGCTTGGTGTCGCCGCAAAACCACAGCTTCGAACTAACTGCAACAAATGCTGCGGAACGCAAAGAACTGCAAATTACCGCGAGCAGCGTTGTTATCGCAGCTCCGCTGATATCGTGCATTCCATTTTTGCCCAGAGAGTTTTTGTCTGGAAATCAAGCTAAAAATATATTGCGAAATCCCCCATCGTCGCTAGTTGTGGCGGAGTACGCCGATTTTGGAACATTTCGCGAGCCCGAAGTTTGCGCACCCTTAAAGCCAGGCGACAAAGTTTTGTTCACCACCGAGCGCATTCAAGGAACAATTAATCGAGCCGGAAGCCTACTTCTATTTTCATTTTTAAACTATGAAGAATCGCTTCAGGCAGAATCGGTACGCGAAACAGTGGGTAGAATTCGCAGAGCTGCAAACCGAGTGCTTGTTGCGGACGCATTAAAATCTACCGCTGGCCGCACTTTAGTACATATGAATACGGGAATTAAAGAACGTTTGGTTCTTATGCCAGTTGCTAGGCAATTTGAAAACCCTGCCGTTCCCTTGCGCGAAGTTCGCATGGGAGTAAAAGGCCTATATTCTTGCGGCGACAATTTTTCGTTTGATATCGCACCGTGGAAGAACATTGTTCAATCGGTGCATGATGTGATTTCGATACTCTCCAAGGAGTCTTAAAGATGAAGTTTTGGCAAAGAGCGCAAAATGCTGGTTTCAAAATACCCGAATTACCAACCGAATCGCGAGAACGCACTTTTCCTGACACAAATTGCGTAATTCTTGATGGCAAATTGGTCGCTTCTCTTATAGCCGATCAGTGCAAAGAGCTTGGCAAAGGGCGAAAACAGCCCAAACTTGCAGCTATTCTTGCTGGCGAAGATCCTGCCTCTCAGGTTTACGTTGGCAGCAAGGGAAAATCTTTTGCTAATGTGGGATTCGCTTCGGAAACAATTCTGATTCCTTCAAGCGAAGCTTCTTCAGACAAACTCATCGAAACCATAGAGAAACTCAATGCTGACGTGTCTGTGTCTGGCATTTTACTGCAACTGCCTCTACCCAATAAAATGGACGAAGCCGCAATTACCGCGCGCATCAAGCGTGAAAAAGATGTTGATGGTTTTCTAGCTGCAAATATGGGACTTCTCGCAATCGGTAATTTTAAAGACACATTTCTGGCATGCACTCCATTTGGCGTGATGGTGCTTTTAGCCGCATATGGAATTAATCCTGCAGGCAAAAACATGGTTGTGGTTGGCCGTAGCAATATTGTTGGAAAACCCATGGCATTACTTGGAATTTCTGCTGATAGCACCGTTACAGTCGCTCATTCGCGAACCAAAAATCTCCCAGAAATCTGTCGCAATGCAGATATCCTTATTGCCGCTGTTGGAAAACGTGCGCTCATTACCAAAGAGTTTGTAAAGCCAGGATCGGTTGTTATTGATGTTGGCATTCACCGCGACGAAAACGGAAAAATATCCGGAGATGTGGCGGCAGATGTTCGCTATATAGCATCCGCTCTCACGCCGGTACCGGGCGGAGTGGGTCCACTTACAATTGCAATGCTAACAATGAACACAGCTCTAGCCGCATGGAATTGAATTTAGTGCCATGACCAAATTTTTTGTGTGCAAAATCTGTCTGATATTTTTGCTGTTATGCGCGTCCGCAAATTCTACGACGGCTTTAGCGCACGGATTTAACGCAGACAGAGTGAAAATTTTATACGTGCCAGCAGAAAGAGTTTATCGCGTGACAATTAGATATACTCACGTTGCAGTCGGAGAATATCGCGAGGCGCACTTCGATTTCAAAAAACGCACCGAGGCGTTGAAGACCTATTGGGATTTAGTAAATGGTGCCGATTTTTTTCTTGGCGATATTAAAGAAGGCGTTCATTTCCATGAGCCCGTGCTGAAAAATAAACCATATTAATTATTAGGTACGGTGAAGAAATAAATTTAGTTTCAATCTTGAATTGCTTGCCACGCAAGTAAATTTGAAAAATCCGACTCTGCTCGGACACTCACATGGTGGACCACGTTTAAATGAATTGGCTTTTTGTCGCCAATGTTCAGATCAACATCGTTACCTAGAAGCCTTTAACAAACGCAAATAATCTTTTGTGGACTCATAAACCATACAGCTGATAAAGTTTACATATTGGACATCATCAGATGAATGCAACTGTATATATTTAACCGCCGCTAAGTAGTTGGATCGCACAACGGGAGGAATCACCGTAGGAGTATATCCAGCCTGAATCAGCGCAAGATTCATGAGCAACCGCGCCGTACGGCCGTTGCCATCTACAAACGGATGAACATTCACAACTTCTTCGTGCACCTTGGCGGCAAACACCACGGGATGAAGTTTTGCTCTCTGCTCAGGGAGTTTGGCAGCAAGTTGCTTCATGAGCGGAGCAACTTGCGAGGCAGGAGGCGGTACATATTCTGTTCCCGAAATCACCACAGGAAGCTCCCTGTAGACACCGGCACGAGCGGCGTCGATGCGATGATAAAAAATCCTATGCACGGAACAAATATCGGATTCAGAAAATCCTCTCTGATTAACCAATCCATATATAAAATCGAATGCGTCTCCGTGTCCAGAAGCTTCGTAATGGTCCTTTAAAGACTTTCCGGCTATGGTTAGTCCGTCTTCAAGCACAACCTTGGTTTCTGTTTCGGTGAGCGTGTTTCCTTCAA
>RPRK01000343.1 GCA_003818495.1 Burkholderiales bacterium
GGCGACAGCGGCCAGGAGGCGGGCAGGCAACAGACGGGCGAGGGCGGGGCGGGCGGACATCGGCGGGGACTCCTGGAGGGGGGCGGCCGCGCGCCGGACGGGCGGACCGGCTGCGGGGGCATGGCGGAGCGTGGCTGCAAGACTTGTGCCGGCCGGCAATGTACCGCCGGACGGCGCTGCCGTGGTGCAACTCCGCACCGATTGGGTGCAATCGCTACGGTGGCAGCCCTCGCTAGTCGGGGACGTGCCGCGCCGTATCCGCGCCCAGACGCGGCGCAGGCCCGCGGATCGCGGGCCGCTCGCCGTCGAAGGACAGCGGGAGCCCGGTGAGCGCGAAATCGGTCCCGGGCACCGGCTGGACGATGCCGAGCGCCGCCACCTGCGGCTGCGACAGGGCCTCCGGCACGGAATGGATCGGCGCGCAGGGCACGCCGGCGGCCTCGAGCGCGGCCATCCACTCGGCGCGCGGGCGCGTGGCCAGCACCGCCCGGATCTGCGCGAGCAGCTCGGCCTTGTGGGCCAGGCGATCCCGGTTGCTGCGGAAGCGCGGGTCGGCCGGCCAGTCGGTGCGGCCGAGGACCTGCGCGAACTTCACGAACAGCCGGTCGTTGCCGACGCACAGCAGGAACGGGCCGTCGGCGCCGTCGAAGGCCTCGTACGGCACGAAGCTCGGATGGCCGGAGGGGTGACGCTCGGGCAGCTTGCCTTCGTTGGCGAACGCGTCGCTCTTCTGCGCGATCCAGGCGAGCGCGGTCTCGGCGAGCGAGCCCTGCACGATGCCGCCGCGGCCGGTGAGCGTGCGCCGGTGGAGCAGCGAGAGGGCACCGATGACGATCCACATGCCGGTGCCCTGGTCGCAGATCGACGCGCCGCTGCGGATCGGCGGTCCGTCGGGCTCGCCGTTGATGCTCGACAGCCCGCTCCAGGCCTGCAGCAGCGGCTCGTAGCCGGGGCGCTGGGCGAGCGGACCGACGTGCCCGAATGCCGACATGCCGCAGTAGATCAGCCGCGGATGGCGGGCGCACAGGGTCGTGCCGTCGAGACCGAGCGACTCGGGCACGCCCGGACGCAGGTTGTGCACGAGGATGTCGGCACCCGCGACGATCGCGTCGAGCGCGGCCAGCCCCTGTGGCGTCTTCAGGTCGATGACCACCGACTGCTTGCCGCGATTGAACACCTGGAACGCGAGCGAGTCGCCGTCCCGGAACGGCGGGCCCATCTGGCGGGCGTCGTCGCCGACCTCGGGCCGTTCGATCTTGATCACCTCGGCGCCGAGGTCGGCGAAGATCGCGCCGGCGAAGGGGCCGGCGAGCACCTGGCCGAGCTCGACGACGGTGAGGCCCGCGAGGGGCGACCCGGGGGCGGTGGACTTGGTCATCGTCATTCGGTCACGCCCGGCCGGGATGCGACGACGTGATCGCGGCGGACGGTGGGAGCACGATGGGATGCGCCGCGGGGGCGGGCGTCGGGATGCGGGTCGGACATGGCGGCCTCCGGTGCGGTGCAGGCCGGATTATCGGTGCGCGACGTGCCGCATGTCGTCCTGGCGTTCCGGGGCCGGGCCTCGCACCCCCCGATGCCGGGTGGGCCCGCTTCCGGCCACGGACCCGGATGGGGACGCGGGCGCGAAGCCGGAAACGACGACGGCCGGCTCTCGCCGGCCGTCGCTGCCGCGGTGCGGCAGGAGCCCGGAGGTCAGTAGTAGAGGACCGTGTCCGACTTGATGCTCATGCCGAGGGCGTCGCGTGCGGTCAGGCCGAGGTAGCTGCCCCCGTTGGTGGGCGAGGTGTTCAGGCCCGACACCGCCGGGAACGAGGCCCCGCCGGAGACCGTCGCCGTGCCGGTGGTGACGCGCGGCACGACGTTGCCCTGGCCGGTTGTCGAGGCGGTGCCGCTCCAGAGCTGCGCGCTGACGTTGAGGATCGGCAGCGCGCCGGTCTGCGGCGTCCACGAGGTGGTGAAGCTCGGACCGCCCGCGAAGGCCTTGTAGGCATCGAGGGCCGCGGGCGTCAGGTCGTGCCACTTCAGCTTCGCGATCTCGGAGATCGCCAGCGGCCGGTTGCGCAGGCGGTCCTTGAGGTCGAAGGTGGTCGGGTTGCCGACCAGCTTCACCGTGAAGGTGTACTGCGTGCCGGCGGTGAGGGCCTTGAGTTCGGCATCGGTCGGCGGCGTGATCACGAAGTTGGGTGCCGTCGAGTCGCCGGTGAAGCCGCCCGAGGTGACCAGCGCACCCGGGCCGTTGAACGGGTTGTACGTCGTGACCGCCGGATCGATCGCCGCGCCCGCCAGCCGCACGAACTGCGAGCAGTTCGCGCGGGTGCGGCCGGTGAAGCCCTTCTGGCTCACGATGGTCAGCGCGTTGCAGCCGGTGCCGGCGCTCGGCTTGAGGATCATGCCGGCCGCATCGAGCCCGGGTCCCGTGACCTTGACCCATTCGACGTTCGCGCCGTTGCCCTTGACCGTCGAGAAGCTGACGGTCATGCCGGTGTGGTACGCGCTGACGCCGGTGGCGGTCGGCGTCGTGTTCACCGCGGTCCAGCGCTGCGCGGCGGGACGCATGACGATGGCGTAGTTGCGCTGGTTGCCGATCAGGCGCCATGCGCCGTCGGTGGCGGTCGAACCCGACATCACCTTGCGGGCGACGCTCTCGAACTGGCCGACGGAACCGTCGACACGACGGAACGGGAAGCGCAGCAGGAAGATGTCGGCGGCGACCTGCCGCATGATCTCGGGCGGTGCGAACTTCGCCCCGTTCATGCCGGCGTCGGCGATCAGCGTGCCGAGCTGCTGGTCGGCGGTCTCGCCGTCGTGCAGGTAGGTGGCCGATGCGAACCCCGGCAGCAGCGCCGACTGGCGCACGTACGGGTTCGCCGCCATGTCGAGGTCGTGCTCGTCGTCGACGACGATGCCGCCGCAGGGCGTGGTCGCCGCGACCTGGCGGGTGACCGGCGTGGTGCCCGCGAAGCAGCGGTTGAACGCGGCGCCCACCGAGGCGAAGGTGCCGATGCCGACGACGTCGGCGCCGGGCGCCGGGGCCGGCAGCTTCGCGGCGTCGGCGGCCGTCGGCAGGGCGCCGGTCGCATCGAACACCAGGCTGACCGGCACGGTGCCGCCCTCGCCCGCGAGCGACGACATCTCGACGAGACCGCCCGGCTTGACGTCGACCTTCACCTGGTCGAGCAGCTGGTCGAGCCCGGTGCCGTCCGCGGTGAACGTGCCGCTGATGAGGTTGCCCGACGCACCGGTCGCGGCCATCAGCGGACCGAGCACCAGCCGCAGCGCGGCCTCGCTGGCGCTGACCGCAGACGCGGTGATCGCCGTCGGATTCGAGGCCAGTGCCAGCGGATCGCCGCCGGGCGCGAGCGTGGCCGCGATCGCGTTGGTGATCGGGGTCACGTTGACCGTCGACGAGCTCGCGCTCGCCTGCATGCTCACCAGCGAGACGACCGCCTCGCCGACCGTACCGGTGGCCACCACGACGAAGGGCGCAGACAGGCCGCTCGCGTCGAGCGTGAAGGCGCCGTTCGCGTCGGCGGTGGCGGTGACGGTCTTGCCGGTCGAATCGGTCAGCACGATCGTCGCATCCGCCATCGGCGCGCCGCTCGCCGCGACGCCCTTGATCGTCAC
>RPRK01000344.1 GCA_003818495.1 Burkholderiales bacterium
CGCGGCACGCATCCGGCTCGCGTGAATGCCGCATCGAACACCACGTGCCCGTCCCCGACGGGCACGTCGCATCGTCCTCCAGCCAGGAACTCCGCAATGGTCAAGATCATCATCGCCTTCGTCGCGCTCGCGGCGGTGGTTCTCTTCGTGCTCAACCAGGGTGGCCACGTCGACATGGGCGGCGAGCACGCCGCGCAGGAATCGATGAAGGGCGGTGGCGAGAAGGTCGAGGCGCCTGCTGCGCCCGCCGCCGCACCGGCCGCAGCGCCCGCCGCTCCGGCGCCCGCCAAGCCCTGATCGTCCGTATCCCGTCCGCCGAGTCCGAGCGCATCACGCCGTGTCGGCCGTACGGGGCGCCTCGCAGGTCGCGGGGCGGCGGCTCACGCCGGGCCAGCGCCGGGTGGTGTTCGCGTCGGTGCTCGGCACGGCGCTCGAGTGGTACGACTTCTACCTGTTCGTGGTGCTGGCGCCGGTCGTCGGCGCCCATTTCTTCGCACCGCTCGATCCCGCCGCCCGCACCGTCCTGACGCTGCTCGCGTTCGTGGCGGGCTTCGCGGTCCGACCGATCGGCGCGCTGCTGTTCGGCGGCCTGGCCGACCGGTTCGGCCGCAAGCGCGTGTTCCTCGTGACGGTCATCGCGATGGGCGGCTCGACCTGCGCGGTCGGCATGCTGCCCGGGTGGGCCGCGCTGGGGCTGGCCGCGCCGGTGATGCTGGTGGCCCTGCGGCTGCTGCAGGGTCTGGCGATCGGCGGCGAGTACGGTGCGGCGGCCGCGTTCATGGCCGAGCATGCGCCGCGCGATGCGCGCGGCGCCTTCACCGGCTGGCTGCAGACCACCGCCACCCTGGGGCTGCTCGCCGCGCTGGCGGTCGAGCAGGGGCTGCGCGGCGCGCTGGGCGATCGCGGCTTCGAGGACTGGGGCTGGCGCGTGCCGTTCCTGATGTCGGTGCTGCTGCTGCCCCTGTCGATCTGGGTCAGGCTGCGCCTGCGCGAATCACCGACCTTCGAGCGGCTGCGGCTCGCGGGCCGTCTGTCCGCCCGGCCGCTCGCCGAGACCTTCGGCGAGCGCAGGCTGCTCGGGCGCACCGCGCTCGCCCTGTTCGGGCTGACCGCCGGGCAGGCGGTGCTGTGGTACACCGGCCAGCTCTACGCGCTCACCTACCTGCAGACCGCGGCCGGCGTGGCCGCCTCAGACGCCGCCGCACTCATGGCGCTGGCGCTGCTGCTCGCGCTGCCGTGCTTCGTCGCGTTCGGGCGACTGTCGGATCGTGTCGGCAGGCGCCCGCTGATCATCGGCGGCTGCCTGCTCGCCGCAGGGCTCTACGTGCCGATCTTCGACGCGCTGCTGGTGGCCGCCAACCCGGCGCACGGCGAGGCGCAGCGGCGCGCGCCGATCGTCGTGCACGCCGACCCCGCCGGCTGCCGGCTGCAGTTCGATCCGATCGGGCTCGGGCGCGAGGCGGGGCCGTGCGACGTCGTGCGTCGACATCTCGCCCGTCGCGGACTCAGCTACGAGCGCGAGGCGCTGCCTGCCGGCGCGCCGGTGTCGGTGACCGTGGGCGAACGGTCGGTGTCGGCGGCCGACGTGGCGCCGGGCGATGCCGAGGCGCTGCGGATGCGGATCGACGGTGCGCTGCAGATCGAGGGCCATCCGCCGCGGGCCGATCCCGATCGCATCCAGCGGGGTCCGGTGGTCGCGCTGCTGTGGGTGCTCGTGGCGATCGCGGCGATGGTCTACGGGCCGGTGGCGGCGACGCTCGCCGAACTGTTCCCGACCCGCGTGCGGTGCACGGCCATCGCCTTGCCCTATCACCTGGGCAACGGCTGGTTCGGCGGCTTCCTGCCGGCGATCGCGGCGGCCAGCGTCGCGGCCCGGGGCGAGGCGCTCGCCGGCCTGGGTTTTCCGATCACCGTCGCGCTGGTGACCGCGATCGTCGCGATCGTCGCGCTGCCCGAGACCCGCGGACGCGATCTCGAGCGGATCGACTGAGGCCGCACCCGTCGGTGCGGCCCCCGTTCGTCACGGCATGTACTGGCCGCCGTTGACCTCGAGGATCTGACCCGTCACGTAGCCCGAGAGCTTGTCCGACGCGAAGTACACGAATGCGCCGACGCACTCGTCGGCCGAACCGAGCCGAGCCATCGGGATCGTCAGCCGCATCGACTCGAGCTGCGCCGGCGTCGAGAACTTCTCGTGGAAGGGCGTCGTGATGACGCCCGGCGACACCGCGTTGACGCGGATGTTGTCGGGCGCGAGCTCCTTGGCCAGCCCGTGGGTCGCGGTGCTGATGAAGCCCTTGGAGCCGGCGTAGAGCGCCGCCCCCGGGCCGCCCCCGTGGCGGGCCGCCACCGAGGTCACGAAGATCACGTTGCCGCCGCCCTGGGCGCGCATCGCGGGCACCGCGGCCGAGGTCGCCGCCAGGGCCGAGCGCACGTTGAGGTCGACGACGTCGTCGAAGAGGGCGTCGGTGAGCTGGTCGATCGGCACCCGCTTGACCAGGGCACCCGCGTTGTTGACGAGGATGTCGATGCGCCCGAAGCGGGCCACCGTGTCGGCGACCACCTGCCGCATCGCGTCCGACGAATGCGCGTCGGCGCGCAGCGTGATCGCCTCGCTGCCGGCCGCGCGCACGTCGGCGGCCACCTGTTCGGCGGCGTCGCCGCTCGCGAAGTAGTGGACCGCGACCTTCGCGCCGAGGCGCCCGAGTTCGCGCGCGACCGCGGCACCGATGCCGGTGGAGCCGCCGGTGACCAGCGCGACCTTGCCTTTCAGATCATCCATGAATCGTCCTGTGGGTTGAGGCTCTCAGCGATTTCGCGATCCACCACGCCCAGATGGCGACGGTGACGACGCCGAGCACGCCGGCGATCGGGCGCTCGAAGAACGCCAGCAGTCGGCCGTCGGCCTTGATCAGCGAGCTGAAGAAGTGCTCCTCGAGCATGGTGCCGAGCACGACACCGAGGATGGTCGGCGCGACGGGGAATCCCCAGCGCTCCATGAAGAATGCGGCGATGCCCGCGACCACCATCACCGTCACGCCGAACAGCGAGTTGTTGATCGCGTAGCTGCCGACCAGGCAGAACAGCAGGATGACCGGCATCAGGATCTCGCCGGGGATGCGCAGCAGCTGCTTGGCCGCCTTGATCGCCATCCAGCCGAGCGGCAGCATCAGGAACTGCGCGAGGATGAAGACGATGAAGACCGCGTAGATGTTCTGCGGGTTGTCGACGAACAGCGTCGGGCCCGGGTTCATGTTCTTCAGGTACAGCACGCCGATCGCGATCGCGGTGATCGAGTCGCCCGGGATGCCGAACACCAGGGCCGGGATCCACGCGCCGCCGAGCGCCGAGTTGTTGGCCGCCCCCGACTCGATGATGCCTTCGACGTGGCCGGTGCCGAACTTCTCCGGCTCCTTCGAGAACTTCTTCGAGACGCCGTAGGACATCCACGAGGCGATGTCGGCGCCCGCGCCCGGCAGCGCGCCCACCAGCGTGCCCAGCACCGAGCCGCGCAGCAGCTGCACCGGATACTTCCGGATCAGCCCCCACATGCCTTCGAAGACGTTGCCGAAGGGCTTGTCGGTGCCGATCACCGGACGCACCAC
>RPRK01000345.1 GCA_003818495.1 Burkholderiales bacterium
CGACAGCCCGACAGCCCGACAGCCCGACAGCGCCGCACCGGGCCGGCGCCGCACCTAGCCGGCGCCGCCCGGCCTCAGAGGCGCTCCGAGTCCCACCGGCGCGGGCGCGGCGCTCACGATCCGGCTGAACAGCGTCCGGAACGTCTCCTCCGGCGGATGGCCCGTGAGCGGATCCCGGTTGCCCGCGAAGGCGGCGTCGATCCGCGTCCAGTCGTCGTCCGCGAGGATGCGTTCGGCCACCGGCAGCACGAAGCGTTCCTCGATCTCCATGTGCCGCAGGTAGGACTCGACGTAGTGTTCGACACCGTCGGCGAACGACGCGAGTCGTGTCGCGCCGAGCTGCTCGACCTCGATCAGCCCCATCGCGAGGCGCATCACCGCCTCGTCGCCGCGCGCATGCTCGGCATCGAGCCGGTCGAGCAGGTCGCCGACCTCGGCCTCGCGGGCGCGCATCGCCGCGAACAGCAGTCCGGTCTCCTTCGGATGGTGGAGACGCTCCGGGTAGGCATGGATGTAGAACAGCATCGCTCGCAGCACCCCGAGGTCGGGCACCGCGCCGCGCCGCGACCAGTCGCGCACGAGGGTCCGCAGCGAGGCGAGCATGCCGGCGAGCGCGCGGTGCTCGTCACGGATCACGTCTAGGGCGCGGACGGACATCTCGGCTCCGGGGACAGGGCGAAGGCTGTCAGTATCCGCCGGGGCGCGGCGCGCGACTTGACCCGCGTCAACGCGAAGCCGCGCTGCGTAGAATGCCGACTGCTCCCCGCACCTCGACCGGACGTTCCGAATGACCGATGCTCACGGGCCGCGCGCGGCCCTCCGCACGACTGTCCTGGCGGTGCTCGCGCTCGCCTGCGGCCATGCCGCGGCCCAGTCCGTGCCCGCCTCGTGCTCGCCGATCGTCGACGACGCGGCGCGTCTCGAGTGCTACGACCGCGCGGTCGGGCGCGTGCCGCCGGCCGCGCCCGCGGGCGCCGCGGGCGGGGCACAGGGCCCGATGACCGGGTCGCCGCTGCCCGGCTCGGCCTCGCCGGCGCCCGGCTCCGCCCCGGCCGCCGCGGGCCTGTCCGCCCAGGAGGCCGCCAAGCTCGAGCGCGACGAGCGCCGGGCCCGCGGCGGCTCGCTCGGCGAGCGCTGGGAGCTCGACCCCGGCACCAAGCAGGGCCGTTTCCTGCTGCGTCCCTACAAGCCGATGTACGTGCTGCCGGTGCGCTGGTCCGACGATCCCAACCAGCAGCCGACGAGCGACGGCCCCAACAATTCCGTCTCGGCGCCCCAGGACCTGCGATCGATCGAGGCCGCCTTCCAGATCAGCCTGAAGTCGAAGATCTGGGAGACCGTCGGCGGCACCAACCTCGACGTCTGGCTCGGCTACACCCAGAAGTCGCACTGGCAGCTCTATGCGCCCAGCCTGTCGCGGCCGTTCCGCGAGACGGACTACGAGCCCGAGGTCTTCGGCATCTGGGGCTTCGACCAGCCCCTGCTGTTCGGCTGGCGCGCACGCTTCCTCGGGCTCGGATTCAACCACCAGTCCAACGGGCGCAGCGAGCCGCTGTCGCGGAGCTGGAACCGCGTGATCGCCCAGGCCGGCTTCGAGAACGGCGACTGGTCTGTCCTGGTGCGGCCGTGGTGGCGGATCTCCGAGAGCCCCGAGGTCGACGACAACCCCGGCATCGAGAACTGGCTCGGACGTGGCGAACTGGTGATCACGCGGCGTGCGGGTGCGCATCAGGTCTCGGCGCAGCTGCGGCATTCCCTGCGGGGCGGCGACCAGTCGCGCGGCAGCGTGACGCTCGACTGGGCCTTCCCGCTGTCGAGCTACCTCAAGGGCCACGTGCAGCTGTTCACCGGCTATGGTGAAAGCCTGATCGACTTCAACCACCGGCAGACCACGATCGGACTCGGCTTCTCGCTCGTCGAATGGCAGTGACCGCGTCGCCCGGTGATGGGCGCGGCGCGGGGCGGGGCGACGAAGCGACCGGACGATGCGACGGATCCACCACGAGACAACGAGAGCAGGAGAGCGACGATGCGGATCGGTGATGGACTGAAGGGCAAGCGCGTGCTGATCACCCAGAGCGAGACCTTCATGGGTCCGGTGCTCGAGCAGGCCTTCACCGAGCACGGCGCGGTGGTGATCGGGATCCCCGGTCCGCTCGCCGAGCCCGGTGCGGCCGAGGACGCGGTCCGGCGCGCCGGGCAGGTCGACGTGCTGATCGCCAACCTCGGCGTCCCGTCGCCTTCGACGCGCGCGCACGAGGTCGGCGACGACGAGTGGCGCCATGTGTTCGCCCACCTGGTCGACCCGCTCCCTCGACTGGCGCGCGGCGTGCTGCCCGGCATGCTCGAGCGGCGGGCCGGCAAGATCGTCGTGATGGGCAGCGCCACCGCGCTGCGCGGCCAGAAGCGCACGTCCACGTATGCAGCGGCGCGCGGCGCGCAGCTCTCCTGGACGCGCGCGGTCGGCGTCGAGGTGGCGCCCTCGAACGTGCACGTGAACCTGATCGCGCAGAACTTCGTCGAGAACCCGACCTACTACGGTCCCGAGGTGCAGGCCCTGCCGGCCTTCCAGGAGCGTCTGCGGCGCGAGGTGCCGGCGGGTCGGCTGGCGCGCCCCGAGGAGGACGCGCTGTTCGCGGTGTTCCTCGCCTCGACCGAGGTGGAGTTCTTCGCGGGTGCCGCGATCCCGTTCGCGGGCGGCTGGGCGTGACGGTCGCTGGCCTGCCCGCATCGATCTTCGTCTCGCACGGCGCGCCGTCGCTGCCGATCGACGACGTGCCGGCCCGGGATTTCCTGCGCGGACTCGGCGCGCGATTCGAGCGTCCGCGCGCGATCGTCGCGATCTCAGCGCACTCGGTCGCGCGCGGCGTGGCCGTCGGATCCGCGCCGCGCATGCATGCCGTCCACGACTTCGGCGGCTTTCCCGACGCCCTCTACGCCCTGCGCTACGACCCGCCCGGCGACCCCGCGCTCGCCACGCGCGTGGCGGGCCTGCTCGCCGACGCCGGCATCGAGCCGAGCGGCGAACTGCCCATCGACGGCCTCGACCACGGCATCTGGGTGCCCCTCCTGCTGATGTATCCGCAGGCCGACATCCCGGTCGTCGTCGTCACGCTCGATGCTCGGATGGACGCCGTGCTGCACGTGGCGATCGGTCGCGCGCTCGCCGACCTGCACGACGAGGGCGTGCTGGTGATGGGCTCGGGCTCCGTCACCCACAACCTCCACGACGTGTTCACCCGCGGGGCCGACGCGCCGGTCGCCCCCTATGCGCGGCGCTTCGCCGACTGGGTCTCCGATGCCGTGCGCGACGCCGGCGCCGACCTGCTCCAGGACTGGGCCATCGCACCCGAGGCCGCGCGGGCGCATCCCACCCCCGAGCATTTCGTGCCGCTGCTGGTGGCCGCCGGTGCCGGCGGGCGCGGCACCGTGATGCACGAGAGCTTCACCGCGGGCGTGCTGGCAATGCACGCCTACGCGTTCGAGCCGAGGACTTAGGACCACAAGGCGCGGCGTCGCGTTCGGCGGCTCGCGTCGGCGCGGTCCGGCCGACCCGGCCGACCCGGCCGACCCGGCCGACCCGGCCGACCCGGCCGACCCGGCCG
>RPRK01000346.1 GCA_003818495.1 Burkholderiales bacterium
CCCGCTGTCCTTCGACGGCGAGCGGCCCGCGATCCGCGGGCCTGCGCCGCGTCTGGGCGCGGATACGGCGCGGCACGTCCCCGACTAGCGAGGGCTGCCACCGTAGCGATTGCACAAAATCGGTGCGCAGACGCACCACGGAAGCCCCGTCCGGCGGTACATTGCCGGCCGGCACAAGTCTTGCAGCCACGCTCCGCCATGCCCCCGCAGCCGGTCCGCCCGTCCGGCGCGCGGCCGCCCCACTCCAGGAGTCCCCGCCGATGTCCGCCCGCCCCGCCCTCGCCCGTCTGTTGCCTGCCCGCCTCCTGGCCGCTGTCGCCCTCGGCGCCGGGCTGATGGCCGCCGCGCCCGCCTCCGCCCAGGAGACGAAGATCCGCTTCCAGCTCGACTGGCGCTTCGAGGGCCCTGCCGCCCTGTTCACGCTGCCGGCCAAGAAGGGCTACTTCAAGGACGAGAAGCTCGACGTCGTCATCGACGCCGGCAACGGCTCCGGCGGCACGATCACCCGGGTGGCCACGGGCACCTACGACATGGGCTTCGCCGACATGGCGGCGCTGATGGAGTTCTGGGGCAACAACCCCGCCGCGCCGTCCAAGCCGGTCGCGGTGATGATGGTCTACAACAACACGCCGGCCGCGGTGCTGGCGCTCAAGAAGTCGGGCATCAAGACCCCGGCCGACCTGGTCGGCAAGAAGCTCGGCGCGCCGGTGTTCGACGCCGGCCGCAAGGCGTTCCCGATCTTCGCCAAGGCCAACGGCATCGACCTCGCGAAGATCAACTGGACCGCGATGGATCCGCCGCTGCGCGAGACGATGCTGGTGCGCGGCGACATCGACGCGATCACCGGCTTCTACTTCACCTCGCTGCTGAACCTGAATGCGCGCGGCGTGAAGGACGAGGACATCGTCGTGCTGCCCTACCCGCAGTTCGGCGTGAAGCTCTACGGCAACGTGGTCATCGTCGCCGAGGACTTCCTGAAGAAGAATCCCGAGGCGGTGAAGGCGTTCCTGCGCGCGTTCACCAAGGGCGTCAAGGACGTGATCGCCGATCCGGCCGCGGGCGTGGCCAGCGTCAAGGACCGCGACGCGCTGATCGACACCGCGCTCGAGACGCGGCGCCTGAAGCTCGCGCTGGCCGGCAGCGTCGTGACCCCCGACGCGAAGGCCGAGGGCTTCGGCGACATCAACGGCCCGCGGATGGCGCTGATGGCCTCGCAGGTGAACGACGCCTTCGGCCTGAAGGAGCGCGTCCAGCCGGACCGCCTGTTCGTGACCGGGCTGCTGCCGGCGAAGGACCTGCGCAACATCTTCGCCAAATGAGGCGCCGGACGATGCGGTCCGCCCCGTCACGGGGGCGGCGATGAGCGCCGCGCCGCCGTTCGTCGACTTCAAGGACGTCTGGCTCGCCTATTCCGACGAGCTGGCCGCCCGCAACGACTTCGCGATCGAGGACATCACGCTGTCGACGCGCGACGGCGAGTTCATCGCGATCGTCGGCCCGTCGGGCTGCGGCAAGTCGACCTTCATGAAGCTCGCGACCGGCCTGAAGAAGCCCACGCGCGGCAGCGTCGCCATCGCCGGCCAGAACGTGACCGGCCCGCTGAAGATCGTCGGCATGGCGTTCCAGGCGCCGACGCTGCTGCCGTGGCGCACCACGCTCGAGAACGTGCTGCTGCCGCTGGAGATCGTCGAGCCCTACCGCTCGAGCTTCAAGGCCAAGCGCGAGGAGTACGCGGCGCGCGCCCGCAAGCTGCTGGCGACGGTCGGGCTGCAGGGCTACGAGGACAAGTACCCGTGGCAGCTCTCGGGCGGCATGCAGCAGCGTGCGTCGATCTGCCGCGCGCTGATCCACGAGCCGAAGATGCTGCTGCTCGACGAGCCCTTCGGCGCGCTCGACGCGTTCACGCGCGAGGAGCTCTGGAACGTGCTGCGCGACCTGTGGACCGTGCAGCGCTTCAACGTCATCCTGGTCACGCACGACCTGCGCGAGGCGGTGTACCTCGCCGACACCGTGTACGTGATGAGCAAGCGCCCGGGCCGGATCCTGGCCACCCGACAGATCGACCTGCCGCGCCCGCGCGACCTCGAGATCACCTACACCGAACCGTTCACCGCGCTCGTGCTCGAGCTGCGCGAGCGCATCGGCTCGATCCGCAAGAGCTGAGGACCCGCCGATGGCCGCCCCCACCACCGCCGAGCGCTACGCGCCGCTGCTGCTGCTGTCCGCGATCCTGATCGTCTGGGAGCTGCTGTGCCGCGGACTGAACGTCAGCGACTACATCCTGCCCTCGCCCTCGTCGATCCTGGTCGCGCTGGTGGAGTACGCGGGCCCGATCATGACCAATGCGTGGCGCACCTTCTGGACGACGATGATCGGCTTCGCGATCTCGATCGTCGTGGGCGTGGCGCTCGGCTTCCTGATCGGCTCGTCGAAGTTCGCCTACTCGGCGATGTATCCGCTGATGACCGCGTTCAACGCGGTGCCCAAGGCCGCGCTGGTGCCGATCCTCGTGGTCTGGTTCGGCATCGGCGCCGGGCCGGCGATCCTCACCGCGTTCCTGATCTCGTTCTTCCCGATCATGGTGAACATCGCCACCGGGCTGGCCACCCTCGAGCCCGAGCTGGAGGACGTGCTGCGAGTGCTCGGCGCCAAGCGCCTGGACGTGCTGCTCAAGGTGGGCCTGCCGCGCTCCATGCCGTACTTCTTCGCGTCGCTGAAGGTCGCGATCACGCTCGCCTTCGTCGGCACCACCGTCTCGGAGATGAGCGCCTCGAACGAGGGCATCGGCCAGCTGCTGCTGACCGCGGGCTCCCAGTCGCGGATGCCGCTCGCCTTCGCCGGGCTGGTGGTGATCGGCGCGATGGCGATGGCGATGTACGAGCTGTTCTCGTACATCGAGCGGCACACCACCGCCTGGGCTCACCGCGGGCAGCACTCGTCGTGAGTGCGGCCGCGTCGGAGTCCGGCGCCACCGGCGCAGGCGCCACCGAACTCGCCGCGCTGCGCGAAGCGATCGCGCTGGCCCGCGCGGCGCGCGCCGCCGGCCGCCATCCGTTCGGCGCGATGGTCGTCGCCGCCGACGGCCGCGTGCTCTCGCGTGCCGGCAACGAGTCGGCGATGGGCGAGGACCCGACGGCGCACGCCGAGACGCTCGCGATCCGGCAGGCGGCGGCTGCGCACGGCGGCGCGGCGCTCGCCGGCGGCGCGCTGGTCACCAGCGCCGAGCCGTGCGCGATGTGCGCGGGCGCGGTCTACTGGGCGGGGCTGTCGAAGGTGGTCTACGGGCTGTCCGAGACGCGGCTGCGCACGCTGACCGGCGCGCATCCGGAAAACCCGACCCTCGACCTGCCCTGCCGCGAGGTGTTCGCCAGCGGGCAGCGCCGCGTCGACGTGCTCGGGCCGCTGCTCGAGGACGAGGCCGCGGCGGTCCACGACGGGTTCTGGTCGGCACGCTGAGCGCCGGTTCCGCATCCTGCCGCCGATGCTTCGCGCGGCGCGTTCCGCAACGCGAACGGCCCGCTCGCGCGGGCCGTCCAGTCTGTCCGGGCAACGGGCGCGCG
>RPRK01000347.1 GCA_003818495.1 Burkholderiales bacterium
ACGATCTTGGCCATTGTGTCCACCGCGGCGAAATTCGCCGACGCAAGGGCTGCCAGCGAATACAGATCATGATCGCATTTCCCGTTATCGCGCTGTGCAATGATATTGCCGGCCATGTCTATAAGCAAGGCACTGTGGACACCGCTTTTGATCAGATCGCTCTCCAGGACATTTTCTATCAGTTCCAATTGTTCCTGACCCAGAGTGTAATCCGTAAAAGTGACATTGTCATCGTATCCCAACTGTTTATCCTCCTTCGAAAAAAGGTCAAAAGTGAAAGGAAGCCGGACCCTCTCGGAAGAAGGTTCAACTGTCAATTTTATCGTGCGTCTGCGCTTTCCCGTAAGCGTCGGACATTATAAACCGCCTGCCGTGTCAGGCACAATCCAGCTCCGAAATTTTTATTTCCCTTGTCTTGGAAAAAACTGCTGTCCCGAATTGTCTTGAGATAATAGGACTTACGCAGTTGAATTTATTTTTCTGATTAATCGGCGTTTATCAGCGTCAATTAGCGGTTAAGACCATGTAACTGCGAACTCATAAGATAATTCAGAAATCAATTGTCCGACAGCGCGGTCTGCCGAAACGATCTTCAAAACCGTTTTACTGTAAAACGCCCCGGCTTAAAACAGACGCAAACCGTTTTGTGTCTGCTGCCCTGTGAAACCGCTTTCTGAAAATCTGTATTTTAACAGACAGCCTGCTTTTTTTCAGCCTGAATTATAAATATTCTTTCCACCGTCACAATTTGCGCTTTCCGAATTTTTTGTAAAACGCCCGGGCTTAAATATACGCGAATCGTTTTTATCGGCAAAACGGTTTGCATCTGTTTTAAGTTTTGGTTTAAGTTTTTCGCGTTTTAAAAAAGCTCAGATTATGCTGACGGGCAGTATAATTCAGGGTAAAAATTTTTCAGGGAAGAAGATATTCCTTTCCATGCCCGCAGAAAATCCGCGTCGTAAAAGCAGGGAATACCGGGTGCCGACCCTGACTTCACGTTAATTTTAACCTGAAGACGATTTATATCCTATTATTTTTTCAACGTCAAGTTTCAATCTGGGCATTCGAACTTTATAGGAACAAGATTATGCTTTATTTACCGAAATCAAACTCCTGTGTCAAAATATTTTTGTAAATCAGCGATCTTGTCCGAATCAATTATATTAACCCAACTTGCCACCTATAAACCTTAAAACAGCGGAAAATGGGAGCTTTTGCGAAAACTTCCGTTTTTTCACTTCTAATAATTTCAGGTACTTGTCTATAGGCAGCAAGTTGGGTTATATTAACAGAAACCTGTAAAATTTTTCCGGATATTTTAATTTTCTTGACAGAATCAGCAGCTTCTGTTATATATTAAGGCAGTTCTTCGGTAAAATATACGGTTGTTCCGGCAGATTACCCCGGAACGTAAAATTTTGCGGGTACAGCGAAAAACAGGCTGTCCGAGCGATCAGGATAATTCCTGTGCTTTGGGAGATACCCCTCACTCAGTAAAAACTGAGTGTGCATTTGTTAATAAATATCAATTTTTGTTAGCAAAAACGTATCGGTTGAATGCAGATGTCGAAGTTTCTTGCCGTCTTTCTTTCAGTTTACAGTCTCATGCACCTGCTATTTTTTTTGCGGATCAGAATTCTTTTGCCCTCGCGGACAGGACGATGGATTGCCGCCCTGTTTCTGCTCATAATGATTCTGGCACCTCTGATGTCGCGTATTCTTGAACAGCAGGGATATGACCTCCCTGCACGGATCATGGCTTTCGCGGGTTTCTACTGGATGGGTTTTATCTTTCTCGGATTTGTCGCAGCAGTTCTGATGGGGGGAATTGATATTCTTTCATACAGCATCAGGCAGACATGTCCCTGCTCCGGAAAAATGCCGGTCATTTTCATGCTCGCTTCGGTCATCGCGGTGTGCATTTACGGTATTATTGAGGCACTTCACCCGCGGATTGAATATCTGCATCTTGTTACGCATAAACTGCCGACCGGAACCGGGCATCTCAGAATTGTCCATATTTCTGATCTGCATCTGGGGATGCTCACCAGCAGCAATCGTGTAAAAGGCATTGCCGAGAAAATACAATCTCTGAATCCCGATATTCTGGTCTGTACAGGGGATATGGTGGACGTCTCAGACCATCACCTGAAAGGCTTGTCGGATATTTTCAATGAAATCCGTCCGCGATACGGAAAATATGCTGTTACCGGAAATCATGAATATTATGCAGGCATTAAGAATTCGCTGGAATTCATGCAGGACTGCGGGTTCACGGTGCTGCGGGGAAAAGCTGAAACCGTCCCGTCGCTCATAAACATTGCCGGCGTTGATGACAGTGTTATCGGAGGAACGGTTCAGGAATCAGTTTTGCTTTCTTCGAGTGCGGAAAACGGGCTGTTTACACTTTTTCTCAAGCATCGTCCCCTGGTCAGACTGGAAAGCTTAGGGCTGTTTGATCTGCAATTGTCGGGACATACACACGGAGGACAGATATTTCCTTTCCGGTTTATCGTATCTGTGCCGTTTCCATTTCTGCGGGGATATTACGGACTTCCCAAAGGTTCCGGAATTTATGTGAACCGGGGTACTGGAACATGGGGACCTCAGATGCGCGTGTTCTCTCCGCCTGAAATCACGGTGATCGAATTGGAGCGCGGATGATTCATTAAAGCCGGGACCGAAACATTGTTACTGACAATTATCCGTATCCGTGTTATTTCTGAAACTTCGGTTCGCAGTCCGCCTTCAGGCGGAAATGCAAACTTTTCGATCTGCTGATAACTTTATAAAATTAAGGAGAACGAAAATGAGCCACCACGATCACGGTCATGATCACCATGACCATCATCACGATCATGAGCATAACCACGATCACCATCATAATCATACTCATGATGTTCAGAGCAGTATGTCTTTTGATGAAAAAATAGCCAAACTGTTTGAGCATTGGATAAAGCATAATGACGACCATGCCCGGACATACAAGGAATGGGCAAAAAAAGCAGCCGCGGAAAACAGGGCAGCAACAGCCTCATTGCTGGATGAGGCAGCAGATATGACCTTGCAGATCAGCAAAAAGTTTGATCAGGCTTTAAGCCTTGCCAAAGCCAAATAAACGTAGGGGCATGTCGGCGACATGCCCTCTTTCTTAAAATTGAATGCAGGGGCATGTCGCCGACATGCCCCCTGCGAAAATTCAAAATCCGGATTTTAATGCCTTATAAACCTGTTGCTTTGTCGCATCAGGATGCTTTGACAGATAATCCGCAACACGGTTCGCCACAAACGCGGTGGAAATGGAAGTTCCGGCATAAGTTCCGGGATCACCTTTGTAGCCCACGGGCATAGTCGCAAATCCGGGCGCGGACAGGTCAACGAAACTTCCGTAATTCGATTTTTCCCAGGGTTTGCCGTCAGGTTCAAGTGCTGCAACAGCAATCACCGATGAATATGCCGCAGGATAAAACGGTTTTCCGGTGGGTTTGTTTCCCGCAGCCGCGACAATAATGAGATTCTTCGAATCCGCATAATCGAGGGCATCTTCGAGAAAC
>RPRK01000348.1 GCA_003818495.1 Burkholderiales bacterium
CAACCGTCAGGCCTTCGAGCCTGAGCGTCGGCTGCCCGACACCGACCGGCACCGACTGCCCGTCCTTGCCGCAGACGCCGACGCCGGTGTCGAGCCGCATGTCGTTGCCGATCATCGTCACCCGGGTCAGCGCGTCCGGCCCGTTGCCGATGATCGTCGCGCCCTTGACCGGGTACTGGATCTTGCCGTTCTCGACCCAGTAGGCCTCGCTCGCCGAGAACACGAACTTGCCGTTGGTGATGTCGACCTGCCCGCCGCCGAAGTTCACCGCGTACAGCCCGCGTTCGAGCGATTCGACGATCTCCTTCGGGTCGCGGTCGCCGCCGGTCATGAAGGTGTTGGTCATCCGGGGCATCGGCAGGTGCGCGAACGACTCGCGGCGGCCGTTGCCGGTGACCGGGACCTTCATCAGCCGCGCGTTCAGCGAGTCCTGGATGTAGTTCTTGAGGATGCCGTCCTCGATCAGCACGTTGCGCTGGGTCGGGTTGCCCTCGTCGTCGACGTTGAGCGAGCCGCGGCGATCGGGGATCGTGCCGTCGTCGACGACGGTCACGCCCTTGGCGGCGACGCGCTCGCCGAGCCGCCCCGCGAAGGCCGACGAGCCCTTGCGGTTGAAGTCGCCCTCGAGCCCGTGGCCGATCGCCTCGTGCAGCAGCACGCCGGGCCAGCCCGGCCCGAGCACCACGCTCATCACGCCGGCCGGCGCAGGGCGTGCCTCGAGGTTGACGAGCGCGGCATGCACGGCGTCGTCGACGTAGCGCTCGATGATCGCGTCGGTGAAGTAGGCGAAGTCGACGCGGCCGCCGCCGCCGCCGGTACCCTGCTCGCGGCGGCCCGCGTGCTCGGCGATGACGGTGACCGACAGGCGCACCAGCGGGCGCACGTCGGCGGCGATCACGCCGTCGGAGCGCGCGACCAGCACGACGTCCCACTCGGCGGCGAGGCCGGCCATGACCTGGACGACACGCGGGTCCTTCTTGCGGGCCAGCTGCTCGACCTTGTGCAGCAGATCGACCTTGGCGGTGGCGTCGAGCGAGGCGATCGGGTCGGCGGTGCCGTAGAGCACGCGGCCGGCCGAGGGCTTCATGGACGCGGCGACCTTGACCTTGCCGGCACCGCTGCGGGCGATGGTGCGGGTGGCGCGCGCCGCCGAGATCAGCGCATCGAAGCCGATCTCGTCGGAGTAGGCGAAGGCGGTCTTCTCGCCGGAGACCGCCCGCACGCCGACGCCCTGGTCGATCGAGAAGCTGCCGGCCTTGACGATGCCCTCGTCGAGGCTCCAGCCCTCGCTGCGGGTGTACTGGAAGTACAGGTCGGCGTAGTCGACGCGGTGGCGGAAGACTTCGCCGATCGCCTCGGACAGCCTGGACTCGTCGAGCTCGTACGGCTCGAGCAGCAGGCTGCGGGCGTGGGCGAGGCGCGAGAGGGAGGGGTCGGCGACGGTATTCATGGAGCCAGTCTAACGCAGCCCCGGGCGCGACCGGGGCCCGGCCCCGGTCCGTGCACCCTCACATCGTCCTGTGCGCCAGCGCCGGCAGCTGGGCCCGGACCTCGGCGATCCGTTCGGCCGACAGCACGCCGGCCACGACGCCCTCGCCCTCGGGCAGGCGCGCCAGGACCTCGCCCCAGGGGTCGATCAGCATCGTGTGGCCCCAGGTGCGCCGCCCGTTCTCGTGGGTGCCGCCCTGCGCGGGCGCCAGCACGTAGCACTGGTTCTCGATCGCGCGGGCGCGCAGCAGCACCTCCCAGTGCGCCTGGCCGGTCGGGTAGGTGAACGCGGAGGGGACGACGATCAGGTCGACGGTGCCGAGCGCGCGGTAGAACTCGGGGAACCGCAGGTCGTAGCAGACCGACAGGCCGACGCGCCAGGGCGCTCCGTCCGGGCCGGTGAGGTCGGCGACCGTCGGCGTGCGGCCGGGCTGGATCGTCGCGGACTCGTCGAAGCGCATCCCCTCGCGCTTCAGGCCGAACAGGTGGACCTTGTCGTAGCGGGCCGACAGCGTGCCGTCCGGCCGGTGCACGAGGCAGGCGTTGCGGATGCGGCGCGGCTCGCTCGAGGCGATCGGCACCGTGCCGCCGATCAGCCAGACGCCCGCCTCGCGCGCGATGTCGGCGAGCGCCTGCTGGATCGGCCCCTCGCCGGCCGGCTCCTTCGCGTCGACCTTGTCGGTGTCCTTGCGGCCGAGCAGGCAGAAGAACTCGGGCAGCACGACCAGGGTCGCCCCGCCGTCGGCGGCCTCGCGGACCAGACGCCGCGCGGTCTCGAGGTTGGGGGTGACCGATGCGGCCGACACCATCTGGATGGCCGCGATCGCGAGCTTCGCCGTCATGTCCGGGTCCTGGGCTGGGGAGAAAGGGGGTGCGGCGAGGGTAGCATCCACGTCCGCGGCGACCCGCCGGGCGGACGTGCCCGGCCGTTCAGGGCGACGCTTCCGAACGGCCGGGCAGCAGCCGCCGGTTGCGCTCGCTCACCATCGGATCGGTCCACGATCCGGTCACGTCGACGTCGTAGGCGAGCGCCTGCTGCAGCGGCTTGCGCAGCACGTACTGCGCGGCGAACGACCCCAGCCCGATCAGCGGGTTGACCATCGCGCCGAACGCGATCGACGCGAGGCCCGCGTTGAGTTCGGGCACGACCTCGACGTTCAGGCGCTGGGTCTCGCGCTGCAGATCCGCCTCGCCGCGGATGGTGACCTCAGCCTGCAGACCGCGGATGCGCAGCGCCTCGCTGTGCGCGACGCCGTCGTCGATGCGCACGCGGCCCTCGATGCTGTCGAAGGCGAAGCCCTCGCCGAACAGGTCGCGGAAATCGCCCGAGAGCCGCTTGGGCAGCGACTGCATGTTCAGCACGCCGATCAGCTTGGCGGCGCCCGGGTCGACCTTCAGGAACTCGCCCTTGCCGATCGAGAGCTGCACGCCCCCGTCCAGCGACGCGTAGTCGATGGTCACGGGCGACCCCTGCCAGTGCACCGAGCCGCCGAGCGAACCGATGCCGCCGTGGACGGTGTCCTTCATGCCGAGACCGGTCAGCAGCCGACCGGCGTCGAGGACCTCGAGCTCGAAGTCGAGCCGGGTGCTGCGGCCGTCGGGCCCGTTGGACGAGGGAGCGACGGACACCGGCCCGGCCGGCGCGGGGCCGGAGGTGCCCGCGGCCGCCCCCGGCCTGCCGCGCGGGGTACCGATGAACGACCACTGGCCGCGCGCCTCCAGCCGCGCCGAGGGATTGGTGATCACCAGGCGATCGAGGTTCCAGACCGGCTGTTCGGCCGTGCCGCCGTTGGTCGCGGTCAGCGCGAGCGAGCCCATCGGCAGCGTGCCGAGCACCAGTTCGTCGGCGGCGATGTCCAGGCCCGGAAGCTGGTTGGGCGATGTCGACAGCACCGATTCGACTTCGCTCAGCCGGGAGCGCGGCAGCACCAGCCTTGCGAAGCGCGCGGTGAGCGTGCCGATGCGCTCGCCCGGCCGCGCGTCGCGCCACACGAAGTGGCCCTCGATCTCGCGCGAGGCCATGTTGGCGCGCCAGCGGCCGTCGACGCG
>RPRK01000349.1 GCA_003818495.1 Burkholderiales bacterium
ACGATCCGCACCGAGACCGAACGCTGGGCGCCGCTGGTGCGACGCCTCGGCATCAGCGCCGACTGACCGGCCCCCGCACGTTCCCGGCACGTTTCACGCACGCCTCATGCACGCTTCACGAACGCCCCCCACGCGTCCTCAAACGCCCCCGACAAGACAAGGAGCCTCGCCCATGACCTCGTCCCGCCTCGTCGCCCCCGGCAGCCGTCGCACGCTGCTCAAGGCCGCCACCGCCGTCGCGACCCTTGCCGCCACGGGCGCCGCACGCGCCCAGGCCTGGCCCACCGGCAAGCCGATCCGCCTCGTCCTGCCCAGCGGCGCCGGCGGCGGTGCCGACATCTTCGGCCGCCTGATGGCCGACTGGCTGTCGAAGGAGCTCGGCACCCCCGTCATCGTCGACAACAAGCCCGGCGCGAACGGAATGCTGGCCACGCAGGAGGTCGCGCGCGCCGCACCCGACGGCTTCACGCTGCTGGTCTCCTTCACGGGGGCCACGGTCGCGAACAAGCTGCTGATGCTCAAGCCGCCGGTGGACCCGCTCAACGACATCGTGCCGATCGCACGGATCGGCGGCGGCGGCGGGAACATGGTGGTGGTGAACCCCACGCTGCCGGTGAAGAACATGCGCGAGCTGGTCGAGTACGTGAAGACCCGCAACGACCTGTCGTACGCGTCGTGGGGCATCGGCTCGGGCGGCCACCTCGCGATGGAGTCGATCAAGGCGCAGTCGGGCATGAAGATGGTCCACGTGCCGTACAAGACCGTCGCGCAGATCCCGCCCGACGTGATCTCGGGCGTGATGCCGATCGCGACCATCGACGCCGCGTCGCCGCTGCCCCACCTGCGGTCCGGCCGCATGCGGGCGATCGGCACGCTGTCGGGCGAGCGGCTGCCGCAGATCAAGGACGTCCCGACCGTGATCGAACAGGGCTTCAAGCTCGACGCGTTCCCCTGGTACGGCCTGTTCGGGCCGAAGGGCCTGCCACGCGAGATCGTCGAGCGCATGAACGCCACGCTCAACCGCTGGATGGTCCTGCCCGAGGTCGCCGAGTTCTTCGACCAGAAGCAGAACGGCCCGGCGCCGAAGCCGCTGTCGGTGGCCGAGTTCGAGAAGCTCATCCAGAGCGACCTGGTGAGCTGGAAAGGGCTGATCGACCTGGCGGGCGTCAAACCGGAGTGAGCGCAGCCGGCGCCCGGCGCGGGCCGGGTGCCGTGAACGAGGAGAGCCGCATGACCGACACCGCCTTCCAGGGCCGCATCGGCCGCACCGCCGCCGAGTCCGAGCCCTGGTGGCCGCCCGAGCCGCGGCCTGCAAGCGGCGCGCCCAACGTGGTCGTCGTCGTGTTCGACGACGTGGGCTTCGCGCAGTGGGGCTGCTACGGCTCGACGCTGGCCACGCCGCGGATCGACGCGCTCGCCGCCGCCGGCCTGCGCTTCACGAACTTCCACACCACCGCGCTGTGCTCGCCCACGCGCGCCTGCATGCTCACCGGGCGCAACCACCATGCGGTGGGCATGCGCGCGATCTCCAACTTCGACACCGGCTTCCCGAACATGCGCGGCGCGATCCCGAAGAGCGCCGCGACGCTCGCCGAGGTGCTGCGCGCGCAGGGCTACGGCACCTTCATGGTCGGCAAGTGGCACCTCGCGCCGATGCACGAGGCCGGCCCCGCGGGCCCGTTCCGCAACTGGCCGCTCGGCCGCGGCTTCGACCGGTTCTACGGCTTCCTGCAGGGCGAGACCGACCAGTTCCGGCCGGAGCTGGTGCAGGACAACCACTACGTCGACGCGCCCGCGCGCGCCGAGGACGGCTACCACCTCACCGAGGACCTGATCGACCGCGCGATCGCCTACGCGTCCGACCACGTGTCGGCCGCGCCCGATCGGCCGTTCTTCACCTACCTCGCGTTCGGCGCATGCCATGCGCCGCACCAGGCGCCCGACGACTACCTCGCGCGCTGGCGCGGCAAGTTCGACGCAGGCTGGGACGTGATGCGCGAGCACTGGTTCGAGCGCCAGAAGGCGATGGGCGTGGTGCCCGCGGACACCGTGCTGCCGCCGCCCAACCCCGGCGTGCCCGCGTGGAGCGAGCTCACCGACAACGAGCGCCGCTTCGCCGCGCGGCTGATGGAGGCCTTCGCCGCCTTCCTCGAGCACACCGACGAGCACCTCGGCCGCTACGTCGACGCGCTGCGCGAGATGGGACAGCTCGACAACACGCTGCTGGTCGTGATGAGCGACAACGGCGCGAGCCAGGAGGGCGGGCGCACCGGCATCCTCGACGAGATGATGTACTTCAACGGCATGAAGCAGGATGTCGACCAGGCCGTCGAGCGGCTCGACCTGATCGGCACCGCGGACAGCCACACCAACTACCCGTGGGGCTGGGCGATGTGCGGCAACACGCCGCTCAAGCGCTACAAGCAGAACACCCACGCCGGCGGCGTGCGCGATCCGTTCGTCGTGCACTGGCCGGCGCGGGTCAAGGACGCCGGCGGCATCCGGCGCCAGTTCCACCACGTCGTCGACATCGCGCCGACGGTGCTGGAGATCCTCGGCATCGAGGCGCCCGCCGAGGTCGACGGCGTGCCGCAGCAGCCGATGCACGGCACCTCGATGGCCTACGCGCTCGCCGACGGCGCGGCCGGCGTGCCGACGCGAAAGGGCACGCAGTACTTCGAGATGTTCGGCCATCGCGGCCTCTGGCACGACGGCTGGAAGGCCGTGTGCTTCCACGCGCTGGGCGCCGACTACGACAGCGAGACCTGGGAGCTGTACCACGCGGACGCCGACGCCTCGGAATCGAACGATCTCGCGGCCGCGCATCCCGAGCGCCTGCGCGCGCTGATCGCGCTGTGGTGGGAAGAGGCCGCGCGCCACGGCGTGCTGCCGCTCGACGACCGGCGCGGCGCCGAGCTGTTCCGCTCCGCGCAGGCCCGCGGGGGCAGCACCGCCCGTCGCGACCGCTGGGTCCTGTATCCGCCGGTCTCGCGCTACAACGCCGACGTCGCCCCGTCGACCGGCGCGCGGCCCTTCGTGCTCACCGCCGACATCGAACTCGGCGCCGGCCGCAACGGCGCCCTCGTCGCGCGCGGCAGCTCCAACGGCGGCTTCGCGCTGTACGTGCGCGAGCGCAGGCTCGTCTTCGACTACAACCACTTCCACGCGCACACGAGCGTGGCCTCCGACGTCGAGCTGCCGTCGGGCCCGTGCACCGTCGGCCTGCGCATGGCGCGCGAAGGCAAGTCCGGCACCGCGACCCTGCTGCTCGACGGCGCCGAGATCGGCTCGGTGACCATCCCCGCGATGGCCGCGATGGTGTCGTCGACCGGCATGGACGTGGGGCGCTCGACCGCGCCGGTGTGCCACGACTACGCGCCGCCCTTCGAGTTCGAAGGGCGCATCCGGCGGGTGGTGTTCGACATCGCGCCGAGGACGCCCAAGACCGAGCGGCGGGAAGCGCTGGGGACGGAGCGCAGGGTGCA
>RPRK01000350.1 GCA_003818495.1 Burkholderiales bacterium
CCGCGTACAGGATCGCGCAGAGCAGGGCGGTCGAGCCGATGACGACCACCTGCTCGACCGACAGCAGCAGGCCGCCCGCGTTGAGCACGACGTCCTTGTAGGGCACCGGCAGCGTGTGCGTCTCCGTGCCGATGCCGGGGACCATGGTGATCAGCCCGCGCACGATGTAGCCGATGCCGATGGTCAGCATCACGATCGTGAACTGGGGCTGGCCGAGGATCGGCCGGATGACGAGTCGCTCGACGATGAGGCCGAACAGCCCCATCGCGGCGATCGCGGAGAGGATCGCCAGCCAGAACGGGAAGTTCAGCATCGTCATGGCGGCCAGGCCGCCGAAGGCACCGAGCATCATGAGGTCGCCCTGCACGAAGCTGACGGTCTCGGTCGCCTTGTAGATGAGCACGAAGCCCAGCGCGATGAGGCCGTAGATGCAGCCCTGCGCGATACCGCTGATGACCAGTTGGAGGAACTGCAAGTTGCTCTCTCGTGGGTCGTCCGTGTCTCCGGGCGCGTAATCTAGCACGGGGTTTCGACGGTACTGCAAGAGAAACCTTGGACATTCGGCTGGGCGTGCCGGTGCTGCGCCGCGTCATCGCGGCCGGCCTGCCGGGTGAGCGGTCGCGAGGCGCGAGGCGGCGGCGACCCGCCGCACACGTTCAGCGCGCGAGCGGCTCGAAGGCCCGCGGGTCGCGCGCGATGCGGCGCCGGAGGAGCTTGAAGACGTCCGGATCGAACGGCTGCTCGCCGTCGGGGCCGAGCGCGCGCCAGCGGTCGAAGGCCAGGCGATCGACGCGGCCCGTGTCGGTGTCGTGTTCGACCAGGACGACCGGTCCCGCGAACGGCCACTCGGGGAAACGCAGCGGCGCCAGTGCCGCGTGCAGCCGGGCGTGATGGGTCTCGGCGGATTCGTCGCCGGTGCACAGGCCGTCGCAGCGCCGCACCTGCCGCGAGAAGCACGCCCCGTCGCGGGCCCAGAGCCCGAGCGCGCGGTCGCACAGCCGATGCTCGCGACCGAGCGCGGCGAGGGCGGCGCGTGCGCCGGCCCGGCTGCCGAACGGGCCGGCCAGGCCGGGCTCGGCGAGCGGGTCGGCGTGCTCGAGCTCGGCGAGCGGCACGATGCGCGGTGCGCGGCCGGGCACCTCGGCCCGCAGGAAGCAGGTGGTCTCGCGCCTTCGCAGGGCGACGTTGTGCAGCGGCGCGCAGGTCTTGATCCGCTGCATTTCCCGCAGCAGCGCGCCGAACTCGCCGGCGGTCGGTTCGACTTCGAGCGCGTGCACCTCGGCGACGAGGCGGGCGTCGTTGGCGTTGCGGCTGTCGGCATAGAAGTGGCCGCGGACGCGCTCGCGCAGGTTGCGGGCCTTGCCGACGTAGAGCGGCTGGCCGCTCGCGCCGATGAAGACGTAGACCCCGGGGGACTCGGGCAGGGACTCGAGATGCGCCGGATCGAGGTGCGGCGGCGTCGCGGGGAGCTTCAGCAGCTCGCGGATCGCCGTCTCGAGCTCGTCGGGATCGGCGTCGCGGGGCAGCACCTGGAGGAAGGCGCGGATGGCGCGGGCATCGCCGAGCGCACGGTGGCGGTCGGCGGAAGGCAGGCGATGACGGTCGATGAGCGCGTCGAGCCGATGCGAGCCGTACTGCGGGAACAGCCGCCGCGACAGGCGCACCGTGCAGAGCACGTCGGCCCCGAACCGTTCGCCGGCACGGCGGAATTCGGCCTTGAGGAAGCCGTAGTCGAAGCGCGCGTTGTGCGCGACGAAGACCCGACCCTCGAGGCGGCGCGCGACCTCGGGCAGCAGCGCCTCGAAGGGGGGTGCGCCGCGGACCATCTCGTTCGTGATGCCGGTGAGGGCGGTGATCTCGGGCGGGATGGGCACGCCCGGATCGACCAGGGACGACCACTCCTCGACCTGCTCGTCGCCGTCGACCAGGACGATGCCGATCTCGGTGATGCGGTCCTCGGACGGCGAGACGCCCGAGGTTTCCAGGTCGACGAAGGCGAAGCGACGGTCAGGCATCGCGCCAGGATGGCATGGCTCTGGCTCGCTGCGCGAGCCACCTCGCAGTGCGAGCCCGGCCCGGCCGGGTGTGCGTCAGCCGAGCTGGACCGGGCGACCGTCGCGGTCGAACAGGGCGAAGCCCCGTGGTCTGCCGGCGCCGATCGCCTCGATCATCTGCTGCATCGCGATACCCACCTGGTCGGTGCTCGGCGCCACGCCGTCACGATGGCCGATCGCGGCGACGAAGACGACGGACCATGCGTTGCCGCTGCGATCCGCGTCGGCGGCGAGGTCGGCGAAGGCGGCGAAGTCTTCCGCGGCCTTGTCGACGCACATGACCGGCGTCAGCGCGCCGCCGCGGCCGGCCTCGAAGCTGGCCCGTTGCTCGGGCGTGGCATCGGCCGGCAGGCCGATGTGGGCGAAGACCAGCAGCAGGCGCTGGCGCTCGGGCTGCGCGCGCGCGGCGAGGACCAGGTCGTCGAAGCTCGACAGGCGGATCATGGCTCGGGGTCCGTGACGGGGCCGGCAAGCTTACCTGTCGCGGCCCGGTCCGTCTGCGGCGCTGGCCTGTCCGGGCGTCAGCCGCCCGCAGGCACCGCGCGCGGGGGGAGCCGGGCCTCCCGGATCGGCAGGTGGATCAGCGCCGCCGCGACGGCCAGCACGATGTCCGCGTACCACATCCAGTCGTACGAGCCGGTCGCCTCGAAGGCCTTGCCGCCGAGCCATGCGCCGAGGAACCCGCCCACCTGGTGGCCGAGCATCACCAGGCCGAACAGCGTGGCCATGAAGCGTGCGCCGTGCAGCTTGGCCACCAGTCCGGCGGTCGGCGGCACCGTGGAGAGATAGGTGAAGCCGATCGCCGCTGCGAAGAGCAGGAAGGTCGTCTCGGTCTTCGGTGCGAGCATGAAGGCGAACACGACCACGGCGCGGGCCGCGTAGATCAGCGACAGCAGCGACTTCATGCGCCAGCGGTCGACCGCCCAGCCGATGGTGAAGCTGCCGGCGATGTTGAACAGGCCGATGATCGCGAGCGACCACGCGCCGACCTCGGGCGGCAGGTTGCAGGAGGCGACGACACCGGGGAGGTGCGTCGCGATGAACGCGACGTGGAAGCCGCAGACGAAGAACCCGCAGGTGAGCAGGACGAAGCTGCGGTCGCGGACCGCGCCGCGCACCGCCTCGCCAAGGGTGGCTGCGCCCCCCGCGGCGACGGTGCCGCCGCCGACCGGCGCGCGCAGCGGCAGGATCATCGGCAGGGCGAGCAGCGTGAGCAGCGCCAGGCCCCACAGCGCGTGCACCCACCCGAGGCCGGAGATCATCAGCTGCGCGAGCGGGATCACCGCGAACTGGCCGAAGGAGCCGCCGGCCCCGACGATGCCGGTGGCGATGCCGCGGCGGGCCGGGTCGATGAGCTTGGCGACCGCGCCCATCAGCACCGAGGGGCCGAGAGCACCGGCACCGCCGGCGC
>RPRK01000351.1 GCA_003818495.1 Burkholderiales bacterium
CGCCGCATCCCCTGACGGCGACGGCGCCAACGACTCGGCCAGCCGCCGAAGCTGCCCCGTCTCCAGCCCCGCGATCGATCCGATCGCATGGCCCTGCGCCGTCAGCCGACGCAGCAGCAGCACCCGGTCCACGTCCGCCGACGAGTAGAGCCGGTGCCCCGACGGCGCCGTGGCCGGCCGCACCGCGCGGTGCCGCTGCTCCCAGATCCGCAGCGTCGCGACCGGCATCCTGGCCGCCCGCGCGACCGCGCCGCTGCGGAACAGGGGGCGCGAGGCGTCGTCGGCGGGCGCGTCGGAGTCGGAGGTCATGGGTTCGAGTGAGTCGATATCGAGTCGGATAGTAGCGCTTCAATCGCCCGAATGCCCCTTCAGAGTCGTTATTGAGTTGAGGCGGCCTATCATCGGCGGATGCAGCCCACTCACCCCACCGCCGCGCGTCGCCGAGCCTCCCGGCCCGCTCCCCGACCGGAGCGCGCCTCGTGAGCCCCGCGCCCCGCCCGAGCGTGGCCGTCGTCGGCGCCGGCATCGCCGGGGCCACCTGCGCCCGCGCGCTCGCCGACGCCGGGTTCGCCGTGCAGGTCTTCGACAAGTCGCGCGGCGTGGGCGGGCGCCTGGCCACCCGCCGCACCGAGTGGACCGGCGCCGACGGCAGCGCCACCCCCGCGCGCTTCGACCACGGCGCGCCCGCGTTCGAGGCCCGCTCCGAGGCCTTCGTGCGCGTCGTCGAGGCCGCCGAGCGCGACGGCCTGCTGGCCCGGTGGTCGCCGAGCGTCGATCGCGATGGCCGCCTGGATACTGACCCGGCAGCGCAGTGGGTGCCGACTCCCGACATGCCGACGCTGTGCCGCTCGCTCCTCGCCGGCCTGCCGATGCAGACCGGCTGCACCGTGGACGCGCTGCGGCGCGAGCCGGGCGGCTGGGTGCTGGAGAGCGCCGGCGTCGCCGTGTCGCCGCGCGTGGACCGCGTCGTCCTGGCGATCCCCCCGCCCCAGGCCGCCGTGCTGCTGGCCCCCCATCGCCCCGACTGGGCCGAGCGCGCGCGCGCCGTCGCGATGGTGCCGTGCTGGACCCTGATGGCCGTCACCGACGCACCCGCCACCCCGCCGGCCTGGGACCTCGCCGAGCCGAGCACCGGCCCCGCGGGCCTGATCGTGCGCAGCGACGCCCGCCCCGGCCGCACCCGCGTGCCCGGCCGCGCCCACTGGGTCGTCCACGCCCGCCACGCGTGGAGCCGCGCGCACCTCGAGGACCCGCCGGCCGACGTCCAGGCCCGCCTCCGGGACGCGCTCGCGCAGCAGGTGGGCCAGCCGCTCGCCTGGCATCACGCGAGCGTCCACCGCTGGCGCTACGCCCACGCCCCCGCCGACGCCGCCGGGCCCGACCTGTGCGAGTGGGACCCCGACGCGGGCCTGGGCGCCTGCGGCGACGCGCTCGGCGGCGCCGGCGTCGAGGGCGCCTGGCGATCCGGCCGCGCGCTCGCCGCCCGCCTCGTCGAGCACCCCCTCGGGCACGGCCGAGAGGCCGGCCGCGCGTAGCACCCGCAGAGATCCACGACGCGCCGGGCACACGGGCCACCCGACGCGTCCTCCGAACGACCGGCCCACCGCAGCACGAGAGGTTTCCATGCACAGCAACCGACGCGTCTTCATGATGAACGTGGCCGCCGGCGGCGCCACCCTCGCCACCCTGACCACCGGCGCCCGCGCCCAGGCCAAGCTCGACGAGAAGGATCCCCAGGCCGTCGCCCTGGGCTATGTCGCCGACGCCACCAAGGTCGACGCCAAGAAGTACCCCAAGTACGCCGCCGGCCAGGTCTGCACCAACTGCGCGCTGTACCAGGGCAAGCCGACCGACCCGTGGGGCGGCTGCCCGCTGTTCGCGGGCAAGCAGGTCGCCGGCAAGGGCTGGTGCACGGCCTGGGCGAAGAAGGCCGCCTGACGATCGCTGCGGGGTCGTGCGGCCGGAGCGGTTCCGGCCGCACGGGGTGAGTGGGTGGGGTGAGAGCTCAGCCCGTGAGCCTTGGATGAGCCAAGGTGGCGTGATCGATGCCGCACCGAGGTTCGCACCAAGGTCGTCGAAGCGAAAAATTCCCGCGGGAACGCCTTTCGCGGGCGCACCGAAGCCAGCCTCCGGCCCGACGGCTTGCTCGCCGACGCTTCGAGCCTCATGCAGTACCTTCTTTCGGGCAGAGCGCGTCGCTCGGACGGCGCATCGAGCCGAATAGAAGCCTTAGCCATAGGCTGCGAGTGACTAAGTTCCACGCAGGTGCCAGAAGCACATCGCGGAGCTGCAAGAAACGCCTGTGATTCGCGTGAAATGCGACGTCTGACGCCTCCCGTCCGTCAGGTCATTAACGCCGACGGACGCCGCCGATTTCGGGCGTGAGTCGCGTTGCCCGATGCTCGGCATGCGACTCGGGAGTCAGCATGCACACGCACCATTCCAACGCCGTCCTCGACTCCGCGCTGCGCAGCGCCTCCCTCGACGAGGCGCTGGCCATCACGCGGACCTTGCCCGATCGGGAGAACGCCACGGCGCCGATCGAGCCCGCGCGTGCGCTGGAGCTCATCCTGTTCGCGGGCGGCAACGCGGTGATGAACCGGGTGCGCGGTCACGGCGTCGGATGGCTCGAGATGGTGCGCGGCGCGGCAACCGCCCTGGGCGTCGACGCCCGGCATGTCCGACATCCTGCCGTGGCGGAGCTCGTGCGCATCGACGATGCCGCCCGCAGCACGCCGCCCGACGCGCAGCAGGCGAGGCTGCTGCGCGCGCAGGTCATCGGATTCGAGTCGGCCTGCCTCGCCGCGCTGCTCGGGCACCTCGAACCGGGCATGACCGCCGCGAGCTGGAAGCAGTACCAGCGCAGGCTCGCGACGGAGCGCTCGGCCGCCGCCTCCGGATTCGCCAGACTGACCGGACCCGTCGCCGTCGGCACGGGCATGGCGCTCGCATCGGCCGGCGTGTTCGCCGCGTACGGACCGGGCACGACGCTGGGCGCGAACGCGAGCACGTACTCGACCGCTTCCGCGCTGCTCGGCGTGATGCTCGGTCCTGTCGGGTGGGCGGCCCTGGCCGCCTGGACCCTGCAGCGCGCGTCCCAGCCCGATGCGCAGCGGACCGTGCGCATCGTCTGCCAGGTGGCGATGGCGCGCCAGCGGGCCTTCGCCGACGGCACGTCGAACCGGTGCGAGCCGATCCACTTCGAGTCGAGCGTGCCGTGAGCGCGGTCGGGTAGACGGCGACACGGTCCTCGACCCGGGTATCGTCCGGCATGCCCGTGAATCCGGACCTCTCCCCAGGCGCCCGCATGACCGACACCCCCCTGCGCATCGCCATCGTCGGCGGCGGCCTCGCCGGCCTGCTCGCCGCCGTGCTCCTGCAGCAGCAGGGCGTGCGCGACGTCGTGCTCTTCGAGGCCCGCGACCGAATCGGCGGCCGCATCCTCACCGCCGGCGCCGACGGCGC
>RPRK01000352.1 GCA_003818495.1 Burkholderiales bacterium
CGTTCCGGAGGAAGCGAACGCAGGGACATTTCGGCTAATAACGGGCATGGGCTGGACTGTAGTCCCAGTTACCGGTGTTGGCAAGGGTGTAGGAGTGGGCACTGGAGTGGGTGTAGGCGTCGGCGTTGGAGTGGGTGTCGCCTCCACAAGAGATACTTTAAAGTTATTGGTCTGAAACTTACCACCATCCAGAGAAGGCCCTGTCTCTATTGTCTCCCACCCCACTTGGACGCCTTTAAGGTAGAGGCCACTGGCGAAAAGCTTCTGTGAAACCCCCCACTCATAAATCGCTTTAATATCGATGTTGGCAGATTGGGTGCCTAACTGGATGCCATTTCGGGGAAATGCGTACATTACAATAACCGGACCGTTGTTGACACGCGCCTCGCTGGCGATGTATTTGTACCGCCAAGTCATGCCCCCCACCGTCACTTCATTATAGGGAGGAGGTAGGTCACTATCACTCCCTAACCAGCCTGTCCGATCCCATATATACTGAAACAGCATCAAATTAGCATCGCCCTGGTCGTTTTGAACAGTCGCTGTTTTCTGAAAATATATGTCCCACAGCGCCATATACCTTCCCGCTTTGGGCGTGGTCATGTCCCACTCTCCGGTCACTTGCTTTAGGGTGGCCATCGATTGGGGAAGTCCACTGCCTTCCCCCGATAGCATGTTATAGTGGTAACCACGCCACGCTTGAAGATAGGACTTAACCCAACCCCCCTCATCATTGTACGTCGCTGTTGCACCCCAGCATCTTTCAGATTTCGCCCACATGCAAGCTCCAGTCCCCGTCCCCCACATATTGTTGTACACTTTATACGGGCCGTACTGTTGTGACGCCCAATTACTGCACGTTTGCCAGGAGGGTGCGTCTGGGGTGCAGCTTGGCGTTGGTGTAGGTGTTGGTGTAGGAGTTGGTGTTGGAGTTGGAGTTGGAGTTGGAGTTGGAGTTGGAGTTGGAGTTGGAGTTGGAGTTGACGCAATGGACGTGATATCGTCGATGTCAATGCTGTAATTAATGGAGCCTGTTGTGCTTACAGCAAAAGAAATAGCATCAATTTTAGTCAAATCCACCCCAGTAAACGCTGACATTGGGATTTTAAACTGTTTATAACCCGATGTGAGCTTTACCTTATATTCCGCGCTGCTGCTTTTGTTTGCGTCGAATAGCTGTACGATTACAGTAGGTTTTTTCCCGGACTTAGCCCAAAACGATAGGTAACTCGATGTGGATAGATTCAGCTGCTTTGCCCAGTTGCCTGGAACATAAGCAACTGCTCCCCACCAGTTTCTCATGTAAATGGTGGCGCGAAGGTGCCTTGTCGGAGAGTGAGGCGCAGCTGTGATCTGCTTTAGGACAGAGCCGTTTGTGTCCCATGTAGAGGCAGCTACAAAAGGGGCGGATTCGCCGTTATAGATGATAGCTGCGAGGGCAGGGCGAGAGTTTATAAAAACTAAAATAAGAAATAAAAATACCAACCAAAAAATTCTCATAGATTACTCCCTATATAGGTTAATCGACATAGTTAATCTTGGGTTTGTGCATTAGGATTGCATGGGGCTTTCTTTAAAAAGCAGATTAAGTGGAAGTAAAGCAAAGGAGACAAGTATGCTTTCTGCCATCGAGTCGCAAGAGGACGTGAGTGACCTACTTTTGATTTTTGTTGATATTTGGAGCGCAGAAGCTATCTATGATATCTTTTCTCTTCTTCAGAACGCAACATGCCTTTTAGTGAAAAACGACGTTACAAAAAAAGTCTCCGGCTACGCATTTTACAAACAAGACCTTCGCTCCGGTTTCACTGAGATCGTTGATATGGGTGTTGTGTCGTATTTTAGAGGTAGAGGATATGGCAAAGAGCTAGTGCGCGAAATCTGCGATAGATCCGATACGGGTGTTCGACTTTACGTCCAGGAAGATAACGTCATCGCCAGACGTATGTATGAAGTGTTGGGATTTGCTGTTACCGTGACTGTCCCTAACTACTATATCGTCGGCTTGGATGGGTTACGGATGGAATGGCGACGACCTTAAATCCGCGTTAGATTTACCTACCGGAAAGATTCACAGCCCACATCAGTCTAAAAATAATCAACAATGTTAATTACCTATCCCCAGGTTAATTTCCAGCTAAAGTTATTTTAGCTTTAGCCGATCATGCTTGTAATGAAGGTTCGAAGGTCGAAACTTCAAGGGCAAGGGGGAGAGCAAATATGTACCGATGTGAACAATGCGGTAGGGAGTATCCACGCGCATCTCAAGCGGCGTGGTGTGAAAATAATTGCATTAAAAAAATGGGTGATTATGAAGAGCGGATGATCGAGCAAGATATAGACCAATGCCTTCGAGCCGTCGCGGATAGACACGACGTACATCATGTGCTTGCTTGTTTTCGCGAGATGGGAGCGTGCTTGGATGATATCGAGACAGAGTGCAAGCGCCTCTGTTCTGACGCTAAGTATTGCCGCGAGTGGGCAACCGCTACGGGGTTTTATGACAACATGAGAAGGTATTAAAAAATGGAATATCGGGGATACAAAATCTATCACAACTTTAACTTTGTGGATAAGCACAATCCCATTAGTGGTCATCATTGGCGTGAGCCAGTCGAGGCTCCTGGGTTTAAAATCAGCGGCAAGGGATCTGATACTAGAGTGTTTAAAACACTCAAAGCCGCGCATGCGCATATTGATTTTCTGATCAAATTTCCATTCACACCGCCTCGGTCGGAACGGGAAATAGCCAAGGCGAAGGCGTTAGTAAGGAGGGAAAAATATGAAACTGTGGGTCTCTGATTCCGATTTTGACGTTACTCCAGGGGATGTCCTTGCAGCTACTTGCAAGGAGACAACTGCTACTTGGCAGTTTAGGGTATGCGGAAACAACCACATTTTGCTCTATTTGGAGCATCTTTCGGGTCCGGATCTATTTGATGGAGTGAAGCTCTTGTACCCCGCGCTGTACGTTACGGATAGATTTGGAGTTACGCAGGAAGTGATGCTGGGAGAAGAAATCACGTTAGAAGGTAAGCCGGTGTGGGGATTCGTGCCGGTGATTTAAGTTTTTATCAAGGTCAACCGAAAGGGACTTATAGTGAGTCCTTTGGTCATATGAAGAAGGAGGTTTTAACGATGAAAAAGGCAAAGAAAACAACGACAAAGAAAGCGGTCAAGGCCAAGAAAGCAGCAAAGAAACCCGCCGCCAAGAAGAAAGATCCCAAGCGTGTGGCGGCTGCCAAAAAAGCCTGGAAGACCAGAAAAGCTAAATCTAAGAAGTAATATCGGCGGTTAGCTTTGCTGCTCCTTTTTGGGGGCAGCCCCTTCCTTTTTTTATTGCAAGCCAAAATTAATCGAAAAACTAAAACGGCTACCTTTACTATCCC
>RPRK01000353.1 GCA_003818495.1 Burkholderiales bacterium
AGCATAAAGGAAAGAGTCTTTGTGGAAGAATGGTGAGAATTGCGGCAATTTAGCCGGAATTTCCCTTGAATAACCGATAGCGGTGATGGGTTTTAGATTACCTAGTGCGCCAAGAAAAGCGGCGTGTATCTTGCGGGTGTAAGTCCCGCTGCGGAAGGAGAAGTCAGCTCCACCGCGTAACGAGTCTTGCAGCCCTGGAGGTAACGAGAGGGTTGAAGCGTAGACAGTGAAGCATTCGAGCCGAAATCCGAAAGGGTGAACGCATTAAACCCCGAAAGCTAATCGTGGGCGAGCTGAGGTGGTTAGGTACACCGCAAGCAACAGGTGGTAAAGGGTCAAACTGACGAAATCCCTAAACCGCCAAACCCCGGGGCCCTTGGCGTCAGCGAGTTTGCAAAGATGTACGACTGAACTTGGGAAGTCCACTTTCCCCTCACGGAGTATCTGGCTGCACAAGCGATACACGCAAGGCGCTGGAAAAGGGAAAGCTGGATGGCGGAGTCAGCCGTAGTAGTGACGAAGCGGGTAACGACCGTGGAGCGAAGGGCTGGCAGATCATGAGGAGCGTTTGAGGGAAACAATGGACGTACACAGCAAAGACGAACAAACATGGTCAACAAAACTCAAACGCATAGGGGAGCGGTCGAAGCGTGACAAAGGCACGGTGTTCAATAACATTGGCTGCGTCATCGACCTCGACATGCTCAAGGCAACGTACCACTCGCTAGAAGAAAATAAAGCAAGTGGCTTGGATAAAATGACGAAGGAGAAATACGGAACGAAGCTCGAAGAAAACCTGAAGAATCTATTGCTGAAAATAAGGCGAGGGACGTACAAGCCGCAACCAACAAGGCTGGTGGAAATACCTAAAGAGGACGGCTCAACGAGGCCGCTCGCGATATCATGCCTGGAAGATAAGATCGTCCAGAAAGCGGTCAACACAATTCTAAGTACGATATACGAGCCAATCTTTCTGCCTTGCTCCTATGGCTTCCGCCCAGCCCAAAACTGTCACGATGCCCTGAAACGTCTGATGGCCATCACACACAAACACCCCAACGGGGCAGTGGTGGAAATCGACATCCGAAAATATTTCAACTCAATCCCTCTGAAGGAACTGAACGAAATACTGCGGAAGAAAATCACTGACAACCGTTTCCTCCACTTGTTGAACAAGCTAATTACGGCTCCAACAATGATCGATGAGAAACTGGTACCGAATGATCGCGGCTGCCCACAAGGTAGTATCGTTTCGCCTACACTTGCGAACATCTACCTACATCACGTAATCGACGAGTGGTTTGAGAGTATCAAAATCACTCACATTACAGGTGGGGCAGAACTGATAAGGTACGCGGACGATATGGTATTTGTCTTTGAAAACCTACTACAGGCGGAGAAATTCTTCAGGGTCTTGCCAAAGCGACTACAAAAGTTCGGACTGGATATGCACGCTGACAAATCAAGCCTTATCTCCTCCGGGAGTCTTGCTGCCATGCGTGCATCCAGAAAAGGCAAACGACTGGGAACATACAACTTCCTGGGCTTCACCTGTTACTGGGGTCTTGCAAGAAATCAGAAATGGTGGCGTTTGAAACTCAAAAGTCGCCGGGACAGATTCACGGCTAAACTCAAAGGGCTCAAAAAGTACCTTTGGGAAAATCTTATCACCAGTAACACCAACTACATTCTGAAACGTGTGGCCAGAGTGGTCCAAGGCTGGATTAATTACCATGGGATCAGCGATAACGATCGCCGAGTCAAGGGGTTCATCTATGCCGCTAAACACATTCTTTTCAAATGGTTCAGACGTCGTGGCGATCGCAAGAAAATGAATTGGCAACGTTTAAACGCACTCCTTAAGCAAGCTGGCTTTCCCGAAAGATGGAAAACCAAATCCATGTTTCCTAACCCGAATGACGCGAAAGCGTAACTGATGATCGGGAGCGTAGTGCGGGAAATCCGCATGCTGCGTTCTGAGGAGGGGCCTACTGGAGCGATCCGGTGGGTCTACTCACCCAGCCCCTTGGATTCAATAAATTTCGACGCTCTGTTGCGTTTGCAAACCTATCAGCAGCTCCGCCGAAGGCCTTTGCACGATCGAGAGCATCTGCTTTTTCGAAACCCATCAAGCATTTTGTGGATGTCAGAAAACTGCCGCCTCGAAGGGATATTCTCATTCAATGCTCCGAAACTGTCGCGCTATGTTTTACAGCCAAGCGTTTGATCACAAGAGTGATAAGAGCCAGAACGGCCAGCACCGAGGCCGTAGCAAAAGCTGCCGTAAATTGATATGTCTCTTGAAACTCGGCGTCCTTTCCACTACTTGGTTAGGGCGAAGTTGACGAGATGACTAACCTCTAGCCAAAATGCAAGAGCTTTCTTGCGAAAGAACCCGCGGCTGTGACGCCTTCAATTTACTGAAATTATTTTCTCATTAAATCGATATCGCTTAACCACCGCGGTGCCGAACGAATTTCAAGGCCGTCTGGAAAGGTCTTGTCTTGCTGAAGTTTGGCTACCAATTGAACTTTACGGAGGCCACTCTTGAGAAAATTGTCTGCTAACTCAAAATTTGGTGACCGAGTAGCATCGCTCCATTTACATTCAATGAGGAAAAGTACCTGGGACTTTTTTGCAATCAAGAAATCGATCTCACGCCCGTCTTTTTTGCGAAGAAAATGAAGTGTCATTTCGATACCATGACAATCCTTTATATAATCAATGTGACTTTGCAGCGCTAAAGCGACCAAATTTTCATAGCGCAGCGCTTCATTTCCCTCGACTCTAGCGATATCGTAGAAATAGTACTTGGGAGCTTTGCTTATGACTTGGCTTTGCTTTGTAGCGTATGGATTCACTCGAAAGATGACAAACAAACTTTCCAGGATTCCTAGCCACCTTTTTATTGTTTTGTCGCTCACCTGAAGTATTCGAGCCAGTGAGCTATAAGATATCGTTGATCCAACTTGTTGCGATAGCAAGTAGATCAATTGTTCGATGTTTTGAATACTAGACACTGATTCCATATCGACAAGGTCTTGCCGCAAAATAATATCAAGGTGGGTGTTACGCCAGCGTCGATAGAACGTTTCTGAAGATTCCAAGTAGGGTTCTGGAAATCCGCTGAATTCCATGAGCTTTTGAAAACACGTCTCGGGTTCAAACAGCGGATCCACGACTTGCAATTCACTGAGTGTCAGCGGATTGAGACGATATTGAAAATATCGGCCGGCTAGGGAGTCACCGACCTTCCGATAGGTGTCGAGTCGCGCACTGCCGGTTACGAAAAGTGCAGGACCGTCCTTCTCGGTATCATAGATGCCCTTCAGCCATTGCTTCCAAAGTGGCATTTTGTGCAACTCGTCGAATATTATGAGTTTACGC
>RPRK01000354.1 GCA_003818495.1 Burkholderiales bacterium
ACGGCGTGCCGTCGAGGGTCTCCAGGCCGCAGACGATGCGGCCCTGCAGGCCCTGCAGGTAGGTACGGACCGCCGCGGTATCGACCGTGTCGGTGGAGAGGCTCGAGTCGCTCATCGCGGAACGCTTCCTGATCGTGTGGCGCGCGGCCTCAGCCGCGCTTGGGCGCGCCGGGCCGGCGCGACATCGCCCGGTGGCCGATGTCGCGGCGGTACTGCATGCCGTCGAAGCGGATGCCGTCGATGACCGCGTGCGCGCGCGCCTGCGCGACCCGGACCGAGTCGCCCAGTCCGGTCACGCACAGCACGCGACCGCCGGCGGTGGTGAGGGTGGTGCCGGCGAGGCTGGTGCCGGCATGGAACACGAAACAGTCGTCGGAGAGGGCCGCACGCGGCCCGACGCCTTCGATGACGTCGCCGCGACGCGGCTCCTCGGGATAGCCGTGGGCGGCGAGCACCACGCCGAGCGCGGTGCGGCGGTCCCATTCGATCTCGGCGCGATCGAGGTGCCCGGCGATCGCGAGCTCGAACACCTCGGTGAGGTCGCTCTTGATCCGCGCCATGATGGGCTGCGTTTCGGGGTCGCCGAGCCGGCAGTTGAACTCGATGGTCTTGGCGCGGCCCTTGTCGTCGATCATCAGGCCGGCGTACAGGAAGCCGGTGAACGGGATGCCGTCGGCGGCCATGCCCTGGACGGTCGGCATGATGATCTCGCGCAGCACGCGCGCGTGGACCTCGGGCGTGACCACCGGCGCGGGGGAGTAGGCACCCATGCCGCCGGTGTTCGGGCCCTCGTCGCCGTCGCGCAGCCGCTTGTGGTCCTGGCTGGACGCCAGCGCGAGCACGTTGCGGCCGTCGCACATGACGATGAAGCTCGCCTCCTCGCCCTGCAGGAACTCCTCGATGACGACGCGCGCCCCGGCCGAGCCCATCCGGTTGTCGAGCAGCATCATGTCGATCGCGGCATGCGCCTCGGCGGCCGTCTGCGCGACGACCACGCCCTTGCCGGCGGCCAGGCCGTCGGCCTTGATGACGATCGGCGCGCCCTGCTCGTCGACATGGGCGTGCGCGGCCGCCGCGTCGGTGAAGGTGCGGTACTCGGCGGTCGGGATGCCGTGCCGCGTCATGAAGGCCTTGGCGAAGTCCTTCGAGGACTCGAGCTGCGCGGCGGCCTTCGTCGGCCCGAAGATCTTCAGGCCCTTGCCCCGGAACAGGTCGACGATGCCCGCGGCGAGCGGCACCTCGGGTCCGACCACGGTGAACGCGACGTGCTCGCGCTCGGCGAACGCGGCCAGCGTGTCGAGGTTCGTGATCGGCACGTTCTGGATGTTGCGCTCGCGCGCGGTGCCGCCGTTGCCCGGCGCGACGTAGACCACCTGCACGCGGCCGGACTGCGCGAGCCGCCATGCGAGCGCGTGCTCGCGACCGCCCGAACCGACGACGAGGATCTTCATTCCGGCAGCACCACGTTGGTGTAGACCTGCTGCACGTCGTCGAGGTTCTCGATCACGTCGAGCAGCTTCTGCATGCGCGCCGCGTCGTCGCCCTCGAGGTCGGTCTCGGTCAGTGGCTTCATCGTGATCTCGGCGACCTCGGCCTTGAGCCCCGCGCCCTCGAGCGCCGCCTTGACCTGCGAATAGTCGTTCGGCGCGCAGAGGACCTCGATGCCGCCCTCGTCATCCGTGGACACGTCCTCGGCGCCGGCGTCGATCGCGACCTCCATCACGCGGTCCTCGGACGTGCCGGGCGCGAACAGGAACTGGCCGCAGTGCTTGAAGAGGAAGGCCACCGAGCCGTCGGTACCGAGGTTGCCGCCGTACTTGGAGAACGCATGCCGGACCTCGGCCACGGTGCGGGTCCGGTTGTCGGTCATGACGTCGACGATCACCGCGGCGCCGGCGATGCCGTAGCCCTCGTAGCGGATCTCCTCGTAGTTGACCCCCTCGAGGCCGCCCACGCCCTTCTGGATCGCGCGCTGCACGGTGTCCTTGGGCATGTTCGCGTCGGAGGCCTTCTCCACCGCGAGCCGCAGCCGCGGGTTGATCGCGGCGTCGCCGCCCCCCAGCTTCGCGGCGACGGTGATCTCCTTGATCAGGCGCGTGAAGAGCTTGCCGCGCTTCTCGTCCTGGCGGCCCTTTCTATGCTGGATGTTGGCCCACTTGGAATGCCCGGCCATAAAGGAGTCGATCCTGTCTTGGATGATGCCGGCGGGAACGGTCCGCGCGGAGCGGCGCGCCGGCGGTCGCCGAACTTGCCGGTCCAGCGGCAACATGGTGCAATGCCGACGAAGGATCGGTGATTTTACCATCGACATACCCATGCCCGAGCCTCTCCAGATCGCCCGCATCGCCGACACCGACCTGTGCCTGCTGCCGGCCCTCGCCAACCGCCACGGGCTGATCACCGGCGCCACCGGCACCGGCAAGACGGTGACGCTGCAGGTGATGGCCGAGCGGTTCTCCCGGATCGGCGTCCCCGTCTTCATGGCGGACGTCAAGGGCGACCTGACCGGACTGTCGCAGGCCGGCACCCTGAGCCCGAAGCTCAAGGAACGGCTCGATCGGCTCGGCCTGCCGGAGCCGGTGTTCGCCGGCCTGCCCACCACGCTCTGGGACGTCTACGGCGAGCAGGGCCATCCGCTGCGCGCGACCGTCTCCGACATGGGGCCGATGCTGCTCGCCCGGATGCTCAGCCTGAACGAGACCCAGGAAGGCGTGCTGAACCTGGTGTTCCGCATCGCCGACGACAACGGGATGCTGCTGCTGGATTCCAAGGACCTGCGGGCCATGCTCCAGCACGTCGGAGAGAACGCCAAGCAGTTCACCACCGAGTACGGCAACATCTCGGCCGCCTCGATCGGCGCGATCCAGCGCGGCGTGCTGGCGCTGGAGAGCCAGGGCGCCGACAAGTTCCTCGGCGAGCCGATGCTGAACTTCGACGACCTGCTGCAGACCGACTCGAAGGGTCACGGGGTCGTCAACATCCTGGCCGCCGACAAGCTGCTGAACGCGCCGCGGCTGTACGCGACCTTCCTGCTGTGGCTGCTGTCCGAACTCTTCGAGAAGCTCCCCGAGGTCGGCGACCGCGACAAGCCCAAGCTCGTGTTCTTCTTCGACGAGGCGCACCTGCTGTTCGCCGAGGCGCCGGCGGCGCTGCTGCAGAAGATCGAGCAGGTGGTCCGCCTGGTGCGCTCCAAGGGGGTCGGCGTGTTCTTCGTGACGCAGAACCCGCTGGACATCCCGGACACCGTGCTCGGGCAGCTCGGCAACCGCGTGCAGCACGCGCTGCGCGCCTTCACGCCGCGCGACCAGAAGGCGGTGCGCGCCACGGCCGAGACGATGCGCGCGAACCCCGGCCTCGACATCGAGAAGGCGATCCT
>RPRK01000355.1 GCA_003818495.1 Burkholderiales bacterium
AGCAGCTCGCCGACAGGCCCGTCATCGCGCTCACCGCCGGCTCGTTCGGGCATGTTGCGGTGCCGTCGGGGGTGTAGGTCCACCAGTAGGCCTCGGTCCCCGCGTTCCTCGTCACGTTGACGCCCGGACAGGTTCCCGAGCCCGAACAGTGCTCGGCGTACGCGTCCACCGTGGTCCTGCTGGGGTTGTAGGTGTGCTGGGGACGGTAGGACGTCTGCAGGTTGACCGTACCCCGTGTCGGATCGAAGCCGTTGAGACGGGCCGCCGTGTACGAGGTCGGATAGGGGATGTCGTTCTCGTCGGGCGGCGCGCTGTAGGTCGCCGACGGGTTGTAGTACATCGGGTTCAGATTCGACTTGAACGCGCGCGATTCCCGCAGGGACGTACTCGACATCGAGTCGGGGGCGTAGGCCCACGCCATCGACCCGGAGTCGTCCAGCGTCAGCAGGATGTTCGGCGCGACGTTCTGGCCGATGAACCAGGGCACGTTGGGCAGCACGAGCAGGGGTCCGGCGGCGGTCACCGGCTGGGGCACCAGCGCGACGGTGAGCGTGGCGGCGGCGACCGCGACGAAGCCGGCGAGCAGCCGGAGCCTGGACGGGGCGGCAGGTTGGGGCTTCATTTCGGCAGGGTCACGAGCGTGGACTGGAGCAGGACCTCGGCGGCGGCTTCGCCCTTGCCGAAGACCGTGAGGCGGCTGTAGTTCAGCGGATAGGTGGTCGGCCCGGCGGGCTCGCCCTCGTCGTCGATCAGCATGCGTTCGATCACGTAGCGGGTCTTGTCGACGTGGGCGATCGATGCCGGCAGCGTGGTCTCCATCGTGCCGGCGACGGGCATGCCCCAGTCCCGCCAGAACTGCAGCGCGGCGGTGTCGCTCTCGACGGTGGTGCCGTCGCCTGTCGGCGGCAGCCGCCCGCCGTAGAAGTGCCCGCCGGACTCGACCGGCTCGCCGCGGCCGATCGCGACCAGCTGGCGCAGGCGCGCGAACGACTGCAGCGTCGCGGCCTCCGCGCCCTCGAAGGAGGCGCTCCGGTCGCGCATGCTGCCGGCGACCTTGTGCTCGACGATCGCGCTCTCGAGCGAGCCCGAACCGACGAACATCATCAGCGCGAGCAGCAGCATCGCGATCAGCAGCGCGGCGCCGCGCTGCGCGCCGCGCGGACGGACCGGGCGACGCGGACGGGTCGGGGAGGGGAGCGGGCGGCGGATGGGGGTCATGGGTCGACGGTCACCCTGGAACGGATCGTGAACGACGATTCGAAGTTGCGGATCACGGGCGCGTCGCCCACCTGAGTGCCCTTGCTCGCCTGCATCCGCAGGCGCAGGTCGACGCGGACGACCCGGCGCCATTCGTCCGAGGTCACGGCGGGCAGGAAGGTGGCGCTGTCGGTGACCTCGTCGAGCTGTCGCCGCACGCCGAAGGTCGGATCCGATCCGGCCGCATGGGGCAGGTCGAGACCCAGGCCGGTGACGGTGAGGTCGACGACACCGCGCAGCAGTTCCTGCGGGTCTTCCCATTCGACGGCGGTGCTGCTCATGCGCCGCGTGCGCATCATCAGCGAACGCTGCGAGACGCCGTCGACGGTCTGCAGGGCCACGAAGTACTGGACGACGCGGATCGGATAGAGCGTCGTCGACGGCGCGTACATGCAGCCCGAGCCGACGCGCGAGGCATGACCGCAGCGCGCTCCCGACAGCGGCCGCGTCGGCATGAGCGCGACCTGCGTGCCGGCCACCGAATCGATGCTGACGATCACCGAGCTCTGGCAGTCGGACAGCAGTCCGAGGCGGTTGCTCGACTGCGGCGAGGCGTCGCCCCGGCTCGGCTCGAAGGTGCCGACCGTGGTGAGGGTGAGGGGGGTGATGGCCGCGGTCGGATCGAGGCGGGTGGCGCCGTCGAGGTTCGCGTAGCGCACCTCGATCACGTGGGCGTCTGCCGGCACGCCGGCCGGCGCCGCGCTGCCCCAGACGCCGGCAGCCGCGTTGCCGCGGAAGACCCGGATCGAGGTCTGCGCATCGATCGTGAAGTTGGCGTTCGACACCGCGACCGCGGGATCGACCGGGATCACGGTCGTCTCCCAGACGCGCGGGTCGACGTGCCGCTGCAGCGCGCTGTTGCAGCCGATGAAGCCTGCCTGGCGGATGTCGCGGCCGATCTGCTCGAGGGCGACGCGCCCGTTGCCCTGGACCTGCGCGAGCTCCTGGGCGTAGCGCTGCGTCGAGCGCTGCGAGGTGTAGGCGAACAGGATCGCCGTCAGCACGACCAGCGACAGCGCGCTCGCGACCGCGATCTCGACGAGGGTCATGCCGCGGGAGGCGGCCGGGCCGGGGCGCCGGTGGGCCGGCCGGTGTGCGATCCGGATCATGGCAGCGCCCTGTAGCCCTGCACGCGCAGGTGTCGCAGCTGCTCGCTGCCGCCGTCGCCGGCCCCGGCTCGCCGGTCGTCCCAGCGCACCACCACGTTGATCTCGTCGAAGTCCCGTCCGGTGGTCGCATCGGTGCGCGTGGTGACGGTGATCTCGCCGTCGCCGGCCGGCAGGCTGCGGGCGAGCTGCGCCTTCCAGGTGCCGATGTCGCGCTGCTCGACCGTGCTGCCGGTGGGGGTGCTGCCGAAGGCGACCGCATAGGCCCCCGTTGGGTTCGCGCGCGCCCGATCGACCACATGCTCGGCGAGCACCGCTGCCTGGGCGCGCCAGCTGTTGCCGTTGAGCGCCTGCACGCCGCGGCCCTGCGCGTAGAGGATCCCGCCCAGGCCGAGCGAGACGACGATCAGCGCAACCAGCAGCTCGATGAGCGAGAAGCCGCGGCTGGATCGGGACAAGGGTCGGATCGGCATGGTGGGCGGGGTCAGTACGACGTGACGATCGAGGCGGCGCCGGTGCGACTGATCGCGACGGTCTTCGACTTGCCGTTCACCCAGATCTGGAGAAATCCGTCCTCCGGGGTGCCGTTGAGGGTCGGTGCGACGTTGCGGCCCTGCGCGTCGAACGCCAGGGCCGCCGGGCTGGCGGAATGGAAGGTGCTGCGCTCCGGCATCTGGAACCGCCGGATCTCCGTGTCGGCGGCCGTGCGTGCGTTCGAGGGGTCCGAATCCTCCTCGAAGTGGACGACGAGCCCGGAGGTCCAGTCGGTGCCGGTGAGGGGGCGGACCGCGACCACGCCGGCGCGCTTGATCGCCTCGGCGCGCGCCAGGCGGATCGCGTTCACGATCTGGATCGTCCCGGACTCGAGGCGGCGCGCGGTCACCGCTCCCTGGAACGATGGCGCCGCGGTGGCGGCCAGGAGGCCGACCACGGCGACGACCACCATCAGTTCGACGAGCGTGAATCCGGCGGCCGACCCGGGCATCCGGGGCGGACGGATTG
>RPRK01000356.1 GCA_003818495.1 Burkholderiales bacterium
CGGCGCCTGCTGGTGCAGCCCGAGAACCTCGGCATGTTCGAGTACGTGAAGGGCGACAAGAACGACGCCGTGCTGAAGGCCGCCACGCAGTAAGGGCGGCGAGTCAGGGCGGCGCGTCCGCTCGCACGACGCGCCGCGCGGCGGCGGCGGGCGTCCGCCCGCCCCGCCCGCGCGGCGACACATCCAGACAGGGGAGACGAATGGGCTTCGCGGCCAGCTTGATCCTGGGCGGCATCAGCGTCGGTTCGGTCTACGCGCTGATCGCGCTCGGGCTGAACCTCACGTTCCTGACGACCCGAACGCTCAACTTCGGCCAGGGCTCGCTGATGATGCTCGCGGCCGTCTCGGCCGTGCTGCTCGCGGGCATCGGGGCGAACCTCTACGTCGGGCTGCTCGGCGGCATCGTGCTGGTGGGCGTCGTCGCGGCGCTGACCGAGTCGATCGCGATCCGTCCGATCGCCAAGGTCGGCGGCAGCATGGGCTGGGTCGTCACCACGCTCGGCGTCGGCATCTTCCTGCAGGGCTTCGTCGCGAAGTTCTTCGGGTCGCAGGCGCTCGCCTTCCCGTCGTTCCTGTTCTCGGCGCGCGACTTCGTGTCCCTGGGCGGCGTGCGCCTGTCGGCCCAGTACCTCGCGATCTTCGTCATCGCGCTGGTGCTGGTGATCGCCTTCGAGCTGTTCCTCAAGCGCACCGCCTGGGGCCGCGCGCTGCAGGCGGTCGCGCTCGACCCCGACCTCGCGTCGGTGATGGGCATCCCGGTGCGGCGGGTGGTGATGCTGTCCTTCGTGGGCAGCGGCGTGCTCGCCGGCGTGGCCGGCGTGCTGGTCGCGCAGATCACCGGCACGGTCGACGCCGCGTTCGGCTTCAACCTGCTGATCCTGGGCTTCGTCGCGGCGGTGCTCGGCGGCATCGGCAACACCTGGGGCGCGCTGTTCGGCGGCGTGTTCCTCGGCGTCGTCGAGAAGCTGGTCGGCGGCTACGTGTCGACCGCCGCCGAGCAGGGCATCGCGTTCGCGCTGCTGATGGTGGCGCTCGCGGTCCGGCCGCACGGGCTGCTCGGCGAGAAGGAGGTGGTGAAGGTATGAACGCCCTCCGCCGCCAGGTCTCGCTCGTCCTGGGCCATCCGGCCCTGTCGATCGCGGTGCTGCTCGCGCTGTGGTTCGTGCCGGCCTCGGCCGACCGCGCGACCGTGCAGCTCCTGTCCTTCGTGATGATCAACATCCTGCTCGCGCAGAGCATCAACCTGCTGACCGGCATCGCCGGCCAGATCTCGCTCGGTCACGCCGGCTTCTTCGCGATCGGCGCCTACGGCTCCGCGGTGCTGACCAAGTCCGCCGGGGTGCCGGTGATCCTCGCGGTGCCGTGCGCGGTCGCGCTCGCCGCCGCCGCCGGCTGGCTGCTCGCGATCCCGGCGGGCCGCGTCAAGGAGTTCTACCTCGCGATGATGACCGCGGGCTTCGGCCTGCTGACCTACGAGGTCATCAAGGAGTGGGCCGACGTCACCGGCGGCGTGATGGGCCTGAGCGCGGTGCCCTCGCCGACGCTCAAGAACCTGGTGGTGCTCGGCGTGCGGCTCGAGGCGCTGGACTACTTCCGCGTGCTGCTGGTGGCCACCGCGGTGGTGCTCTGGCTGCTGCGCAACTTCGTGCAGTCGGCGCACGGCCGCGCGCTGTTCGCGATCCAGGCGAGCGAGATCGCGGCCGGCAGCATCGGCATCTCGCCCGGCGTCGCCAAGCGCCGCGCGTACACGATCAGCACCGCCATCGCCGGCCTCGCGGGCGCCTTCTACGCGCACCTCGTGGGCTACCTCGGCCCGGACAGCTTCACCATCCAGCGCTCGGTCGAGGTGCTGGTGATGGCCATCGTCGGCGGCATCGGCACCATCGTCGGCCCGATCCTCGGTGCGATGCTGTTCTCCTGGCTGCCCGAGAAGCTGCAGGCCTTCGCGGCCTGGCAGTTCATGGTCTACGGCCTGATCCTGATGGTCGTGTTCCTGCTCTTCCGCAAGGGCTTCGCCGGCGCGATCGCCGAGCCCGCGCGCTTCGTGCCGGCGCGCGCGCTGCGCGATGCGCTGGCGGCGGGCGGCGCGGGCGGGTCGTCGCCCGCCGCCGAGGCGTCGCCTGCGAACACCGCGGCGACGGTCGCGAAGACGGGGACGACCGCGTCCGACTCGACGGCGCCCGCGAAGACGGGGACGACCGCGACCGCCTCCACGGCGCCCGCGGGCGACCCCGACGCCGCGCCGATCGTCGAGGTCCGCGAGCTCACCAAGCGCTTCGCGGGCCTGGTCGCCCTCGACGGCGTGTCGCTCGCGCTGCGCCCCGGCCGCATCACCGCGCTCATCGGCCCCAACGGCTCGGGCAAGAGCACGCTGGTGAACGTGGTCAGCGGCATCTACACCCCGAGCGCGGGGCAGGTGACGCTGCGCGGTCGCGACATCGGCGGGCGCTCCAACCCCGAGGTGGCCGCCGCGGGTCTCGTGCGGACCTTCCAGGACCCCCGGCTGGTCCCCAGCTTCACCGTCCGCGAGAACGTGATGCTCGGGGCGCACCTCAAGCAGCGCGGCTCGATGCTCGCGGCCGCGCTGCGCACGCCGGCCATGATGCGAGAGGAGCGCGAGACGGTCGTTCGGGCCGGCGAGATCATGGCCATCGCCGGTCTCGCCGCCGTCGCCGACCAGCTGCTCGAGTCGCTGCCCTACGGCTACCGCCGCCTCACCGAGGTGGCGCGCGCCCTGATGGCCGACCCCGAGGTGCTGATGCTCGACGAGCCCGCTGCCGGCCTGTCCGAGGGCGAGCTCGGGCGGCTGGCCGAGGTGATCCGCTGGGTCCGCGGCCGCGGCAAGGCGGTGCTGCTGATCGAGCATCACATGGACTTCGTCGCCGATCTGGTCGACGACGTCGTCGTGCTCGACAGCGGCCGCGTCATCTACCGCGGCGACATGCAGGGCATGCGCCGCGACACCGCCGTGATCGAAGCCTACCTGGGCGTCCAGACCCCGAGGACCGCCGATGCTTGAGCTCAACGAAGTCGATGTCGCCTACGGCAACATCCAGGCGCTGCACGGCGTCACGCTGACCGCGCGCCCCGGGCAGATCACCGCGGTGCTCGGCGCCAACGGTGCGGGCAAGTCCTCGCTGCTCAAGGCGATCTCCGGCCTCGCACCGGTCACCGCCGGCACGATCCGCATCGACGGCACCGACATCGGTCGGCTGCCCGCGCACAAGCGTGCGCGACTCGGCGTGTCGCTCGCGATGGAGGGCCGGCGGCTGTTCCGCACGATGACCGTCGAGGAGAACCTGTCGATCGCCTGGAGCTTCGGGCCGCGGCGCACGCCGTTCCCGCAGGCGCTCGAGCGCGTGTA
>RPRK01000357.1 GCA_003818495.1 Burkholderiales bacterium
CGCGAGCGTCGTCCGCTCGCTGACGCTCATGGTTTTCGTGGCCGGTCCGATCGCGGCCGACGTCCCGGATCTGCCGAGACTGGAGCGCTCGGCCATGGTTTACGAGGGGTCGTTTCGGGTGCCCGTCCAGGATCGCGTGGGCACCGACATGACCTACGGGGGCTACGCCCTGGGCATCGACCCCGTCCGCCAAGGGCTGTACTTCGCTTGCCATGACTATCTGCAGCAGTTGGCGGAGGTGACGGTGCCGCCGCTGGGCGCGGTGGCGACCCTGCTGCAGGACTGCACCGATGTCACCCAGGGACGCTTGCCCCTGGTCGATGATTATCTGCCGCGCTTGGGCGGAAGCCTGTGGCACGACGGTCGACTGATCGTGTAGTTCCGGCAGCCGTGCGTGCCAGTGGAGTTTCCGCCTGTGAAAATCGATGATCGGGAAACCCTGAGCCGATAACCCCAGATGATGACCCCGCAAATGATTTTTGCGGGACACGGAAGAGCGAATCCGGTACAACGTCGGGCATGGAAGCGACATCGATCAGCAAACGCTACAGCGGACGGGTATTCGACGCGGCGGCACTCGAACAGGTGCGCGGCATCCTGCGGGCGCATGTCGGGGCCAGCCGTCAGCAATTGAGTTACCGGGTGTGCGAGGCGCTCCACTGGCGCAAGCCCGACGGCAACTTGAAGGACATGAGTTGTCGGGTGGCGCTGCTGCGCCTGCACCGCGAAGGGCTGATCGAACTGCCGGCGCCGCGGCGGCACTACGAGCCGATGCGCGCCTATGCCCGGCGCACGCCGCAAGGCGAACCTGATGCGCGCATCGAAGCACCGTTAAGCGCGCTGGGGACGGTGCGCCTGGAGTTGGTCGAGCGTCGCGGCAGCGGCTTGTGGAACGAACTCATCGATCGCTACCACTACCTCGGCTACAAGCCGTTGCCGGGGGCGCAGCTGCGCTACTTCGCCTACGCCGGCGAGCGACTGGTCGCGGTGCTTGGCTTCGGCGCGGCGGCCTGGCAGACCGCCCCGCGTGATGCGTGGATCGGCTGGAGCAGCGAACAGCGCCAGCGCAACTTGGGCGCGGTGGTCAACAACGCCCGGTTTCTGATTCTGCCCTGGATTCGGGTGCCGCATCTGGCGAGCAAGCTGCTCGCCCTGGCGGCGCGCACGTTGCCGCAGCACTGGCAGGCACGCTACGGCTATCGTCCGCTGCTGCTGGAGACCTTCGTGGAGGCCGCGCGTTTCAGCGGCACCTGTTACCAGGCGGCGAACTGGGTGTGCGTGGGCGAAACCCAAGGCCGCGGCAAGCTCGGCGATCACCGCCTCGGTCAGGTGCCGGTGAAGACGGTGTGGCTGTACCCGCTGGTGGCGGACTGTCGCGCACGGCTGTGCCGCTAGCGGCGCAGCAATCCATGTCGCCGCCGCCCATGTCGCCGTCCGCGCCCGAGCAGATCGAGGCGACCGAGGTGGAGCGGTTGATCGCGCTGGCCGAGCAAGGCCAACTCGACGCCGCCGACCAACGGCGCGTCGCGCCGTTGCTGCGCACCTTGGTGTGGTTGCAGCACACGCTGCTGGAGACCCGTATCAGTCTGGCAAAGCTCAAGCGTCTGCTGTTCGGCAAGCCCACCGAGAAAGCGCCCCGCAAGCCGGCTGACGATCCGCCCCCAGATCCGCCGAATGATCCACCCAGCGCACACCCTGGCGACGCTGCCGAGGCGCACAGTGGGGACGCCCCACCCAGCGACAGCGAGACCAAGACCACAACCGCTACCAGCGCCGTTGACCCAGGCACAGCCGGCAAGACGGACAAACTGGACAAGCCGCCGCCACCGGGTCATGGTCGACTAGGCGCGGCGGACTATCCCGGCGCCGAGGTGCAGTTCTGTGCCCACGATCAACTGGTCCCCGGCGAGCGTTGCCCGGCCTGCGAACGCGGCCGGTTGTACGCCATTGAGCCGTTGGTGCGCCTGCGCTTCAGTGGCCAGCCATTGGTGGCGGTGACGCGCTATGACCTTGAACGCCTGCGCTGCAACGCCTGCGGAGCCTTGTTCGTCGCGCATCTGCCGCCCGCGGTCAGCCCCGAGCGCTATGCCATCAGTCTGAAGGTGATGCTGGCGGTGGCGCACTATCATCTGGGGCTGCCGTTTCATCGCATCGAAGCGCTGCAGCAGATGCTCGGCCTGCCGTTGCCCGATGCAACCCAATGGGACCTGGTCGAGCAGGTCGCCGACGTCGGCTACCGGATCTACAACCACCTGAAGTGGCTCGCCGCCCAGCAGCCCTTGGTGTTTCAGGACGACACCGGCGCGCGCGTGCTGTCCTTGATCAAGGACAACCAGGCCGAGCCCGCGCCGGCGCGCAAGGCGATCTACACCTCGGTGCTGCGCTGCGTGGGTGAGCAGACGATCTGTCTGTTCTTCACCGGTCGCCAGCATGCCGGGGAGAATCTCGATGACCTGCTGGCGTTGCGCGATGCCGCGCTGGCACCGATGTTGTGGATGTCCGATGCCTTGGCGGCCAACACGCCCAAACAGCATCCTGAGCGGGTGGTGGACCTGAACTGCCTGGTGCACGCGCGCCGCCAGTTCGTCGAGATTCAGGATTTCTTTCCCAGCGCATGCGCACAGGTGATCACGGCCATCGCCACGGTGTATCACCAGGAGGCGCAGTGCGTGGCGGCCCAGCTCACCCCGGCGCAACGCCTGGCCCATCATCAGACCCACAGCGCCCCGGTGATGGACGCGCTCAAAGGCTGGATGGAGCAGCAGCTCGCCGACCAGCAGGTCGAGCCCAACAGCCGCCTGGGCCAGGCATTCAGCGACATGCTCAAGCGCTGGGCGGCGCTGACGGGGTTTCTGCGTATCCCCGGCGCGCCGCTGGATAACAATCTCGCCGAGCAGGCGCTGAAGCTCAGCGTGCGTTACCGCAACAACAGCCTGTTTTACAAGAACCCACACGGCGCATTGGTCGCCGACGTGCTGAGCAGCCTGATCGAGACCTGCCGGCTGAACGCGGTCAATCCGATCGACGACTTGAGCGCCTTGCTGCACAACCGTTCAGCGGTGTTTGCCGATCCCACTGCCTGGTTGCCGTGGACTGTCCAAGACGCACCCACCGCCAGCGCGCAAGCGCCGCCGTTAAGCCACCTGCCGCCAATCATCGGCCATGCCGGCGTCCTCGGGGTTGCCGTTCCATAACAGGATCTGCAGTTCGCGGGCAGAGAGTCGCTGGCTAGCCTGCGCCGAACGCGGCCACCAACTCAGGCGGCCTTGGGAGAAGCGCTTCTGACACAGCCAGAAGCCTTGGCCGTCGTAGCACAACAGCTTCAGGGCTGTGCCCCGACGGTTGCGGAA
>RPRK01000358.1 GCA_003818495.1 Burkholderiales bacterium
CTGGCCGACTTCGCCTGGTACGGGCAGCTGAGCGAGCTGGCGACCGACCCGACGCCGATGCGCATCCTGCGGGCGCGCGCGCCGATGCTCGATAACTGGGTGCGCAGGCTCGACGACGCCTCGGGTGTCGACGGCGACTGGGGGACGCTCGAGGAGGCGCTAGACGGCGCCGCGGGCCGCCTGCTGTCGCTCGCCGGCGAGCTCTACCTGCCGTTCCTGGTGGCCAACGCCGAGGCGTGGCACGAGGGCGCGCCGCAGCTCCGGCTGCGCGTCTGGGGGCTGGACTGCACGCTCACCCCGTTCCGCTTCCAGGTGAAGTGCCTGGCGCGGCTGCGCGAGCGCCACGCGGCGCTGGATGCGGGCACCCGTGCCCGTCTGGACCCGGTGCTGGCCCGCGCGGGCTGCCTCGCGGCGCTCGAGCCGGGCGCGCGCTAGGGTCTTCATCCACGGCTTCCCCGCTCGCGCCGCACCAGGTACACCCCCGCCGCGATCAGCAGCGCGATGCCGCCCCAGCCGAGCAGGTTGGGCACGTCGCCCCAGACGACCCAGCCGACGATCAGCGCCCACAGCAAGCCGGTGTAGCGCCATGGCGCGATCGTCGACATGTCGCCCATCCGCGTGCCGCGGATGATCAGGTGGTAGCCCGAGGCGAGGAAGACCGAGGCGGCCGCGAGCAGGGCGAACTCGCGCGGACCGAGCGGCTGCCAGCCCTGCGCGATCGACAGCAGGCCGGCGAGCAGGGTGACCGAGACCGCGGTGGCGAGCGTGATGGCGAGCGAGGGCACGCCCGCCGGGATGCGGCGTACCACCAGGTCGCGCACCGCGTGCAGCAGGGTCGCCAGCAGGCACAGCAGCGCGTAGCCGTTGAAGCCCTCGACGCGCGGCTGGATCACCAGCAGCACGCCGGCGAAGCCGGCCACGATCGCGGCCCAGCGGCGCGCATCCACGCGCTCGCCGAGCAGCGGCACCGCGAGCGCCACGATGAACAGCGGCGAGGCCATGTTGATCGCGGTCGCGTTGGCGATCGGCAGGTGGAACAGCGATACGAGGTAGGTGAAGGTGGCGGCCGCATCGATGGCGGCGCGCACCAGCACCCAGCGGTGGCCGATCTGCGCCGCCACGATCGGCGCCGCGGTGGCGCGCGCGACGACGAGCACCAGCAGCGAGGCCATCAGCCCGCGCACGAAGATGAGCTGGCCGGCGGGCAGCGACTCGCTCGCGATCTTGACCAGCGTGTCGTTGGCGATGAAGCACGCCATCGCCGCGACCATGAAGCGGATGCCGCGGCGGTTGGCGAGCCGCGCGGCGGCGGCGGAGTCTGCGGTCGTCGTCGTCGCGTGCACGGCCGTATTATGGCCACGCACCCCGTGCCGCCCGCTGCCGGCGGCCCCACCAGGAGGAGACCCGCATGAATCCGGAACGACGCCTCGCCGAGCTCGGCATCGAGCTGCCGCCCGCCTCGAAGCCGATGGGCACCTACGTGCCCTCGGTGCAGGTCGGCAACCTGCTGTTCCTGTCCGGGCTCGGCCCGCGACGGCCCGACGGCAGCGTCGTCACCGGCAAGCTCGGCGCCGGCGTCAGCCTCGAGCAGGGCCGCGAGGCCGCGCGCCTCGTCGGCCTGAACATGCTCGCGAACATCCGCGCGGCGCTCGGCTCGCTCGACCGCGTCGAGCGCGTCGTGAAGACGCTCGGCATGGTCAACTCGGCACCCGACTTCGACCAGCATCCGAAGGTCATCGACGGCTTCGCCGACCTGTTCGTCGAGGTCTTCGGCGAGGCGCGCGGCCGCGGCGCGCGCTCGGCGGTGGGCATGGCCGCGCTGCCGATGCAGATCGCGGTGGAGGTCGAGACGATCATCCAGGTGAAGGACTGACCGGCGCCGTGCACCGACCGGACGCCGTCCGGTGGCCTGTCGCGGCCGGTCGGCCTATCGCGCGGGCGGTGCCGCCCGCAGCACCGCCGCGATCCGCTCGAGCAGCATTTCCGAGGAGCCGTCGACGAACGACGCGACGCGCGCGCCGTTCATGTGGCGACCGAACGGATGCGCTTCGCGCAGCCCCTCGGCCCCCATCGCCTGCGCGAGCCGCGGCAGCTGTCGCTCGGCGGTGCGCGTGGCGACCAGCTTGGCCTGCGCGGCCGCGAGCTGCGCATCGGCGCCCGCGTCGATGCGGGCCGCGGCATCGGCCACCAGCAGTCGGCATGCGGCCAGCTCGGCGGAGGCCTCGGCGACGATCCAGCGCCACCCCTGGTGCTCGGCCAGCGGCACGCCGAAGGTGTGGCGGGCATCGCCGTGGGCCTGCGCGATGCGCAGCGCCTCGGCGAGCATGCCGCAGCACATCGCGGCGACATAGGTGCGGGCGCCGTTGATGGAGGCGAGCGCCGCCTTGAAGGCGCGTCCGGGCGGCTGCAGCATCTCGGCGTCGGTGGCCAGGTAGCCGTCGAGCGCGAAGCCGCCGGTGCCGATCGCATGCTGGCCGGACAGCTCGAACGCGGGGCGCCGCACGAAGCCGGCGCGATGCGCGTCGATCACGAAGCCGGCGATGCCGCGTCCGCCCGAGCCCGGCTCGGTCTGCGCATAGAGGACCGCGACGTCGGCCTCGGCGGCGTTGGTGATCCAGGCCTTCTCGCCGTCGATCCGCCAGCCGCCCGCCACGCGCACCGCACGCGTCCCGATCGCCGCGAAGTCCGAGCCCGCGCCCGGCTCGGTGAGCGCGGTGCAGCCGATCGCGCGGCCGGCCATCAGGTCCGGCACCCAGCGGGCGACCACCTCCGGCGACGCTTCGCGGGCCAGCTTGGTGGCGATGTTGCCGGTGTTGACGAGCGAGAACGCGAAGCCGAAGTCGGCCCCCGCGAGCGTCGCGGCGATCCGAGCCTTGGCGGAGAAGGGCAGGCCGAGGCCGCCGTGCTCGGGCGGCACCTCGATGCGGCACAGGCCGAGCGCGGCCGCGGGACCGATCGCCTCGCGTCCGATGCGACGCTCGCGCTCCCAGCGCGCGGCGCCGGGGGCGACGACGTCGCGGGCGAAGGCGGCGACGCGGGCCTCCAAGGCGTCCATGGCGCCCGGTGCGTCATGGGCGTCCGGTGCGTCCGAGGCTTCGGATGCGCCGGGGGAGGCGCGCGAGGACGCCCCCGCGGCGCGCGGGGATCCCGGGGCGGCGCCGGCGGCGGCGGCTGGCGAAGGGCGGTCGTCGGTGCTCATCGCGGCGATGGTACGCGAGGGGTCGACCCGGGTCGCGCCGGCGTTCCGTGCTAGCGTGGTTGCCAAAGGGGGCGGTCCGGCCCCGTCCCGCCCCGCATCGAACCGGTCCACCTCCACCGCGCCTCGTGCGA
>RPRK01000359.1 GCA_003818495.1 Burkholderiales bacterium
CGAGAAGGGTAGAGCGGCGGCACTGAAACTTCATGCTCAACTCAAGGCGGCTGGCTATGCGGTCAAGGTGGTCAATCTTGGACTGAGCGATAAGGGCGACCTTGCCGATTATCTGCGCCTCTGGACACCGAAGGATTTGTACGCATTGCCAGACATTACGCAAACTGAGCTTGTCGTGGCTGTGCCACGCACGCTGACGGCAGCCGAGTTGCAAGCGGTGGAAGTGCCACCACTGCGTTACTTGATTGATGATCTCATGGTGCCCGGGTGCTACCTGCTCGCCGGTGCGCCCAAGAGTCGCAAGAGCTTTGCTGCACTGCACATGGCGATTGCCGTAGCGTCGGGTGGCGTGGTCTTTTCGCGGTTCGAGACAACGCAGAGCGGGGTGCTCTACCTTGACCTCGAGATGTCGCAGAACAGCGTACACCGACGCATCTCGGCGATGCTCCAACAAGAGCGCAAGGCGTGGCCGGCAAATCTCCACTTCGGCTTTAACGATGACTGGCCATACCGTGGCGTTGAAGCGTCAACACAGCTTGAAGCGTGGCTTGATGCACATGACGATGTGCGGTTGGTGATTATTGACGTGCTCGCACAGTGGCGCGAACAGGTCGACCCACGCACACCGGTGTACACGGCGGATTACGATGCACTCAAGCATATCCAGCGCGTGGCCAACCGCCGACAAATCACTATCATGGTGGTGCATCACACCAACAAAGCGAAGATGTCGAAAGGTGACAATCCCTTTGACCGTATCAGTGGCTCAACCGGCATTCAAGGCGCGGTCGATGCAATGTGGCTGTTGACGCGCAACCCTGAGGACCAATATGCGACGATCTTGCAGATGACCGACCGCAACATTGCTGACATTGACCGCCTTGACCTTGGCTGGGATGACTACCTCGGCGCGCACACGGTTGATCCGAAGCTTCGTATGCTGCAGTCGAGCAGTGCCGAGCGTCAAGCAATCTATGCGGTCTTGCAAGAGCGTGGCCAGTCAATGACGCCATCAGACATTGCGAATGCACTGGGTAAGAGCGATGCACAGATTAAAAAGTTGTTGCCACGCCTTGCCCAAGATAAGCTTATCGAAAAGGTGGGCTATGGACGATACAAAGCTACCTATATAGATAACGGTTACTCTGGTTACTCTAGTTACTCTGGTAACTCTGGTTACTCTGGTTACTCTGTAGATCAAGAGTTACCGAATAGTGTAGGAGAGAGTTACCAAGAGTTACCAAGAGTAACCGAGAGTAACCATAGAGTAACCGGAGGGTTTAGCGCATTGGAATCAGCTAAATCGAGTAAGAGTAACCAGAGTGACCGTTTTTATATAGCAATCAGTCAATTACTCAGCGACGGCAACGCCTATGAATCCACCTACATTCTTTCGCAGGTGGCACGGCGTCCGGAGTGGGACGATGTCAAGGCGGTGCTGAATGCGATGATTGATGATGAAGTGGTGTTGTGGACTGATGACCTGACAAAGCTATACATTCCCCGACCGAATTAAAAGGAGTGACCACCAATGCGCCTGACAAAGCTTCCCCATTACCTCTGCCTCGCCTGCCATCAGCACGTTGACCGCAATGTGCCAATACCGCAGCTGTGCACCACTTGTCGTCAACGTGGCTGGGCCGATGTGCTGGCCACCAAGGCACGACACGTCGCAATGCTGAAGACCACGTGGGGCACGATGATCGACCACGAAACGCAAGCGCGGTTTGAGGCTGTGCTGGAAGCGTGGTCGGAGTCGAAGCTTCCCGCCCCGCCGTTGCGTCGCATGAATCAGCGCAAAGACTTCGAGCGCCGCATTGTCGCCACGGTGACCAAGGGCGACGCGTTTGCCGAGCTGGTGGCAACGTGGTACGACAGTGTCTTGACCGAAGAGGAGTACGACGCCATGATGGTGCAGGCGCAGTTTGCAGTGACGGAGGTGACGAAGTGAGAGGCCGACGCACCGACGCCAACCAAGCTACCATCGTCGCCGTGCTGCGTGAGGTCGGCGCAAGCGTCGTCGACCTCAGTGCCGTCGGCAAAGGCGTGCCCGATCTCCTCGTCGGGTATCGTGGCCAGACCTACCTCCTCGAGGTCAAGAACAAAGCTGGGCGCAACCGTATCACCGCTGACCAAGAGGTGTTCTACGCATGGTGGCGTGGTGTCGAGACGGTCATCGTCTACAATGAACGTGATGCATTGACGGCGATAGGCATCACGGAGGGTTGACGATGCAAGAGATATGGTCACGTCAAATCGGGCGCTACACCTACTACGTTATCTACAGCGCACAGACCACGCGCTGGATGCTGTGCCGGCGCCAGGAGGACCCGAGGGACGATGATTTGGTCATCACTGGCGTCAGCAGGCGCAAAGCACCGAGCGTTGACCAGGTCATTGAGGAAATCATTGAGGAGTTAGAGGCGTTGCAGGAGGGGCTACGATGACAACGATATTGATTGTGCTGTGCTGTGGTGGCGGTGTGTTGACATCGGGCGCAGCGCTGCTCATCATTGCGGGATTAGTGCGAAGCGCAGGGGGACGACGATGGGAACAAAAGTAGTTATCAACACACGATACCAAGGGAGCTTTGAATTGAGCACCAACGCACTCGCATTGTACGCACAGCGTAAGGGCGGTGTGCTGCGGTCAAGGCGAAACCATTACATCGAGTTCCCAGACGGCAGAGTTTTTGCACCAAACTTCGACGATCGCACCGACGCCGACCTCATCGCCGTGGTCGAGGAACTCGGCACCGACGCCGCATCGGGCGAGTTTTGCCAGCTCGAAATTGTGACGCTACCCGACGACGTGACACAGTGGTTCATCAGTGAGGGTGACGGTGATGAAACGGTGTATGAAGGTTGGCGAGGTCGTGAGTTTTACGGAAAGACGGTGCAGAAATGATGCTACTCGAAACCACGCTACTTTGGCTCTGCCTGCAGGGCAAGTGCATTCAAGCAACGCCCGAGCCGTCGCCGTGGCAATGTGCGAATCAGGCGACACCGCTACGCTCGGCAGTGGGGATTGGCGTGCTATCAACGTCAACATCGACGGCACCATCGACGCCGGTGCGTGGCAGTTCACTAACCACTACGTATGGAACCCTGACAATCTGTGGGCGATCGAGCCAGTCGCACAGTCCCTGCACATGACCGGCGCCGAGTTCATGCGCCGATACCCAACGCCCGACCTAACGCCACCCTACATTCAGTACTATGTGTTTCTGCACCTCTGGGACAACGGCGCCGGTGCATGGCATTGGTCAGCGTCAAAGCACTGTTGGGGCGAGGTGGTGCGATGAAGAGAACGTAC
>RPRK01000360.1 GCA_003818495.1 Burkholderiales bacterium
ACGGCCTGTGGGAGATGGCGATGCGAACCTGCACCGACCCCCTCGCACGCATGGCGCTGGTGCCGCGACTGATGGAAGCGCGCGGGCTCGATGCGACGCCGCAGATCCAGCGCCGGCTCGAGCAGGCCGGCGACACCGCCGGCCGTGCGATCCTGCAGCGCATCCTCGACGACGAGGTGGGGCACGTCGAGATCGGCAACCGCTGGTACGGGCAGCTCTGCGCGCGCGCCGGCCTCGACCCGGTGACCGCCTGGGACGGGTTCGCCGACGCGCACGGCGCGTCGCCGCCGCGGCCGCCTTTCAACCGCGAGGCTCGGCTGCGGGCGGGGTTCACCGAGGGAGAGCTCGCCCGGTGGGGCTGAACCGTCGCGACTGGCTCGTCCGTGCGCCCGCGGCGGGCGCATAACCCCCTTCCCCGATCCGCGATCCCCGATCCGCGGCGATCGCGCAACGCCACGGCGCGGCTGCGCGCCGCGGCGCGTCCACCCGTCGGATTCCCGCGCGCCGACGGGGCCGGCACATGGGGCCGACCGCTGCGGTCCGTATAATCAAGGGCTTGGCGCACCCCCGATCATGAACGACCCCTACCGACCTCGACGCGCCGCGCGATCGACCTTCGTCGAGGCGCGCGGCCTGCGGCATCACGTCCGCAGCTGGGGCGACCCGACGGCGACGCCGGTCGTCATGGTCCACGGCTGGATGGACGTCTCGGCCTCGTTCCAGTTCGTCGTCGACTGCCTGGCGCGCGAGCGTCACGTGATCGCACCCGACTGGCGGGGCTTCGGCCTGACCGCGCGTCCCGCACAGGCCGACTGCTACTGGTTTCCCGACTACCTGGGCGACCTCGATGCGCTGCTCGACGCGCTGCTGCCCGACCGGCCGATCGACCTGGTCGGCCACAGCATGGGCGGCAACGTCGCGACGCTCTACGCCGGCGTGCGGCCCGCGCGGATCCGCAGGCTGGTGAACCTCGAGGGCTTCGGCATGCGGGCCACCGAGGCGACGCAGGCGCCCGAGCGACTGCGCGAGTGGCTCGACGCGCTGCGCACGCCCGCCCGCATGCGCGACTACGACTCTCCGGCAGCGGTCGCCGCACGCCTGGTGCAGACCAACCCGCGACTGCCGATGGACAAGGCCCTGTGGCTCGCCGGACACTGGTCCGCGCGCAACGACGCCGGTCGCTACGAGCTGCTCGGCGACGCCGCCCACAAGCTCGTCAACCCCTACCTGTACCGTGTCGACGAGATCGTCGCGACCTGGCGACGCATCGAGGCGCCGGTGCTGCTGGTGGCCGCGAGCGATCGTGGCGAGTGGCATCGGTTCGTCGAGACCGACGAGTACCGCGAGCGACTGCGCGCGATCCCGAAGCTGGAACGCGCGACCGTCGCTCAGGCCGGCCACATGCTTCACCACGACCAGCCCGAACGGGTGGCGTCGCTGATCGAGGAGTTCTTCGATGCTTGATCGGCTTCCAGGATTCAACCGCGGCCCGCATCGCATCAATGCCGACCTGCACTGCCACTCGGTGGTGTCGGACGGCACGCTGTCGCCGACCGACATCGTCGAGCGCGCGCACCGCAACGGGGTCGAGATCCTCGCGCTGACCGACCACGACGAGGTCGGCGGACTCGCGGCGGCCCAGTCCCGGGCGATGCAGCTCGGGATGGCGTTCGTGCCCGGCGTCGAGGTCTCGGTCACCTGGGGCGGCGAGACCATCCACGTCGTCGGCCTGCGGATCGACTTCCGCGATCCGTCGCTCCTGGCCGGGCTGCTCCGGACCCGGAGCGGTCGCGACGGCCGGGCCCAGGAGATCGCCGACCAGCTCGCCGCCGCCGGCATCCCCGACGCCTACGAGGGCGCGCTGCGCTACGCGGGGAACCCCGAACTGATCTCGCGCAGCCACTTCGCGCGGTACATCGTCGAGACCGGCACCTGCGAGGACGTCTCCGAGGTGTTCCGGCGCTTCCTCGTCGAGGGCCGGCCCGGCTACGTGCCGCACCGCTGGGCCACGCTCGGCGAGGCGGTCGCCTGGATCCGGGCGGCCGGCGGCACGGCCGTCATGGCGCATCCGGGCCGCTACCGGCTCTCCGACATGTGCATGGAGCAGATGCTCGACGAGTTCCGCGATGCGGGCGGCGAGGCGATCGAGGTGGTCAGCGGCAGCCATACGCCCGACCAGTACGCCGAGTGGGCCGCGGTCGCGCAGCGCTACGGGCTCGCCGCGTCGCGGGGCTCCGACTTCCACGGTCCGGGCGAGAGTCGCCACGACCTCGGCTCGCTGCCGCCGCTCCACAAGCAGTTGCGCCCGGTCTGGCAGGACTGGCCGGAGGCGCTGGCACTGGAGCGCCGGTGACCCAGCGGTTCGAGCTCCATCCGACCCATCCGCAGCCGCGGCTGATCCGACAGGCCGCGGTCATCCTGGGCGAGGGCGGTCTCGTCGTGATGCCGACCGATGCCTGCTACGTGCTGGCGTGCCGCCTCGACGACAAGGACGCGGTCGAGCGGCTGCGGGCGCTGCGCAACCTCGACGACAAGCACCTGCTGACGCTGGTGTGCCGGGACCTCAAGGAAGTGTCGACCTACGCGCAGCTCGACAACCGCCAGTACCGCTTCCTGCGCGACTGGACGCCGGGCGCCTACACCTTCGTCCTGCCGGCGACCAAGGAAGTGCCGCGACGTCTGTGGCATCCGTCGCGCAAGACGGTGGGGCTGCGCGTGCCCGACCATCCGGTGGTCTCGCAGCTCCTCGCCGAGCATGGCGCACCGGTGCTCGCCACCAGCCTGATCCTGCCCGGCGACGACGAGCCGATCTCCGATCCGGACGACGCGATGAAGCGGCTCGCCAAGCGCGTCGATGTCGTGCTCGACGCCGGCAGCCAGGGCTTCGAGCCCACCACCGTCATCGACATGACCGGCGACGAGCCGGTGGTGATCCGTGCCGGTCGCGGTCCGATCGACCGCATGACCGGGGCCTGAGCGCGCCAGGGACCCGGACGGCGCCCGGGCCGCCGGGAGGCCGCTGATACAATCGCGCGCCATGGCATCCGACCGCGTCCTCTCCGGCATGCGCCCCACCGGCGCACTGCACCTCGGCCACTACCACGGCGCGCTCAAGAACTGGGTCCGGCTGCAGGCGCAGCACGACTGCTTCTTCTTCGTCGCCGACTGGCACGCGCTCACCACCCACTACGATTCGCCCGAGGTCATCGGCAACAACGTGTGGGAGATGGTGATCGATTGGCTGGCGGCGGGCATCGATCCGGCCAAGGCG
>RPRK01000361.1 GCA_003818495.1 Burkholderiales bacterium
GGCCTGCTCGCATCGCTCCTGTACGAAGCCTGGCCCGCGTTCCGCACGTTCGGCGCCAGCTTCCTCTACGGCACCACCTGGAGTCCGTCGGACGACGTCTACGGGGCGGTGATCGCCATCTACGGCACGCTCGCCACTTCCGCCATCGCATTGCTGTTCGCCGTGCCGATCAGCTTCGGCATCGCGCTGTTCCTCACCGAGACCTGTCCGCTGTGGCTGCGTCGGCCGCTCGGCACCGCGATCGAGCTGCTCGCCGGCGTGCCCTCGATCATCTACGGGATCTGGGGCCTGTTCGTGCTCGCGCCGCTGCTGCAGTCGTGGCTGCAGCCGCTGCTGATCGCCACCGGACTGCCGTTCTTCGCCGGCCCGCCACTCGGCATCGGCATCTTCACCGCCGGCATGGTGCTCGCGCTGATGGTGATCCCGTTCACCGCGTCGGTGATGCGCGACGTGTTCGAGACGGTGCCGCCGGTGCTCAAGGAATCGGCCTACGGCCTGGGCTGCACGACCTGGGAGGTGGTGCGCAATGTCGTGCTGCCGTACACGCGCGTCGGCGTCATCGGCGGCGTGATGCTCGGGCTGGGGCGTGCGCTCGGCGAGACGATGGCGGTCACCTTCGTGATCGGCAACGCGAACCGGCTCGCGCCCAGTCTGTTCGCGCCCGGCAACTCCATCGCCTCGACGCTCGCCAACGAGTTCGCCGAGGCCGATCCCGCGCTGCACGTGCCCGCGCTGTTCGCGCTCGGGCTGCTGCTGTTCGTCATCACCTTCTTCGTGCTGGCCGCTGCACGCTGGCTGACCGCCCGCGGCACGCGCCGCGCGGGCATCTGAGCGGAGCGCCCGACATGGCGACGAACACTCCCGCGTTCGCGGCGATCAACCCCGGCCTCTACCGCCGGCGCAAGATGACCAACGCGGTCGGCCTGGTGCTCTCGAGCCTCTCGATGGCGCTCGGCCTGATCGGCCTGCTGTGGATCCTCTGGACGCTCGCGTTCAACGGCATGTCGGCGCTGAGCTGGGACTTCTTCACCAAGAGCACGCCCGCCCCCGGCAGCGAAGGCGGCGGCATGGCCAACGCGATCCTCGGCAGCCTGATGATCGTCGGCTTCGCCACGCTGGTGTCCACGCCGATCGGCATCCTCGCCGGCGTGTACCTGTCGGAGTTCGGACGGACCTCGCGCTTCGCCCAGGCGACGCGCTTCGTCGTCGACATCATGCTGTCCGCGCCGTCGATCGTGATCGGCCTGTTCGTGTTCGCGATCGCGGTGGCCACCATCGGTCACTTCTCGGGCTGGGCCGGTTCGCTGGCGCTGTCGCTGATCGCGATACCGGTGGTGGTCCGCACCACCGAGAACATGCTGAACCTCGTGCCGGGCAGCCTGCGCGAGGCGGCGTTCGCGCTCGGCGCGCCGCGCTGGAAGGTGAGCCTCTCGGTCACGCTGCGCGCGGTCAAGGGTGGCGTCGTCACCGGCGTGCTGCTCGCGGTCGCGCGGATGATCGGCGAGACCGCGCCGCTGCTGTTCACCGCGCTCAACAACCAGTTCTTCTCCACCGACATGTCCCAGCCGATGGCGAACCTGCCGGTGGTGATCTTCAACTTCGCGATGAGCCCCTACGAGGACTGGCAGAAGCTCGCCTGGGGCGGCGCCTTCCTCATCGCGCTGGTGGTGCTGGCGATCAACATCGCCGCCCGCGTGCTGTTCCGCGACAAGGTCCAGGCCTGACGCGTCCATACCGGAAACGACCATGAACGACATCAGCCTGAAAGTCGGCACCGCCGGCCTCGTGCAGCAGGCCGCCGCACGCTCCGATGCCGAAGCCAGCGCCCGCGCCGGGCAGTCGGGCGTCGACGCCGCGGTGCGCGTGCGCAACCTCGACTTCTACTACGGCAAGTTCCAGGGCCTGAAGAAGGTCTCCCTCGACATCGCCCGCAACAAGGTCACGGCCTTCATCGGACCGTCGGGCTGCGGCAAGTCGACGCTGCTGCGGGTCTTCAACCGCATGTACGACCTGTACCCGGGACAGCGCGCCGAGGGCGAGATCCTCTTCAACGGCCGCAACGTGCTCGCCAAGGACCAGGACGTGAACCTGCTCCGCGCGAAGATCGGCATGGTGTTCCAGAAGCCCACGCCGTTCCCGATGACCATCTACGAGAACATCGCGTTCGGCGTGCGGCTCTACGAATCGCTCAACGCCCGCGACATGGACGAGCGCGTCGAGTGGTCGCTGCGCAAGGCCGCGCTGTGGGACGAGGTCAAGGACAAGCTGCAGCAGAGCGGCCTGTCGCTGTCCGGCGGCCAGCAGCAGCGCCTGTGCATCGCGCGCACCGTCGCGGTCAAGCCCGAGGTGGTGCTGCTCGACGAGCCGACCAGCGCGCTCGACCCGATCTCCACCGCGAAGGTCGAGGAACTCGTCAACGAGCTCAAGGCCGAGTACACGATCGCGATCGTCACGCACAACATGCAGCAGGCGGCGCGGATCTCCGACTACACCGCCTACATGTACCTGGGCGAGCTGGTCGAGTTCGGCGACACGAACCAGATCTTCATCAAGCCGACCAAGAAGGCGACCGAGGACTACATCACCGGCCGCTTCGGCTGAGTCGTGCCCGGCCGACCGGTTTCACCGCTCTTCACCCGCAGGACCCCTCGATGACCGACCACACGTTCAAGCAGTTCGACACCGACATCGAGAAGATGCGCAGCACGGTCTCGATGATGGGCGGGCTCGTCGAACGCCAGTTCGTGAGGGCCATCGATGCGGTGCGCGACGGCGACCTGCAGCGCGTCATGCAGGTGCTCGAGGACGAGCACGTCGTGAACCAGCTGCACCTCGAGTCGGACCTGCGCTGCAACCAGCTGATCGCGCGCCGGCAGCCGATCGCGGTGGACCTGCGCGAGATCATCGCGGTGATCCACAGCATCAACGACCTGGAGCGCGTCGGCGACGAGGCCAAGAAGATCGCGCTCAAGGCCAAGCACTTCGTCGACGCTCCCCTGCCGATCCCGTTCGAGCCGATCGTCCGGATGTCCGAGATCGTCGTCGAGATGCTGCGCGCCGCGATCGATGCGTTCGTGCGCCAGGACGAGGGGGCGGCCGCGCGGCTGTCGTCGCGCGACGACGAGGTCGATGCGCTGCGCGACCAGCTGGTCGGTCAGCTGATCGCGCGCATGTCCGACGATCCCGGCATCGTCTCGAACGCGCTCGCGCTGGTGTTCGTCGTCCAGTCGATCGAACGGGTCGGCGACCAC
>RPRK01000362.1 GCA_003818495.1 Burkholderiales bacterium
GCCGGCGGTCGCTTCGATCGCGGTCTACCTGCTGATGGCGGTGGTGCTGTTCGTCAGGCCACAGGGCCTGTTCCCGGCACGCGGGTGAGCGCCTTCCGATGACGCCCGCCGCCACGTCCTCCACCCCCGCCTCGACCGGCCCGTCGCCCGCCGCGCGCGCCGCCCTGCTCGTGCTGGCCTTCGCCGCGATCGCCTTCCCGTTCGCGATGCAGGCGCTCGACGCGACCTTCTACGTCAGCGTCGCCAGCCGGATGATGATCTACGCGATCGCGGCGACCAGCCTGAACCTGGTGCTGGGCTACGGCGGTCTGGTGTCCTTCGGCCATGCGGCCTTCTTCGGCATCGGCGCGTACACGGTCGGCATCCTGATCACCGAAGGCGTGGTCAGCGGCTGGATCGGCATCCCGCTGGCGATGGGCGTCGCCGCGCTGTTCGCCACCGTGATCGGCGCGGTGTCGCTGCGCACCCGCGGCGTGTACTTCATCATGATCACGCTCGCCTTCGCGCAGATGCTGTTCTACCTGGTCAACAGCGTGAAGGCGTACGGCGGCGACGAAGGGCTCAACCTCAAGCTGCGCTCCTCGCTCGGCTTCGGGCTGAACCTCAAGGACGACGCGACCTTCTACTTCGTCGTGCTCGCCTGCCTCGCGGCGACGCTGCTCGCGGTGCACCGGATCATGCGCTCGCGCTTCGGTCGGATCGTGCTCGCGATGCGCGACGACGACGTCCGCGCCGAGGCGATCGGCGTGCCGACCTTCCGCTACAAGCTCGTGCTCTTCGTGATCTCGGCGGCGCTCGGCGGCCTGTCCGGCGCGCTGATGGTCAACCAGCAGAACTACGTGAACCCGAATGTGCTGCACTGGACGCAGTCGGGCACGCTGATGGTGATGGTGATCCTCGGCGGCGTGGGCACGCTGTGGGGCGGCGTGCTCGGCGCCTTCGTGCTGCTGCTGCTCGAGGAGGTCATCTCCGCGTACACCGTGCACTGGCAGTTCTGGGTCGGCTGGGTGCTGCTCGCGATCGTGCTGTACGCGCCGCGCGGGCTGGTGGGGCTGGTGTCGCGCGCGCTCGGGCGCGGGGCGGGGCCCAAATGAGCGCCGCGCCGCTGCTCGCGGTGCGCGGGCTGCGCAAGCGCTTCGGCGGCGTGGTCGCCACCGACGACGTGACGCTCGAGGTCGCCGAGGGCTGCATCCATGCGCTGATCGGCCCGAACGGCGCCGGCAAGACCAGCCTGATCGCGCAGCTCTCCGGCACGCTGATGCCCGACGACGGCGAGATCCGCTTCGCCGGCGTCGACGTCACCCGCCTCGTCCAGCACCGCCGCGTGAAGCTCGGGCTGGCCCGCTCGTTCCAGATCACGCGGCTGTTCCGCAGCTTCTCCGCGCTGGAGAACCTCGCGATCGCGGTGCAGGCGCGCGACGGCCGCAACCTGTCGTTCTGGCGACCGGTGTCGCGCGACACCGCGCTCGCCGACGAGGCGCGCACGCTGCTCGGCGAGATCGGCCTGGCCGCGCGTGCCGACGTGCCGGCCGCCGCGCTGTCGCACGGCGAGCAGCGCGCGCTCGAGGTCGGCGTCGCGCTCGCGACCCGCCCCCGTCTCCTGCTGCTCGACGAGCCGATGGCGGGCACCGGCCCCGAGGAGTCCGCGCGGATGGTCGAGCTGATCGAGCGCGTGCGAGCCAAGGCGACGGTGCTGCTGGTCGAGCACGACGTCGACGCGGTGTTCCGGCTGGCCGACCGGGTGTCGGTGCTGGTCAACGGCCGCGTCATCGCATCGGGGCTGCCCGACGCGGTGCGCAACGACCCGGAGGTGATCACCGCCTACCTCGGCGACGAGGTGCACCGATGAGCGCCGCGCCGCTGCTCGCCGTCGAGGCGCTGGAGACCGCGTACGGCGCGAGCCAGGTGCTGTTCGGCGTCGATCTCGACGTGCGGGCCGGCGAGGTGGTGGGCCTGCTCGGCCGCAACGGCATGGGCAAGACGACGCTGGTGCGCTCGATCCTGGGGCTGGTGGCCTCGCGCGCCGGACGCATCGCGTTCGACGGCACCGAGGTGCGCGGCCTGCCGGCGGACCGCATCGCGCGCCTCGGGCTGGCCGTCGTGCCCGAGGGCCGTCAGGTGTTCCCCAACCTGTCGGTCGACGAGCACCTGACTGCGTTCGCCGCGCGCCGCGGCGGCGAGGCGCGCGGCGGCGTCTGGGACGCCAGGCGCGTCTACGCGCTGTTCCCGCGGCTCGCCGAGCGTCGCGACAACCTCGGCAACCAGCTGTCCGGCGGCGAGCAGCAGATGCTCGCGATCGGCCGCGCGCTGGTCACCAACCCGCGCCTGCTGATCCTCGACGAGGCCACCGAGGGCCTGGCGCCGCTGATCCGCGAGGAGATCTGGCGCTGCCTGCGCGAACTGCGCGAGGCCGGCCAGACCATCCTCGTCATCGACAAGTACGTGAATCGGCTGATCCAGATCGCGGATCGGCACGTGATCGTCGAGCGCGGCGCGATCGCGTGGCGCGGCAGCTCGGCGGAGCTCGATGCGGATCGCGGGGTCTGGCAGCGGTACCTGGGCGTCTGAGGGGCGCGGGGCAGGCGCCGGCCCCGCAACCTGTCAACCGTCCGCTTCGGCGCCGGCCAAAGCCGCGTCCAGCCTGTAGAACGCGACCGCGTTGCGCACGAAGAAGCGATGCCGCAGGTCCTCGTCGAGGTCGTCCAGCATGCGACTGACCGCTCGCACCAGCGAGTCGTAGTCGATGCGCAGGCCGGCGACTGGGAAGTTGCTGGCGAACATGCAGCGCTCGATGCCGAAGATCCCGATCGCGTCGCGCACGATCTGCCGGTTCGACGCGTAGTCCCAAGGCTGTCCGCGCAGTCCGAACTCCGAGACCTTCAGGTGCACGTTGGGCTGCCGCGCGATCACGTCCATCGCGCGACGCCACGCGGCGAGACCCGACTCGCTGCGGTCCCACGGAAACCCGGTGTGGTTGAGCACGATGGGCGTCCGAGGGAAGGTCGCGGCGACCTCCGCGGCCTCCTCGAGGTGCCAGAAGGGCACCCGCAGGTCCCAGGACAGGCCGTGCCGCTCGAGCAGCGAGAACCCCTCCAGCCACCGCGGATCCTGCATCGTGCCCGGTGCACGGGGGGTCATCGAATCGGGCGATCGGGCGGTCACCGGCTTCGACCGGATGCCCCGGACCAGCGGGCGGCTCGCCTGCCGTGCGAGCACCTCGGCGCTGTCGTCGGTGTGGAA
>RPRK01000363.1 GCA_003818495.1 Burkholderiales bacterium
GCGCGATTGAACCCCGTCGAAACAGAAGTCCAGATCATTGAAATAATCTTCAACAACTGAAAGATTCCCCTGCACACTCCTTGTGATGAAATGTTCCAGGATTTCCTTTTCCGTCTTCCTGCGTGCGATTGCAACTTTCGGAATATCGAAATATTTCAGGGTGAGATTCTTACGTCCCAGTTCTGGGGTAGATGCGTTATAGCTGATCACATTTGCAGCTACCCGGTTTCCGGATGCTCCGATGATCGTTTTTCCGTCCAGCGTGTTAACGTTCTTGATCGGGAAGAAATTCGGCCAGTACAGTTCCCCGTACGTGCGTGCAGTCAGATACGATTCTAAACCGGTCTGGCTGATTCCATCAATTAAAGGTGATTTCATTTTCTTCCGTTATTTAAGCGTTAAACCTGAAATGTGCAAGAGCTGTTTTCTGTGTAGCGGTCAGCGGCAGGGGCAGAGCACCTTCACGAACGGCACCACGGACAACTACTGAAATATCAGCATTGTTGTAAAGTGCGGCGCCATCACCAACGGTTATATCTTCTTTTACAAATCCGTTAGGTGAATAGTAAGCAGTGGTTGTGCCTGATGCGCCAGCAGTACCCTGAATGAGCACGGTTCCTACGGCGGTAGTTGCCAGAGAACCGGCAAGGGTGAGAGTATCGTAGGCATCTTCAGAAGTGTCAATGCTGCTGATAGTCCAGTTTACGGTTCCATCGGTCACATAATCTGTGGCCTTGAAAAGATGGTCTTTTGTGATCTTTGGCGTGGTAGCTCCCCCGGATGCTTCGGCATATATGGCGGCAGTCTTTACGATTTCGGCCACACGTGTCGATGGTACATAATATACAGGGGTTCCCCCTTTCACAATTTTACAGGTAGCTGGCACCCGGGACATATCCAGAGAGCAACCCCCCGGGATATCCTCCAAGCACAAATCCAGCCAAACCTTCTTTCCAGTTATCGTTTCAGAAGTGTTTTGTAGTGACATAAAATGATTTTTAAATTAATTAATCAATAAGTTTCTTTGCCGCCACCCCCTCGGACTTCGTAGGATTGTTACGTTTCTCAGCTATCAGTTTCCCGATTGCCGCGTCTGTCTTATCCCCTCCGGGTTCGGATGGCGTGCTGATGATAACCCCGCTGTTGACCAAATCCTGCCGGAAATTTGTATAATCCGTTTCGACTTGTGCGACTACGTTGTCAATGTCTGCCTCTGATTCAACCGACAATGATCGACCGTGAAGAAACGATTCAGGTACTTTCTTTTCTGCCAACTTGGCTTTTACCTTGCTGGAAAGTGATTCCTGTTTGTTGCGTTTCTCAAAGCTATCAAGCCTTTCCATTATCCCCTTTGCCCAGACTGGCATATCGTCCCCCGGTTTTGTCGGTGGAGGTGCAGGTGGTGAAGGTGGTTCTGGTAGTTTCGCTGCCTCGGCTTTTGCTTTAGCCACGGCGTCGGTAACTCTTTTGTCAATCGTTGATTGAATTGCTTTAAGCATTGGTTCGACCCCGGCAATGCCGTTGTCAATTTGTGTGTCCTCAGTTACGGTTATTGCCAGATATTCCGCCACCCCGTCAAATGCCTTATCATCAAACCCCAAGTTTTTAAACTTGGTTTTTAATGCTGTCATAATTTTTTCTTTCACGTGAATAATAATTTTAAGTTAGGCGGTAAAATTCAGCTATTATTATGTATGGTGGTTCCCGGAAGTCGTGACAAATCGTCACGGTTTGGAAAGTGTGAAATTATTTCATACTGTACGTCTCTGCAAACGGAGTGAACGTATTCACCTGCTTAACATACTTTGTGACCGGAATTACCTTCTTTCCATCATAAATACGTTGCACTATCCCCTTATTCTGCTGAATGAAATATGGTTGTTTGTTCCATCCCGCCATCTCTTCCCGGTGATCGTTCAGCCACGTTTTCAGTCCTTCTGGGACGTCGTTCTGATATTGCGCACTGACAGCATCCCCCCGGTTCCATGCCATGAACTCTTCCGGGGTCATCAGGATAGGGACAACGTAACATCGGCAATTTGGATGCCAACCAATAAATGTAAATTCCTTTGGATAACGACCTGCCGCCTCGTCGCAAATATCATAGTCTTTTGCAGTATGATTATTACTTAGCCTGACTTCATATCCAAGCACCATATCAGCATTACGGAATGATTCCATGTCTGCCGACCGGTAGGCCATGTTTATCTCTGTCCGTGCAAGTCTGCGGGCGTTCTGATATGCTGACCTATATACACCCTGCCCGGGATGATAGTCTGCCATTGGCTGTGACGGCACTAACTTCCCGGCAGCATTGCGAACACGGCGAAAACGGCTATCGGGATCTTTTAATACCTGCCGTATGTCCCGGCTGATAACGTCGGCACTCCGACCCGTTGCCAGTCCTGATTCGATGTAATATTCAAGCTGTTCTTTCGTGTTTTTTGCAAGTTTCCAGACATTATCAGACAATGACATTACGGACACTTTACGGGCCATGAATTGTTCCATAGCCTGAATGTTGCGCTGGTGCATACCCCCGGTTTCAAACATCTGTTGTGCTTTCTCGTTCCATTTTGTCCCGGATTCGATCCTGCTGGCCGCCATCTGGTCGACCCATTCATCAATGATCCGGTTATTCTTTGCCTCGGACAACATCCAACCGTCAATTTTTGCGGCGTTAATATATTGTTCCAGTTCTGATTTTAATTTTGCCGTCTCATTGGTTATGATCTTTTCAAGTCCCGGATCACGGATGACAATGCCTTTCTTATTGTATCTGTATTGCTGAATGATGGGTGTAACGCGTTTTATATACCGTCCGAAAATTGCGGACGTTTCCTTATTCGCGGCCAGCAACTTCTGAACATGTTGTCGTTCATAAAACTTTGTAATATTGATAGCGTCAAAGTCAGGCATTTAGATAGCTTTCTATTTCTATTCTAAATTCATCAAACGACCGGCAAATGACATACTTGTTCCCGTTGGCTTCGGCGACCTGCTGGAATTCTTTCTGTTTGTCGCTCTGTGTGTTTTTTCCGTATTTCATTTCAATGCAAAGTGCTGAATGTTGACTGTTGGATTTGAGTAGTATCAAATCAGCGACTCCGGATACAACCCCCTCTTTTTTCATTGTTATTGCCGTGAACTTATTGCGATAACCA
>RPRK01000364.1 GCA_003818495.1 Burkholderiales bacterium
CTCGAGGCGGAGGACGCGGCGCTCGCGGCGCAGGCGGTCGCTCTCGATGCGACCGACGTGCGCGCGCTGGCCCGCTTCGCGCTGCCTGCGGTCGCCGAGGTCGAGCGGGCCGCGCAGGCCGCGCGGGCAGGGCTCGCCGGCATCGATGCGCAGCGCGGGCTCATCGGGGCCGTGCGCGAGGAGACCGCGCCCTTGCACAGCGCGCGCGAGGCGCTCGCCGCGCAGCGCGCCGTCGTCGGGCGCGACGCGCTGCAGGCCGCGCGTGGCGCCCGGGACGCCCGTCTGGCCGACGCCCGCCGCCCGGCCGACGAGATGGCGCGCGCGCGGCGCCTCGACGCGCTGGAGTCGGCCACGCACGAGGCGGACCGAGTGGCCGATGCGCGCTTCGACGACGCCGCGCGCATCGCCGACCTGGAGTCGATCTCGGCGCGGATCACCGCTGCCGACGCCCGTCTCGACGCGCTGCGCGACGGGCTCGCGCGTGCCGAGGCCGCACACGCCGATGCGCAGCGCGCCTGGCGGGCGCGGCTGCTCGCGGCCGGCCTGCCGCCGCTCGAGGCCGCCGACTGGCCGGAGCGCCTGGCCCGCCATGCGCGTGCGCTCGATGCGCTGCACGCGCGCGATGCGCTCGCCGCCGAGCTGCATGCGGGCGAGGCCGACGTCGCCCGTCACCTCGGCCTGCTCGAGGCGGCGTGGCGCGCCGTGGGGCGTGTGCCCCCCGCGCTGCCGACGCTCGCCGGCCGCCTCGCGCACGGGCGCGCGCTGCTCGACGCATCGCGTCTCGCGTCGGACGAGTACCGTCGGCGCCACGAGGCCCACCAGCGCGATGTGGACGACCTCGCCGCGCGGGTGGCCGCGCTCGAGGCGCTCGACGCGCTTCAGGCGGCGAACGCCCCGGCGTGGGCGGCGGTCGCCACCGCGCTGTCGCTGCCCGCCGACGCGTCGTGCACCGTCCTCGAGACCCGCCTGGAGTCGTTCGATGCGCTGCGCGACGCGCTCGCGGTCTGGGAGCACGCCGAACGCGATCGGCGTCTGGCCGACGAGCGGCTCGATGCCTTCCGTGCCGAGGCGGCATCGCTCGCGCTGCGGCTCGGGGTGCCGCCGCCCGAGCGCGACGCCGAGGCCGCGTTCGTCGCGGCCTGCGGCACGGCGTTGGCGGAGGCGCAGCACGCCCGCGGCGAACGCATGCGCCTGCAGGGCGAGCAGGCGACGCTCGAGGCCGGTCTCGCCGCCGCCATCCGGCGGCGCGACGAGGCGCGTGCCGGGCTCGAGGCGCTGCGCGTGCAGGCGGGCGTGGCCGATCCCGCCGCGCTGGCCGACGCCGTGCTGCGCAGCGACGCGCGACGCGATGCGCTCGGAGAGGCCGAACGCACCGAGTCGACCGTACGCGCCACCACCGGCGCCGCGCACGATGCGCTGCTCGCCGAGCTCGCGGCCGGCGACGAGGCCGGCCTGCTCGCCGAGCGCGAGGCCCTCGGCCAGTCGGTCGCGGAAGCGGAGTCGGCGCGCGACGCCGCGCTCGTGGAGCACACGCGTGCGCAGACCGCGCTCGATGCGGTCGACGGCGACGGCGCCGCCTCCAGGGCGGCCGAGTCGGTGCGCGACCGGCTCGCCGCCTCCGGCCGGATGGCCGTCGACGTGGCCCGCCTTCGGCTCGCGCGCGATCTGCTCGAGCAGTCCGTGCAGCGTCATGCACAGCGCGTGCAGGGCCCGCTGCTGGCCTCGGCCTCGCGCTGGTTCGCGCGGATCACCGGCGGCCGGTGGGGCGCGTTGCGGCCGGACTGGACCGGCGATCGCCAGGTGCTGCTCGCCGAGCGCGACGACGGCGCGCGGCGGCCGGTCGAGCACCTGAGCGAGGGGACGGCCGATGCCCTGTTCCTCGCCCTGCGGCTGGCCGCGATCGACGTGCGGCTGGGCGCGGCGCCGCCCGTGCCGCTGCTGCTCGACGACGTGCTGATGACCTTCGACGACGGCCGTGCCGCCCGGACGCTGCAGGGTCTGGCCGAACTCGGCGAACGCAACCAGGTGGTCTACTTCACGCACCACGCGCATCTGGTCGAGCTCGCGCGGCGCGTGCTGCCGGCCGGGGCCGTGTCGGTCACCGAGCTGCAGCAGGGGCCGCCCGTCCCGACCGCCGACACCGCTCCCGAGGCCGGCTGACCATGGACCGCACCGAGCGCTTCTATCAGATCGATCAGCTGCTGCAGTCCGGCCGCGCGGTGCCCATCGAGCGATTCCTGGAGTCGCTGTCGGTGTCGCGCGCCACGTTCAAGCGCGACCTCGAGTACATGCGCGACCGGCTGAACGCGCCGATCGAATGGGACCGCTTCGAGGGCGGCTACCGGTACGCGGAGCCGGCGGGCGGACCGGCGTTCGCGCTGCCGGGTCTCTGGTTCAACGCGTCCGAGGCGCACGCGCTGCTGATGATGCAGCAGCTGCTCGCCGAGCTTCAGCCCGGCCTGCTCGGTGCCCAGGTCAGGCCGCTGCAGGCACGCCTGCGGGCACTCCTCGGCAGCGCCGACCACAGTGCGGAGGAAGTCGAGCAGCGCGTCAGGATCGTCACGGCAGCCCGCCGCCGGCTCACCGTGCAGCATTTCGAGACCGTGGCCTCGGCCACGCTCGGACGGCGCCGCCTGCGGCTCGCGCACTATTCGCGACAGTCCGACGAGACCACCGAGCGCGACGTCTCGCCGCAGCAGCTCGTCTTCTATCGCGAGAACTGGTACCTCGTCGCCTGGTGCCACCTGCGCCATGCGGTGCGCAGCTTCTCGATCGACGCGATCGTGCGGGCCGAGCCGCTGGAAGACGTCGCCCGCGAGGTCGATCGCGCGGCCCTCGCGGAACTCATGGAAAGCGGCTACGGCATCTTCTCCGGCCGGGACGTCACCTGGGCGACGCTGCGCTTCGCGCCCGAGCGCGCACGGTGGGTGTCGGCCGAGGTCTGGCACCCGCAGCAGCGAGGCCGTTTCGACGCGGCCGGCCGATGGGTGCTGGAGCTGCCCTACAACGATCCGCGCGAGCTGATGATGGAAGTGCTCAAGCACGGCGCGTCGGTCGAGGTGCTGGTGCCCGACGCGCTGCGCGACCGGGTCGCGTCGGAGCTCGAGGCGGCGCTCGAGGGCTACCGGAAGGCGGCCGACGCA
>RPRK01000365.1 GCA_003818495.1 Burkholderiales bacterium
CCCAGTCGAGCCCGCCGATCGACTGGGCGCCCGCGAGGCCGCCGGCGCGCGGCGCGGCTTCCAGCAGGGTGACCGGATGGCCGGACTGCGCCAGCCGCAGGGCAAGCACCATGCCGAGCAGGCCGCCGCCCGCGACCGTCACCGATGCGGGGCCGGCCGACGCGCCGGAGGCCGCCGACGGCCCGCCCGGAGACGGCGTGACGGGGCGACCGGGTGCGGCCGGCTGCGGCGGCGCGACGGCCACGTCGGGATCGATGCCGGGTGCGTTCATTTGGGGTCCCGCCGGATCTCGCCCAGCGATGCCGCCCGAAGCGTCACGCCGAGATGGTAGAGATCTTCGAAATAGCGCTTGGTCTGAAGCGCGACCAGTCCGAGCCCGAGCAGCAGCACGGCCAGGATGCCGGTGGTCGCGCAGGCCAGGGGTGCGTGCGGATGCGTCGCGAGCACGGCGCCCAGGGCCGCCGACACGGAGCCGCCGGCCGCCGGCAGCGCCTCGGCGACCCGCCAGACGGTGCGACCCGTCAGCCAGGCGCAGAGCGCGAGCAGCGCCATGCCGGGGGCCATCATCAGCGCGAAGGGCCGCAGCATGAAGCCCGAGACGATGGTCGACAGCACGTGCCGCCAGATCCGCATGCTCGAGACCCGAGCCGGGCCGGCCTGCATCTGCCGGCTCCAGTCCAGTTCGGCGGGCACCTCGACGATGCGCCCGCGCATCACCATCGTCTTGTAGATGATCTCCGGCATGATCTCCATGCCGGTCGAGCGCAGCACCAGGGCGCGCACGAAAGGGCCGTCGTAGGCCCGGACCATGCAGGTCAGCGTCGACAGGCCGCCGCGCGCGAACATGCGCAGGAATCGGTTGCCCCAGACGCTCAGCGTGCGGCGCAGCCAGGGGACGTTCGAGACCGTTCCGCCTTCCATGTAGGCCGAGGCCAGCGCCAGCTTCGCGCGCTGCGTGCGGATCGCCTCGAGCAGTCGGCCGATGTGCGCCGGCGCGTAGCTCAGGTCGATGTCGAGCGTCACCACGTAGTCGCCGCGCGAGGCGGCGAACGCCGTCTTGAACGCCTGGCCGAGGCCGAAGTTGCCGGGGTGGTGGATCACCCGCAGCGGGGCGTCGGTGGTGGCCATCGCCTCGGCGGTCGTTCCGGTCGCGTCGACACTGCCGTCGTCGATCAGCAGCACCTCGAAGCGCCAGGTCTCCCGCAGCGTCGCCAGGTAGGCGCTGATCTCGGCATAGTGCGCCCGCAGCACCGCCGCTTCGTTGAAGCAGGGCAGCACGAGCGTGACCAGCGGCCGTCGGTCGACGGTGGCTGGATCCGGGCAGGCGAGCGACGGCAAGACTGGCGCGTTCATCAATGGGAAGTGAGGAAGTCGTGCGGATCCGTGAGAGCCATCAGGGCGCTCCTAAGGCAGCGTACGGGGTCCGACCGCCGATCCAGGCTTCCGACGCCGACCACCCGTCGGCCGGTCAGCGGGTCGGGACGAACGACGGCCGCGGGCGCGGGCCGCACAACAGTCAGGGGGGCGGGCTGCTCGACAGACCGGCACATCGGACCGGTCCGTCAGGTCGGCCGGTGAGGTCTGCCGATGAGGTCGGCCGGTGAGGTCGGCCGGTGAGGTCGGCCGGGTCAGAACGGCCCGTGAGGTCGGCCGGCCAGAACGGCCGGCCGGAACGGCCCGTCAGGCCGAATGCAGGTGGTCTCGGGTCAGGGCGCGGGCGAACGCCCGCTTGAAATCGGCCACCGGGCTGTCCGGTGCGCCGATCCGGCGCAGTCGCATCGGATCGGCGTCGCGGCTGTTCGCGCCGGAATCGGTCGTGAGCGCGTAGGCGAACCCGAGCTCGCGGGCACATTCCACCACCGGGGTGTCGAGCCGGCCGCCGGGGTAGGCGAAGCCCGGCACGGGCGCGCCGAGGGTCTGCTCGAGGTCGCTGCGCGAGTCGGCCATCTCCGCGCGCAGGGCGTCTCCTTCGCGCAGGCAGAGGTTCACGTGGCTGACCGAGTGCGCACCGATCTCGAAGCCGAGGGCATGCAGGGCGCGCACGCCGTCCCGATCCATCCGCTCCGGCAGGGTCGGTCCGGGCGACGGATCGCCCTCGAGCAGCGCCTGGATCCGGGCGACCGCGGGCTCGACCTCGGCTTCCGGCAGCGTCCAGAGCGCCGAGATCAGCGCGCGCGCCAGGTCGCCGCGTGCCAGGGTCGCAGTCGACCACCGGCTGGGCGGTCCGGGCAGTCCGAGTTCGGCCGAGTCGATCGGCGTGCGGCGGGCGGCGGTGCGCACGGCGTGCGTGACGCGATCCCACCAGAACGGCGCCGGAGCATCCAGGCCGCCGACCGCGATGTAGAAGCTCGCGGGCACACCGACGCTCGAGAGGATCGGCGCGGCCAACTCGAGGTTGTCGAGGTAGCCGTCGTCGAAGGTGATGGACAGCAGCGGTCTGGAACCCGTCCTTCCGCTGCGGAACAGGTCGGCCGCCTCGTGCACGGGGCGCACGTCGAAGTGTCCGGCCACGTATTCCAGCTGCGAGCGGAAATGGTCCGCCCTGACGGACATGCCCGAGCGGTACGGGTCCTCGTCGGCTCGCTCGATGACACGATGATAGGTGAGCATCGTCCATCGCCCGGTGTCCCCGAGCGGGCCCGACAGCGCACGATCGTTCACACCCACGGCCTCGATCGCGGGCGACAGCACGGCCTTGACCGCACGCTTCAGCTCTCGCTCGATCAGCCGGATCATGGTCGTCGGCACTGCCCCGCAGGGCGCTCCCGGAGAAACGGCACAGGGGCCAGGGGTTGCGACTAAGGTCAGCCCTTAGGGCGACTCGGTGTCGGTAGGGAGCGAATGTAGCAGCGAGTTCACGCGGGTCGCATCGAATTTTTCACAAAACCCGGGGATCCGGCACGTTCAGGGGTCGCCTGCGCGGTCCGCCGGTCGATCCCCGTTGACGGTTCGTCGGCCCCCGGGCGCGCTCGCACGGACCCTCCGATAGCGTCGACCGGACCCGGCGTGCCCGAGGTCGCCGTTGGCGATCCGCAGGCGGGCGGCATGCGGGACACGGACGGATCGGTCCGAAGGAACAGGCGGCACGGTGGCGAACGGCGCGAACAGGCTGGGCAGGGCAGGGGGGGCGTTCGACCCCG
>RPRK01000366.1 GCA_003818495.1 Burkholderiales bacterium
AGGCGCCCGCTGCCGGGCGCCTCGACGGGCTCGAGACGGAACGACAGGCAGCCGGCGCACACGGTACGTCCGGCGCCATCGAGCCGGCCGCAGTCGGCACAGCGCGACAGCGTGACAGGCGCGGGGGAGGCTGCGACCGGGCTCATGCGTCACCCCTGCGCAGCAGGGTCACGGTACAGGCGACGCCCGTGCCGCCGAGGTTGTGCGTCAAGCCGATCGCAGCGTCGGGCACCGGGTTCGGATGGTCACCGCGCAGCTGGCGCACCACCTCGTAGAGCTGCCCGACACCGGTCGCGCCCACCGGATGGCCCTTGGCCAGCAGACCGCCGCTCGGGTTGATCGCCACGTCGCCGCCGATGCCGGTCCGCCCTTCCGCGGCCCAGCCGCCGCCATGGCCCCGCGGCATCAGGCCGAGGTCCTCGCCGTCGATGATCTCGGCGATCGAGAAGCAGTCGTGAAGCTCGACCACGTCGACGTCCGAGGGTGCGAGACCGGACATCGCGAAGGCCTGGCGGGCCGCCGACACGGTCGCATCGAACGAGCACAGGTCGGGGTGGCCCGCGATGCGCGAGGCGCCACGCGTCTGCACCGTGGCCAGCACGTCGACGGGCAGTCTCGGCAGCCCCCGCGCGCAGTCTCGCGCGACCACCACCACCGCGGCCGCCCCGTCGCTGGTCGGGCAGCAGTCGAAGAGCTGCAGCGGATCGCAGATCGCGGCGGACGCGGCGATCTGCTCGTCGGTCAGGTCGGCGCCCATCTGCGCGAGCGGGTTGCGAAGGCCGGCGGCCTTGTTCTTGCGGACCACCGCCGAGACCTGCGCGCGCGTCGTGCCGTGGCGCTGCGCATGCTGACGCCAGGCCAGGCCGAACAGGCCGGGAAAGGTCAGTCCGCTCGGGCCGTCGTTCGTGTTGTCCATCGCGCAGTTGAGCGCGGCGGTGGTCTGCGAGGTGGGCGCATGGGTCATCGTCTCCACCCCCACCACCAGCGCCGCGTCGCACTGCCCCGAGGCGACCGCGAGCCAGGCATGGCGGAAGGCGATGCCGCCGGACGCGCAGGCCCCCTCCACCTTCGTGCACGGCACGTTCGGCAGGCCGAGCTGGTCGGCGACGATGCCCGCCAGCACCTCCTTGCCGTTGAGCGGCCCGCTGACGAAGTTGCCCAGGTAGACCGCGCCGATGCGCTCGCGCGGCAGGCCCGAGTCGATCAGTGCCTCGGCAGCGGCGCGGACCGCGAGCTGTTCGATCGGGGTGCCGGCATGGCGGCCGAACGGGGTCGAACCGATGCCTGCGATGACGACCTCACGCATGACGTGTCTCCTCCGACAGCAGCCGTCTCAGCTCGGTCTTGAGGACCTTGCCGTAGTTGTTCTTGGGCAGCGCGTCGACGCGGCGGTACTCGCGCGGACGCTTGAATCGCGCGATGTGCTCGAGGCACAGTGCCTCGAGCACCGGATCCTCGACGGCCTGCCCCTCGCGCAGGACGACGAAGGCGATCACCTCCTCGCCCCAGTCGGGATGCGGCCGTCCGACCACCGAGCACTCGAGCAGCGCCGGGTGGCGCAGCAGCACCTCCTCGATCTCGCGCGGATAGATGTTGGTCCCGCCCGAGATGATCATGTCCTTCGAGCGGTCGCGCAGCGTCAGGTAGCCGCGCTCGTCGAGCGACCCGACGTCGCCGCTCCAGAGCCAGCCCTCGCGCAGCGCCGCCTCGGTCGCCTGCGGATTGTTCCAGTACCCCGCCATCACGCAGTCGCTGCGCGTGACCACCTCGCCCGTCTCGCCGGGCGGGACGTCGCGGCCCGCCCCGTCGACCACGCGGACCTCGACCCCGGTGCGTGCGATGCCGCAGGAGGCGAGCCGCGCCAGGTGCTCGGCGCCGCCATCGCCCTCGTGATCGGCCTTCGACAGCCCGGTGATCGTCATGGGACTCTCGCCCTGCCCGAAGAGCTGCCAGAGCCGCGGACCGAACGCGTCCAGAGCGCGCCTCAGGTCGCTGACGTACATCGGGCCGCCGCCGTAGTAGAGCGTGCGCAACCCCGGTGCGAGCGGCTGCGCGCCCGCCGCCTGCACCAGCCGCGTCACCATCGTGGGCGCGGCGAACATCGTCACGTTCGCATGGCGCTCGAAGGCCTCGAGCACGTCCTGCGGCTCGAAGCCGGGCAGCACCACCTGGTGCCCGCCCGCGAACAGGTGCGGCAGCGCGTAGAGTCCGGAACCGTGCGACAGCGGCGCGGCGTGGAGCTTCACGTCGCCCGGCGAGACATGCTCGATGTCGGCCGCATAGGCGAGGCTCATGAACGTCAGGTTGCGATGGGTCAGCATCGCGCCCTTGGGCCGGCCGGTCGTGCCGCTGGTGTAGAACAGCCAGGCGAGGTCGCCGGCGGCCACCTCGGCGCAGCGGGCCGGTGCGGCAGCGAGCAGCCGGTCCCAGCCGGCACTGCCGGCCACCACGACCGACGGCGCCGATGCGCTGTCCTCGCGGAGCGCCTCGACGATGCCCTCGAACAGTGCCTCGCTGGTCAGCACGGCGGCGGCCCCGGCGTCGCGCACGATATGGGCGACCTCGCGCGGATGCAGCTTCGCGTTCACCGGCACGGCCACCAGTCCGCCGATCCAGCAGCCGAACAGCGCTTCGAGGAACTCCGGCCGGTTCTCCATGCACAGCACCACCCGGTCGCCCGCGGCCAGGCCGTGATCGGCGCGCAGTCCGCCGCCGAGGCGCGCGGCGCGATCGGCGAGCGCACCGTACGACCAGGTCTGTCCTCGCGCGGTGAGCGCGGGCCGTTCGGGCGCGCTGCGCGCGCGCTTCAGCAGGCTGGCTGCGACGTTCATGACGGCTGTCCCCTCTTTCGGCCGATGGTAGTCGGGCGGGGCGGGAACGCAAGCGGGCGAGTCGAAGCGTGGGGGACGGTGGAGTTTTGGGGTTCTGATGTTCTGGTGCTGTCGTCGATTCGACGGTGGGCGCGCGGCGTCGCTGCCCTTCAGGCCGTTGCTTCCTCCGAGGCCCGCACCCCGGGCTGCGCCCGGGGTCCCCGTCTCACGCAGGCGCCCGACGGGCCGGGGCAAGAACTCGGCCGCCCTGCGGGCGACCTCAAACAGCTTGCCCCTGACGTCCGGCCTGCGGCCGGACGTCACCCGTCG
>RPRK01000367.1 GCA_003818495.1 Burkholderiales bacterium
CGCAGCGCGCGCACGTCGGCGAGACCCATGCCGTACGCCGAGAGCACGCCGGCGAGCGGATGGATGAACACCCGCGTCATGCCGAGCGCGTCGGCCACCGCGCAGGCGTGCTGGCCGCCGGCGCCACCGAAGCAGCACAGCGTGTACTCGGTGACGTCGTAGCCGCGCTCGACGGAGATGTGCTTGATCGCATTGGCCATGTTGTCCACCGCGATGCGCACGAAGTCCTCGGCGACATCTTCGGGCCGGTAGTCGCGGCCGGTGTCGGCGGCGACCTGGAGCGCGATCGTCGAGAACGCCTGCCGTACCTCGGCAACGTCGAGGGGCTCGTTGCCCTGCGGACCGAAGAGCCTCGGGAAGTAGTCGGGCTGGATCCGGCCCAGCATCACGTTCGCATCCGTCGTGGTCAGCGGCCCGCCGCGCCGGTAGCAGGTCGGGCCTGGATCGGCGCCGGCCGAATGCGGCCCGACGCGGAATCGACCTCGGTCGTACGTGAGCACCGAGCCGCCACCGGCAGCCACGGTGTGGATGGACAGCATCGGCGCACGTACGCGGACCCCCGCAACCTGAGTGTCGAAGACGCGCTCGAGTTCGCCCGCGTAATGCGATACGTCGGTGGACGTTCCGCCCATGTCGAACCCGATGACACGATCGAAGCCGGCCCGGGCGGTCGTCCTGACCATGCCGACGATGCCGCCGGCCGGTCCGGACAGGATCGAGTCCTTGCCGTGGAAGTGGTCGGCACGCGTGAGTCCACCGTTCGACTGCATGAAATACAGGTCGACCCCGCGGGTGGCTTCCTCGACACGTGCGACATAGGTCCGCAGCACCGGCGAGAGGTAGGCGTCGACGACCGTTGTGTCGCCACGCGACACGAACTTGACCAGCGGCGAGGTCTCGCACGACAGGCTGATCTGCGTGAAGCCGGCCTGGCGCGCGATCTCGCCGAGCGCCCGTTCGTGCGCCCCGAAGCGGTAGCCATGCATGAGGACGATCGCGACCGACCGGAATCCGCGCTCGGCGTACTCCGCGAGTGCCTGGCGCGCCCCCGCCTCATCGAGCGGCCGGAGCACCTCACCGGTCGCACCGATCCGCTCGTCGACCTCGAGCACTTCGCGGTACAGCAGGTCGGGAAGCTCGATGCGGCGATCGAAGATCCGCGGCCGGTTCTGGTATCCGATGCGAAGCGCATCCCGGAACCCCGCGGTCGTCAGCAGCACGGTCGGCTCGCCGCGGCGCTCGAGCAGCGCATTCGTGGCGACGGTGGTTCCCATCTTGATCGCCTCGACCTGCTCGGCCGGCAACGGCTCGTGCCCGGAGAGGCCCATCAGGTGCCGGATGCCGGCGACCGCCGCGTCGCGGTACTGGCTCGGGCTCACCGAGAGAAGCTTGTGGGTGGTCAGCGTCCCGTCCGGACGCTTCGCCACGATGTCGGTGAAGGTGCCTCCACGGTCAACCCAGAACGCCCACTTTCCAACGGTCATGTTCGATTCCTCTTCCAGTAGCCGCCGATCCGCGGATCAGCGAAGTGCATTGGGCAGCCAGGTGGCGATGCCGGGGACGACCAGCAGCACCAGCACGCAGGCGATGTAGGCGGTCATGAAGGGCAGCACGCCCGCGAAGACGTCGGTGATCGGGCCGGGACGCTTGCGCATGCCCTGCAGCACGTAGAGAACGGTGCCGTCGGGCGGGCTGATCATCGCGATCTCGACGAGCATCGTGACCACGACGCCGAACCAGATCGGGTCGTAGCCCAGCGCGACGACCACCGGGAAGAGCAGCGGCACGGTGGTGACGATCATGGAGATGCCCTCCATGAAGGTCCCCATCGCCAGGTAGAAGCCGATGATCGCCAGCATCACGCCCCAGGGCGGCAGCGGCAGCGACGCGAGGGCCGACGACAGCGCCTGGGTGATGCCCGCCGAGGACAGCACGTAGTTCAGCATGAAGGCGCCGAGCAGGATGAGACCGATCATCGACGTGACCCGGGCGGTGGCCACCAGCGACTCCCGCAGGATCGGCAGCGTCAGGCGCCGCGCGCCCAGTGCCATGCAGAGCGCGCCGACCACGCCGAGCGCGGCCGACTCGGTCGGCGTCGCGATGCCCGCGTAGATCGTGCCCAGCACCAGCAGGATGAGGAGGCCCGTCGGCAGCAGGTCCAGCAGGCTCGCGAGCCGCTCGCCACGGGTCGGGATGCCGATCAGCTCGGCGTCGCCGCCGGCGCTGCGGGTACCGCGGCTCTTGTGCAGGATCACGACGGTGAAGGCGATCACCACCAGGATCGAGGGTCCGATCGCGGCGAGGTAGAGGTCCCCGACCGACGTTTCGGTGATCAGTCCGTAGATGATGAAGGTGATGCCCGGCGGGATCAGGTTGCCGAGCGCGCCGCCAGCAGCGAGCGAACCGAGCACCAGGCGCTGCGGGTATCGGCTCTTCTCGAAGTACGGCAGCGCCACCGAGCCCATGGTCGCTGCGGTGGCGACGCTCGAGCCCGCCACGGCCGAGAAGACCGCGCACGAGGCGATGTTGGTGTGCAGCAGCCCGCCCGGCAGGCGCCCGAACCACAGGCCCAGCGCCCGGTAGAGCCGCTCCGACAGGCCCGTCCGCAGCATGAGCTCGCCCATGAGCAGGAACAGCGGCACCGCGACGAACACGAAGCTGGTGCTCGGCGACCACAGCACGTCACCGGCGAACAGCCAGAACGGCCGGTCGGTCAGCACGATGCCACAGGTGAAGGCCATGGCCAGCAAGGCGGCGCCGACGTGAACGCCGCTGGCGAACAGTGCGACGAACAGACCGATCAGGCCGGCCGCGGTCACCATGGCCTGCAGCGACATCGCGGCCGGCAGGACCCCCGCGATCGCCATCCCGATCAGGACGACCGACATCAGTGCGAAATAGGCGGCTGCGATCATCGTGCGGCTCCTGAAGCGGGTTGGGCGGGCGGGGCTGCCGGGCCGGGCGTTCGGCGCGAGGTCGCGCCCGGGGCGTTCGCGAGGGCCTCGAGCGTCTCGTCCGCCTCTTCCTGGTACGACCGGGGCGAGCAGATCGCATCGACCTGCCCCGTGCGCCCGGCGAGCCCCTCGCGCACGACCGATGCGAGCAGCACGAGC
>RPRK01000368.1 GCA_003818495.1 Burkholderiales bacterium
CGATGTCGGTGAAGTCCTTGTGGACGTCGATCACCACGTCGCGCCAGAACTGCGTGGTTTCCAGCACGTTGGCCTTGTCGACCGAGCACACCCGCCGCGAACGCTTGCGGGCCGCCTCGAACGCGGTCTTCGCGATCCGGCGGATCTCGGACTCGGTGTAGCGCATCGTGTCGAAGCCCTCGCGCTCGCCCGCCTCGTTGGTGCGAACGCCACGGGGCTGGCCGAAGTAGATGTCGCCGGTCAGCTCGCGCAGGATCAGCAGGTCGAGGCCCGCGACCACCTCGGCCTTGAGCGACGAGGCGTGGGCGAGTTCGGGGTAGACGATCGCCGGACGCAGGTTCGCGTACAGGTCGAAGTGCTTGCGCAGGCGCAGCAGCCCTTGCTCGGGCCGCATCGCGCGCGGCAGCGCGTCGTACTTCGGGCCCCCGACCGCACCGAAGAGGATCGCGTCCGAGGCTTCGCACAGCGCGAGCGTCGCGGCCGGCAGCGGGTCGCCGGCGGCATCGTAGCCGGCGCCGCCGACCGGCGCCTCGGCCATCGAGATGCCGAGGCCGAGCGCGTCGATGACGCGGACCGCCTGCGCGGTGATTTCCGGACCGATGCCGTCACCCGGCAGTACCGCGATCTTCTTGCCCATGCCCTTCCCTTCCTGTCGTGTGTCTGGTGTCGTGGCGGCGCGCCGGGCTCGGCCCGGACGGCGCAGGTGCGTGGCGACGGGCCGCGGGGCCCGGCGCGTTCAGGCCCCGAGGGACTTGCCCAGCCAGGGCTGCTCGGCGAGGCGACGTGCCTCGAACTCCCGGATCTTGTCGGCGTGGCGCAGCACGAGTCCGATGTCGTCCCAGCCGTTGAGCAGGCAGTCCTTGCGGAACGCCTCGACCTCGAAGGCATAGACGAGCGACCCGTCGACCGAACGCACGACCTGGTTGGGCAGGTCGATGACCAGCTCGAAGCCCGGGAACGCGGCGACCTCGTGGAACAGTCGATCGACCTCGGACTCCTGCAGCCGGACCGGCAGCACGCCGTTCTTGAAGCAGTTGTTGAAGAAGATGTCGGCGTAGCTCGGCGCGAGGATCGCCCGGAAGCCGTAGTCCTGCAGCGCCCACGGCGCGTGCTCGCGCGAGGAGCCGCAGCCGAAGTTCTTGCGGGCGATCAGGATCGAGGCGCCCTTGAAGCGGGGCTGGTTCAGCGCGAAGTCCGGGTTCAGCGGACGGCGCGTGTTGTCCATGCCGGGCTCGCCCCGGTCGAGGTAGCGCCATTCGTCGAACAGGTTCGGGCCGAATCCGGTCCGCTTGATCGACTTCAGGAACTGCTTGGGGATGATCGCGTCGGTATCGACGTTGGCGCGGTCGAGCGGAGCGACCAGGCCGCGATGGAGGGTGAAGGGTTCCATGTCGGTCTCGGGGTCGGTCTCAGAGGCGGCGCACGTCGACGAAGTGGCCGAACACGCCGGCTGCGGCGGCCATCGCCGGGCTGACCAGGTGCGTGCGGCCGCCGGCGCCCTGCCGGCCCTCGAAATTGCGGTTGCTGGTGGAGGCGCAGCGCTCGCCGGGCTCGAGCTTGTCGGCGTTCATCGCCAGGCACATCGAGCAGCCGGGCTCGCGCCATTCGAATCCCGCGGCGAGGAAGATCTTGTCGAGCCCCTCGGCCTCGGCCTGGGCCTTCACGAGTCCCGAGCCCGGCACGACCATCGCGAGCTTGACGTTGGCCGCGCGACGGCGCCCGCGCACGACCGCAGCCGCCTGGCGCAGGTCCTCGATCCGCGAGTTGGTGCACGAGCCGATGAAGACCTTGTCGATCTTCACCTCGGAGAGCGGGGTGTTGGGCGTGAGGCCCATGTACACCAGCGCTCGCTCCATGCCCTCGCGACGGGTGGCGTCCTTTTCCTTGTCGGGATCCGGCACGCGGTCCTCGATCGAGGCGACCATCTCGGGCGAGGTGCCCCAGGTGACGTGCGGGGTCAGCGTCGACGCATCGATCCGGATCTCGCTGTCGAACTTCGCGCCCTCGTCGGTGCGCAGCGTCTTCCACAGGGCCACGGCACGGTCCCAGTCGGGACCGGTCGGCGACATCGGCCGGCCCTTGAGGTACTGCAGCGTGACCTCGTCGACCGCGACCATGCCCGAGCGCGCGCCGGCCTCGATGGCCATGTTGCAGATCGTCATCCGCCCTTCCATGCTCAGCGAGCGGATGGTGCTGCCGGCGAACTCGATCGCGAAGCCGGTGCCGCCGGCGGTGCCGATGCGGCCGATCACGGCCAGGACGATGTCCTTGGCGGTGACGCCGCGCGGCAGCGCGCCCTCGACGGTCACGCGCATGTTGCGGGCCTTCTTCGCAGTCAGGCACTGCGCGGCCAGCGCGAGCTCGACCTCGGAGGTGCCGATGCCCCACGCCAGGCAGGCGAACGCGCCGTGGGTGGAGGTGTGCGAGTCGCCGCAGACCACGGTCATGCCGGGCAGCGTCGCGCCCTGCTCGGGGCCGATCACATGGACGATCCCCTGGCGGCGGTCGTCGATGTCGAAGTAGACGATCTTGTGCTCGCGTGCGTTCGCATCGAGCGTCTCGACCTGCAGGCGGGCGATCGGGTCGGCGATGCCGGCCTTGCGGTCGGTCGTCGGCACGTTGTGGTCGACCACCGCGAGGTTGGCCGAGATCCGCCACGGCGTGCGGCCGGCCAGCTTCAGGCCCTCGAAGGCCTGCGGGCTGGTGACCTCGTGGACGAGGTGGCGGTCGATGTAGACGAGACAGGTCCCATCGTCTTCCTGATGGACGACGTGGGCGTCCCAGAGCTTGTCGTAGAGCGTGCGGGCGTGCATGGCATCGTCGGGTGTCTAACCGCGGGATTATGCCACCCCGCCGCCCGCCGGGCCCCGGCGCCGGCTCACTTCCTCGCCTGCTCGTACAGCGGCATGACCCGGGCGGCGTAGGCGGCAAGGTCCTGCTGGCGCGAGGTGGCCGACGGATGGGTGCTCAGCCACTGCGGCGGCCCGCCGCCCCCCGAGGCCTTCGCCATCTTCTGCCACAGCGAGATCGCGGCGCGCGGATCGTAGCCGGAGCGGGCGGCCAGCTCGACGCCGATGCGGTCGGCCTCGGTCTCGTGGGCACGGCTGTTC
>RPRK01000369.1 GCA_003818495.1 Burkholderiales bacterium
CGGTCTGGCCATTAAAAAACAGTTTCCCGACACTTTCATCGGCAGGGAGGGCGGCGAGGAGTTCTTTGTCGATTTCGGGACCGAGTTCACTCCGGAAATGAAGGAAAAGATAAAAGCCGTCCAGTCGGATGTCGTTGAAAACCTTAAACTTCCGGATGGCAGTCCGTTCACTCTTTCAATAGGGATCGGTCGCGGACACAGGGTTGATGAGCGTAACCAGCGGCGCCTGGCTTCCGACGTGGCCGCCTATATCGCCAAAGACAACGGGCGAAACCAGATCGCTATTGACAATGGAACGGAAAAGGATTATACTTATATTAAGGCCACGGAAACGGGCAAGAAAAAGTATTTAACCGAATTCTCCAAAAAACAGGCAGGCACCTATGTTGACATTCTCAGAAACCAGGGCGACCTTGACCCCGCAACAGCAGAGAGAATACGCAACGAAATCAGCGGCGGCGAAACAACAGAGGCGGGAAGCGGACGAACGGTATCAGCAGGAACGGCTGAACCGGCCGCAAGACAAGAAGTAACAACGGAGCGGGCGACCGGACCGGCCGCCCCGGCGGAGATTGAGAAAAACGTCGCGCCATCGCGGCAGTTCGATTCGCTGGTGAAATTTGCGCTTGACGAACAAGCAAAACGGGCGAAAAGCAAACTCCACAAATCCCTCGCGAAAACAATCACCGTCACGACCGCGAAAGAACCCCCGGCCAACGCGAAACAACTGCTCGGCGATGAAGGCGCGTGGGAGGCCGCGGTCTGGTACAACCCGGAAAGCAAGATCGTTGAGGTGCATGTCAACGAAAACCTTCCGGTCGAGAAATACGCCGAGGCGTTGTACCATGAAATCCCCGGCCATATCGGCCAGCGCCTCGTTTTCGCCAACAGCCCCGCGGTATTGAATTCCATGCGCCAGATGTATGGCGCGGCCAAGACCCGCAAAGACACGGACCTCGAATCGATCCGCTCGGCGTACAAAAAAGATATTGAGAATGCCGGGAACCGCGGGGACGATCTGCTGTTCGAGGAGTGGACCGCCCATAACCTGCACCGTTACCTTATCAAAAACGACCGTTCCAGCCTGCCGACCAGGATTTACAACCTGTTCCGCGCCGCGCTTGTGCGCATCGGCGTGGTGAAGGAAAAGCAGGACGACGTGCTGCGGAGCATGGTGAAGAAGATGAAGAAGGTGACGGTCGGGGAGGAGGGGACGACTCTCGAAGAAACCGGGCGACTAAACCGGGGGCGACCGGATCGGTCGCCCCAACGAATTTACGATTTGGAGTCGGCGAAGGCGGTGGCGCAGGACTACGGACTTGATTTTTCAGGACAGGTCCCGGCCCAGGGCGGGCCGGAGTATCTGTTTACGCACAAGAAGACCGGAACGCAGTTCAGGGCGAAGACGCCGGATGAAGTGTCTCGCGCCGTGGGGCAGCTTGCCGACCGGATCGCGCCGAAAGGAACGGTGAAGGCGGGGGAGGGGGTGCGGTTTTTGAGACCGCAGGAGGAGGGGAATTCCTATCGCAAAGATATAAAGAAACTGCTGAACGATTTTGAGGATGGGGTTGATTTAACCGAACAGGACGTGTTTGAACAGGCAAAAGGAATTTCGGAAGACAGTAATTCTCCGGAATTGTCCGATGCAATTTCTGCTTATGAAGAGGCGCTTGCGGAAGACCAACGACTAAAGGGTCGCGGAGATATGGATAGCGCCAATGAGGATTTGTTCAGAATCCTTCGTAAGATTTCCGGGGAGGGAATCAGATTCAAGCGGCCGATTGAAGAGGAAGGGGAACGGGCGACCGGATCGGCCGCCCCAACGGAAAAATCGGTGACTCCCGGCAGCGTGAACCTGGACATCGACGACGAAACGAAGCGGGAGGCCATGCGGCGCGTGGTGACCGACCGGTATTACCGGCTCCGCCGGATCATGGAAACCGCGGAAAAAACGACGGGAAAACCGCTCCCCGACGAAATGAACGCCTATGTCAAGAACGACATCATCAATTCCAAGATCACGGACAAGGTCGACACATTCCAGAAGGAGCACATCGACCGGATCGCAGACATCGCCGTTAAAAACAACCTTACCGTGGAGCAGATCGACGATTACCTGTACGCGAAGCACGCGCCGGAGGCCAACGCCGTGGTGGCCGAACGCCGGCCCGACATGGTCGAGAAGGGCATACCGCCTTCCGGAATGAGCGACGAACAGGCCGGCCGGATCATTGAAAACGCCGAAAAAAACGGGACCAGGGACGCGCTGGAACGGATATCCGGGATCGTGCAGGAGTGGAACCGCGCGCGACTCGATATGATGGTCGAGGACGAACTCATAACCGCTGACCAGCGCGATACGCTGTTGAAAGAGTTCAAAAACTATGTGCCGCTCAAAGGGATAGCCGCGAAAGACGGAACAAAAGAAAAAGAGCTTCCCCGAACGGGCAAGGGATATAATGTCTCGCGCCGTGAATTTTTCATGCGCAAGGGCCGCACGACCAGGGCACAGAATATCCTGGCCCACCTGGCCGAGGATTCCATGGAAAAAGCGATCAGAGGAGAAAAAAACAAGGTAATCCAATCCCTGTACAAATTTGCAAAGGAGTTTAAAAACGACCTGATCGTCACGGAACCGGTGGCGATCACGAAACAGTGGGACGATGACACGGGAGAATTCAAGGATGTTTTAAAAACAAAGTTCGCGATGAGCGACATGCAGAGATACGGCCTGCCGATCAATTTCAAGGTCGAGGGAAAACCGATGCAGATGCTCATCAAGGACGAACCGCTCATGCGGGCCATGGGCAATATCGGGAGCGACGCCGGCAACGCCATCGTGGAAACGCTCAATAAATACGTCATGCCGGTCCAGCGGTATCTCGCCCTGGTGCGGACGCAGTTGTCGCTCAATTTCATCCCGTCGAACGCGCTGCGCGATACCATGACCGCCCAGATAAATTCCCTGGGGTTGAACCTGCCCGAAGCGCAGCAGAAGGGATTGTCGCTCGCCATCCTCAAGGCCATCCCGAAATCGATGAAATGGGCCTATGAGGGGCAGACGGACAAGGACACCGAGGGCGGCAGGATATACAAGGACTTTGTCAA
>RPRK01000370.1 GCA_003818495.1 Burkholderiales bacterium
CAGCGCTCGCGCTCGGCCTCGAGCTGCTGCCGAAGCTCCTGCCGGCGCGCCTGCCGCTCGGGGTCGTCACCGCCGCCGCGCGCGTGGGCGCCGGTCGCGACGAACATCGCGACGGCGCAGACGAGCATCGACAGACGGGTCGGACTCAGGAGCACCCGGGCACCTCGTGGGCATGGGAGGAGAGGACCCGCCGATTCTAGTCGCCGCCCGGCGCGCGCCCCCGGCCCAGCCGCCGTAATGCCTGCAACGCGGTGTAACCGGCGGTCGGGCGCACGGCTGCGCCCGCCTCGGGCGGGACGTATCATCCGGCCACACCCACCCTCGCCCGCCACCGATGAGCGCCTCGCCCAAGCGTCTGCTGGTGGTCGACGACGACCCGAAGCTGCGCGACCTCCTCCACCGCTACCTGACCGGGCAGCAGTTCGAGGTCGCGCTCGCGGCCGACGGCCCGTCGATGAACCGGCTGCTGCAGCGCGAGCCCTGGGACCTGATCATCCTCGACCTGATGCTGCCCGGCGAGGATGGCCTGTCGATCATCCGCCGTCTTCGCGGCGCGAACGACCGGACACCGGTCATCATGCTGACCGCCAAGGGCGACGACATCGACCGGATCGTGGGCCTCGAGATGGGTGCGGACGACTACCTGCCCAAGCCGTTCAACCCGCGCGAACTGCTGGCACGGATCAATGCGGTGCTGCGCCGCCAGCCTGCGCCGGACGCGCCGGGCGCACCGGCGACGGACCTGGGCGAAGTCCGCTTCGGGCCGTTCGTCTTCGACGCGGCGATGCGCACGCTGACCCGCGACGGCCAGCCCGTGCCGCTGACCAGCGGCGAGTTCTCGCTGCTCAAGGTGCTCGCCCGCCATCCCCGCTCCCCGCTGTCGCGCGAGAAGCTGATGGTCCTGGCGCGCGGGCGGGAGTACGGCGCCTTCGACCGCAGTCTCGACGTGCAGGTCTCGCGGCTGCGCAAGCTGCTGGAGACCGACCCCGCGAATCCGCGCTACATCCAGACCGTCTGGGGCGTGGGCTACGTGTTCGTGCCCGACTGAGGCCGTGGGACCGCTCCCGGTTCGTCTGTCGCTGTTCTGGCGGACCTTCCTGCTGATCGCGGTGGTGGTGGCGGCGAGCCTGCTGGCCTGGCTGCAGCTGTTCCGTGCCGCCGAACTCCAGCCCCGGGCGGAGCGGTTTGCCTGGGAGATCGCGTCGATCGTCAACCTGACGCGCGCCGGGCTGGTGAGCGCCTCCGGCACCGCTCGGATCGACCTGCTCGGCGCCCTGGCGCGCAACGAGGGCATCCAGGTCCTGCCGGCCGAACCGACCGACCGGGCCGGCGCCTGGCCCGACGAGCGATTCGGGGCACCGTTCGAGGCCAAGCTGCGCGAACTGCTCGGCCCGGAGACTCGGCTGGCCGCCTCGGTCAACAACGATGCCGGACTGTGGATCCGGTTCGAGATCGACGACGATCCCTATTGGATGCTGCTCGATCCCGCACGTATCGAGCGACAGACCAATCGGAACTGGATCGGCTGGATCGGCATCGCGGTCGGGCTCGCCACGGCGGGTGCGCTGCTGATCAGCCGCGTGGTCAACCGCCCGCTGGCCGACCTCGCGCGGGCGTTCGAGCGGCTCGCACGCGGCGAGCCGCCCACGCCGCTGCGCGAGGACGCTCCCACCGAGCTGGCCGCGGTCAACCGGCGCTTCAACCGGATGGCCGCCGACCTGGCGGCGCTCGAGCAGGATCGCGCCGAGGCGCTCGCCGGCATCTCTCACGACATCCGGACGCCGCTCACCCGCCTGCGCATGGAGATCGAGATGTCGCCGGTGGACACGGCCACGCGCGACTCGATGGCGGACGAGATCGACCGGATCGACGCGATCATCCGGCAGTTCGGCGAATTCGCGCAGCCCGCGTCGGCGAGACAGACCGAGCGGGTCGACGTCGGCGACACCCTGGAGTCGGTGCTCGACGGCTTCCGGAACGGCCCCGATTCGGCAACGCTCGACGTCGTCGCGACCGTGGTGCCGGACGTCAGCTGGATCGGCACGCCGACGGCGCTCGAACGCATCGTCGCGAACCTGGTCGAGAACGCACGACGCTACGGCGCGGGAGCCGACGGCAGGGCCCGGGTCGAGATCGCCGCCCGGCGGGTCGGGCGCGGCATCGAGCTGACCGTGCGCGATCGGGGCCCCGGGGTGCCGCCGGACCAGCTCGAGCGGCTGACCCGTCCGTTCACCCGCCTCGACACCGAGCGCAACCGCCACGGCGGATCCGGGCTGGGGCTGGCGATCGTCGCGCGGCTCGCGCGCCGGCACGCCGGAGAGCTGCGGCTCGAGCTGCCCGCGGACGGCGGGCTCCTCGCCCGGGTGCGGCTGAGCGATGGCCACGCCTGAGTGCCGGCGGCGAAGCACGCCCGCCCGGGCGGGCCGCTCGGTCAGCGCGCGCGCCTGAGCATCACCACCGCCTGGGCCGAAATGCCCTCGCCCCGGCCCGCATAGCCCAGCCGTTCGGCGGTCTTGGCCTTCACGTTGACGTCGGACTGCGGCAGGCCGAGATCGGCGGCGATCGCCTCGACCATCGCCGGCACATGCGGCGCGAGCCGGGGGGCCTGCGCGATCACGGTGCAGTCGAGGTTGACCGGCACCCAGCCGGCCGCCCGCACGCGGACGAGCGACTCGCGCAGCAGCACGCGGCTGTCGGCGCCCGCGAAGCGCGGATCGGTGTCGGGAAAGTGTCGGCCGATGTCGCCCAGCCCGGCAGCACCGAGCAGGGCATCGGTGATCGCGTGGAGCAGCACGTCGGCGTCCGAATGCCCGAGCAGCCCCGAGTGATGCGGCACCGTCGTGCCACCGATGACCAGCGGCCGGCCGGGCACGAGCGCGTGGACGTCCCAGCCCTGCCCGATCCGCCAGGGCGGACCCTCGTCGGGCGACGGCGGGCTGGCCCCGAGACGCGCCCTCATGGCATGCAGATCGTCCATCGTCGTCACCTTGAAGTTGCCACGACTGCCCTGAACGAGCAGCGGGGTACGGCCCGTCGCCTCGATCGCGGAGGCCTCGTCGGTCACGAG
>RPRK01000371.1 GCA_003818495.1 Burkholderiales bacterium
AAAACGCCCGGCATCGCCGGGCATCGAAAAACGCCCGGCATCGCCGGGCATCAAAAAAAACGCCCGGCGTCGCCGGGCGTTTTCCTGTCGAAGGTTCGACGTCGAGGTCAGCTCGCGCCGCCCTCTTCGCCCGCGGCCTGTGCCTCGGCTTCGGCCTGCTGAGCGTCCAGCGCGGTCGGCTGGGCGAACAGTGCCTCGGCCGCGGCCAGCGCCTGCTGCTCCTGCGCCTCCGCGTTCTCCTTCTCGCGACGGGCGCGATGGTAGGCGAGACCGGTGCCTGCCGGAATCAGTCGGCCGACGATCACGTTCTCCTTCAGGCCACGCAGGTCGTCCTTCTTGCCCATGATCGCCGCCTCGGTCAGCACCCGGGTGGTCTCCTGGAAGGAGGCCGCCGAGATGAACGAGTCGGTGGACAGCGACGCCTTGGTGATGCCCAGCAGGATGTTCTCGTAGGTCGCCGGCAGCTTGCCCGCCGCGATCGCCTTGTCGTTCTCGTCCAGGATCTCCGAGCGCTCGACCTGCTCGCCGACGATGAACGGGCAGTCGCCCGGCACCGCCACCTGCACGCGACGCAGCATCTGGCGAACGATCACCTCGATGTGCTTGTCGTTGATCTTCACGCCCTGCAGACGGTAGACGTCCTGGACCTCGTCGACGATGTAGCGCGCGAGCGCCTCGATGCCGAGCAGACGCAGGATGTCGTGCGGATCGGCCGGACCGTCGACGATCAGCTCGCCCTTGTTCACCACCTGGCCGTCGTGGACCAGCACGTTCTTGTCCTTCGGGATCAGGAACTCGTTGGGGTTGCCGTCCATGTCGGTGATGACCAGACGCTGCTTGCCCTTCGTGTCCTTGCCGAACGACACCGTGCCGGTGACCTCCGCGAGCATGCCGGCGTCCTTCGGCGCACGCGCCTCGAACAGCTCGGCCACGCGCGGCAGACCGCCGGTGATGTCCCGGTTCTTCTGGGATTCCTGCGGGATCCGGGCGAGCACCTCGCCGACCGCCACGGTCTGACCGTCGCGGACGGTGATCAGCGCGCCCACCGGGAACGAGATCGTGACCGCGTGGTCGGTGCCGGCGATCTTGGCTTCCTGGCCGCTGCCATCGATCAGCTTGACCTGCGGCCGGGCGATCGCCTTGGCCGACGAGCCGCGCCGCTTGGCGTCGATGACCACCAGCGTGGACAGGCCGGTGACGTCGTCGATCTGCTTGGCGACGGTCACGCCTTCCTCGACGTTCTCGAAGCGGACGGTGCCGGCGTACTCGGTGATGATCGGACGGGTCAGCGCATCCCAGGTGGCGAGGATCGTGCCGGCCCGGACCTGCTTGCCGTCGCCGGCCTGCAGGATCGCGCCGTACGGCACCTTGTGACGCTCGCGCTCGCGGCCGTTGTCGTCCTGGATCAGCACTTCGCCGGAGCGGGTGATGACCACGGGCTCGCCCTTGGCGTTGGTGACGTAGCGCATGGTGGCGGTGAAGCGCACCGTGCCGTTCGACTTCGCCTCGATGGAGCTGGCGACCGCCGCGCGCGACGCCGCACCGCCGATGTGGAAGGTCCGCATCGTCAGCTGGGTGCCGGGCTCGCCGATCGACTGGGCGGCGATCACGCCGACCGCCTCGCCGGAGTTCACCAGCACGCCGCGGCCGAGGTCGCGGCCGTAGCACTTGGCGCACAGGCCGTAGCGCGTGTCGCAGGTCAGCGGGGTGCGCACGCGCACCTCGTCGATGCCGCGGCGCTCGATGTCGTCGACCATGTCCTCGTCGAGCATGGTGCCCGCCTCGTACAGGGTCACCTGCGACTCGGGGTCGACGACGTCGACGGTCGCCACGCGGCCGAGGATCCGGTCGCGCAGCGCCTCGATGACTTCGCCGCCCTCGACCAGCGCCCGCATCGCGACGCCGTTGGTCGTGCCGCAGTCGTCCTCGACCACCACCAGGTCCTGCGTCACGTCGACCAGTCGACGCGTCAGGTAGCCCGAGTTCGCGGTCTTCAGCGCCGTGTCGGCCAGACCCTTGCGGGCGCCGTGCGTCGAGATGAAGTACTGCAGGACGTTCAGGCCTTCACGGAAGTTGGCCGTGATGGGCGTCTCGATGATCGAGCCGTCCGGCTTGGCCATCAGGCCCCGCATCCCCGCCAACTGGCGGATCTGCGCGGCCGAGCCGCGGGCGCCCGAGTCGGCCATCATGTAGATGGCGTTGAACGACTCCTGCGACACCGTGTTGCCGTGGCGGTCGACGACCTGCTCGGTCTTGAGCTGGTCCATCATGGCCTTGCCGACTTCGTCGCCGGTCTTCGACCAGATGTCGACCACCTTGTTGTAGCGCTCGCCGTCGGTCACGAGACCCGACACGTACTGCTGCTGGATCTCCTTGACCTCGGCCTCGGCCGCGGCCAGCAGGGTCACCTTCTGCGTCGGCACCGACATGTCGTTGATGGCGATCGAGATGCCGGCGCGCGTGGCGAGCCGGAAGCCGTTCTGCATCAGCTGGTCGGCGAAGATCACCGTGTCGCGCAGGCCGCAGCGCCGGAACGACGCGTTGATCAGCCGCGAGATCTCCTTCTTCTTCAGCGCCTTGTTGATGAACTCGAACGGCAGGCCCTTCGGGAGGATCTCGGACAGGATCGCGCGGCCGACCGTGGTCTGGGCGCGGATCAGGCGCGGCGTGCTCTCGCCGGTCTCGCGGTTGCGGTCGTACTCGTGCAGGCGGACCGTGATCTTGGTGCCGAGCTCGACCTCGCGGTTGTCATAGGCGCGCAGCACCTCGGTGACGTTCGAGAAGAGCATGCCTTCGCCCTTCGCGTTCGTCTTCTCGCGCGTCGTGTAGTACAGGCCGAGCACGATGTCCTGCGACGGGACGATCGACGGCTCGCCGTTCGACGGGAACAGCACGTTGTTCGACGCGAGCATCAGCGCGCGCGCCTCGAGCTGGGCTTCCAGCGACAGCGGCACGTGGACGGCCATCTGGTCGCCGTCGAAGTCGGCGTTGAACGCGGCGCAGACCAGCGGGTGCAGCTGGATGGCCTTGCCCTCGA
>RPRK01000372.1 GCA_003818495.1 Burkholderiales bacterium
AAGTAATCTTAGTGTTACCTGGGCAAGTGATGATGAATTGGTTGCTACTGTTATCGGTGGAGTTGTTACTGGTGTTGCGGCCGGAACTTGTACAATTACTGTAACTACTGTTGATGGTTCTTTTACTGATACTTGTGATGTGACTGTTACTGCTTAATCTTTAGTATTAAATCTGCAGTTATTTTAGATTTATTTTTAAAATAACTGCAGTTTATCTTTTTAATCAGAGTATAATAATGAAACAAATTAAAATAAAATCAAGAATAGATACACAAATAAAAATTGTCAGTAAAATAGGAAAATAAAATGTCCGTAACTATTTTTGATACTATATCTAATTATTTTGAAGATTATAGTTTATATGTCGGTTCTAATGAAGTCGAATTACTTGTTGATGTTAAATCAGATATAAGTACAGCTAATGACTTTTTACTTCATGTCATATATCCAGAAAACATCGGCACAGTTGAAACACCAATTACCGAAGCAACTTGGATCGGAACACTAAAAGCTCAAACAACCAATGTAATTACATATACTATCAAAAGCACTGATATACCAATTCCTGGTGTTTATAAAATTTATGCCCACGTCAAATGGGATGCAACAGAAGATGATGAACATAATATAATTCCAGCTGTAGAATTTTTAGGTGAATCAGCACTACTTAGAATAAGACGACCAGGCGAATAAGGGAGATAACACATGCCATTTAATATAATTCCAGAAAGAGACAATGTTAATATCAAGTATGCTGATGATATTAATAAATTGATGGAGAATACCGAATTTAATAAAGATAAAATTGATGCAATGTTGGCTTTTACTTTACCTGACGGTACTATCAAAAGCATTCACTTTGATCATACTACTCCAATTATTTTTGACAATACTTTTTCTGCAACAGTTTTAATTTCTACTATATTAACTGGTACTGCTCCATTTTCAATTGCTTCAACCACTTTAAATCCAAACTTAAATGCTGATATGATTGATGGTTTTCATGTTGTTGATAATGATGATCTTAATACAGATCAAGAAGCAATACCTACTAGAGGAAATGTTAAAGCTTATATAGAAAACTTTAATTCTGGTTTATTACAGCAAACTGAAATACTTCAAGAAAGAATTGAAAATGCTGAAAATAAAATTGCTGATCTTATAATAGAAACTTCAATTATCACAGGTAGACAATCATTAGCCTCAGACTATATGGTTGAACTCTTTAAAGACACTAACAATATTAATGCTGCAGCAACTGAAGCTGACGTAATGGATAAAAATGATTTTAATCAAAACTGGATAGAATCTTCAGACTCTTTATTGGGACTTAAATATAAACAAGGTTATGCAAGACCAGCAAAACAATATTATAAAATGGAACTTATAGATCGCTATGATCTTACTGGTGTTGGTCAAATAAACAAAAATGCTATATCAGCTTATGATTCAACTAGAGATTGTTATTGGCTTTTAACTAACAAAGGAACTTGTGATGTTGGGGCTGGAGAGATTATTCAATTAGATAGTTCTTTATCTGATGGTAAAGTTATTGTTAAAAATCGATGGTGGATTAATAAACAAGGTGCGCCTTCTACCGCTGCTCTTACTGGTATTGAAGTTGATGAAACAAATAATTTACTATTAATTGTTGCTTGTGGAAATGGAGCCACAACTAATATTTCTGGTGTTGGTGCTTTTACTATTAATACTAATGGGACATTGGGATTAAAAAGTGTTGTTCCTGGTGGTACATTAACTCTTGATCCTGCAACTAATGGTACTAATACTTATGATAATAGTGCTTGGGGAAACGTTACTACAAATTATTTTGCCAATGACATTTGTATTTGGGATACTGATACTTATGTAATGCTTTGTAGAGATGATGTTAGTGATCCAGCACCTATGATACTACAAGGAATAAACCGTGGTGGAATGGCTGGTGGTAGTTTTGGTTCCAGTTGGCTATTTCCTGTAACTGGTTTAGAATATATTATTCGAGGGAATGATGAAGTTCACTGCGGTATTCATAAAAATGGTAATGATGTATGGATTACTATGAATGACGGAGGATTAGATAATCGATTTATTTATTATATTAATATTACTAAAGATTTAGGTTTGGTAGGTCCAGGAGATTTAGGCTGTAATTTAGTAAGTATATCTGGACGTTTTGAATCTTCAAGTTTTATAGATTTTACAATGGCATATCAAGCATATGGTATTACTACATCTAAAGAAGGTAATGTATTAGAAATAATAAGTACTGGAACTAGTGAAGGCCAATATATTGCTAAACGTGCTTGGGTAAATTCTTTGTGGGCAGAAAATCAAGTTTCAGAAATTTTTAGTGGACACTCAAATATAGTACCAGGTGTGTTGCGTAATACATTAGCAACTCCAGTAGATATGTATGTTGAAGCTAATAGATACGTATGGATTGCAGATTATAATGTTACTGCTACTCAAGTAGACTTATATAGAATAGATTTAAAATTAACAGATGTTATAGATGCCGATTATAAAGCTGCAAGAATAATTAATGCTGGATTTGTCGGAATTTATGGTATTACTGCTGATGAGACTAATGATAGACTTTATATTTTAACAGGAGCATTGGCAACGAGAACTATTTATTATGGATCTTTAAGTGCATTTATTGCACTAATGACTAATGAAGCCAATCCAGGTGCCAATATTACCTTAGGTACTACTTGGGGTACTATTATGAGTGGTGCTGCAGTTTTTTCTAATCCAGCAGATAGTAGAATTGGATTAGCATATGATACTGATCGACAAGAATTATTAATTCTAAATAGTACTAATAATACGATTGAACGCTTTAATCAATTATGTACTGCAATTGCTGGAACACCATATAATTTACATACTCCTGGCGGCTCTGGAACTTGGGGTTCATTAGCATATAAAAACAATTCAATCTTTATAATAGATAGGCAAAGTCTTTCAACTATTGGTAATGTGACATGGCAAATGAGTTTAACTCATCAATCCACCGCAAGTGGTAATAAA
>RPRK01000373.1 GCA_003818495.1 Burkholderiales bacterium
CGATCGCCGAGCGGCTGGCCGCGGGGCGGGCATGAGCGCCGGGGGCGGTTCGGGCGGTTCGGGCGGTTCGGGTCGGGATCCGGCGGACGGGCGTTCGGTCGACGTCGCGATCGTCGGTGCCGGGATCGCGGGTGCCTCGGTCGCCTACTGGCTCACCCGACTCGACCCGACGCTGTCGGTCGCGATCGTCGAGCGCGACGCGGGCTTCGCGCAGGCCTCGTCGCAGCGCTCGGCGAGCTCGATCCGCCAGCAGTTCTCCAGCCCGGCGAACATCCGGATGTCGCAGTTCGGGCTGGCCTTCCTTCGCGACGCCGCCGAGCGCCTCGAGGTGGACGGAGACCGGCCCGAGCTCGGACTGCAGACGCCGGGTTACCTGTATCTCGCGACGCCGCCGCAGGCCGCCGCGCTGCGTGCCCAGAACGCCGTGCAGCGCGCACACGGTGCGCCGATCGAGCTGCTCGCGCCCGAGGCGATGGCGACGCGCTTTCCGTGGCTGGCGACCGCCGACCTCGAGCTCGGCGCGCTCGGCGAAGGCGTCGAGGGCTGGTTCGACGGACCGGCGCTGCACGCCGCGGTGCTGCGCCGCGCCCGCGCCCAGGGCGCGCGGCTGGTGCGCGGCGAGGTGTCGGGGTTCGAGCTCGCGGGCGACGGCGACACCCGCCGCGTGAACGCGCTGCGCCTGTCCGATGGCACCCGCATCGCCTGCGGCCATGCGGTGATCGCCGCCGGTGCGTGGTCGCGTCCGGTGGCCGCGCAGGCGGGCATCGCGCTGCCGGTGCACGCGCGCCGCCGCACGGTGTTCGTCTTCTCGTGCCCCGAACCGCTGCCCGCCTGCCCGCTCGTCATCGACCCGACCGGCTTCTGGTTCCGGCCCGAGGGACGTGCCTTCATCGGCGGCACGACACCCGAACCGGACGAGGACGACCTGCCGCTCGAGCCCAACCTCGGCGAGTTCGACGAGACACTGTGGGCCGCCTTCGCGCACCGCGTGCCGGCCTTCGAGGCGCTGCGCATCGAGCGCGCCTGGGCGGGCTACTACGAGATGAACCTCTGGGACCACAACGCCCTGCTCGGCGCGCATCCGGCGGCGGCCAACCTGCTCTTCGCGACCGGGTTCTCGGGACACGGCATGCAGCAGGCCCCCGCGGCCGGACTCGGCGTGGCCGAGTGCGTGCTGCACGGCGGCTGGCGCACGCTCGACCTGTCCGACCTGTCGGTGGCGCGACTGGCCGAAGGACGGCGCGTGCTCGAGGCGAACGTGATCGGGTGAGACGCTTCGAACCGCGGCCGCTGCGCGTTCCGAGCCGACACCCTCCGGTGCCTCACGGCGCCTGAGGTCGGACACAGGCTCACGGCGGCCGTTGCATCCGGGCTTCCTCCCGGCACAGCCCTGCGACCGCGAGGCCGAGATCCAGGCGCTCGCCGCGCCAGTGCCCGATGGCGGTGTCCGGCCCGATGCACGGCCCCTCCCGCCCGTGGCGCTCGGAGATCCAGTCCGGCGCCCCGGACTGCGGCGGCGCCGACTCGATCCGTCGGCCGAGCCCGTCGACGAACACCAGTGCCCCGTCGTCGAGCCGGCGCACCCGCACCCCGCCCTCGTGGACGCTGCGGTGATGCCGGCGGCAGAGCAGCACCAGGTTCGACAGCCGCGTGGTGCCCCCGTGCGCCCAGTGCTCGATGTGATGCCCGTCGACGAAGCGCCGCTGCGTGCACCCCGGAAACCGGCAGCCTCCGTCGCGCACCCGCAGCGCCCGCCCGATCGCAGAAGGAATGCTGCGCGTGCGTCGCCCGACGTCGAGCACCCGGCCCGCCCCGTCCTCCACGATCGCCACCAGGCTCGCGTCGCAGCCCAGCCGACGCACCGTCTCGGCGGCCAGCACCGGCCCGTCCTCGAGCTCGCAGCGGCCCGGCCGGTCCGCCACCAGGCTGCGTGCGTCCACATGCACCACCAGCATCTGGCGCTCGCCGCCCGACAGCGCGCGATCGCCGTGCGCGAGCCAGCCTTCGGCCACCCGCACCAGGGCGTCGGCACGGCGCTGCGACGGCGTGTCGGTGGGGTCGGCGGGGTCGGTGGGGTCGTCCGACGTTCCCGCGGGAACGTGGCCTGCCGTCGCCGTCGCCGCGGCCCCGCCACCGCGATGATCCTCGTCGAGCACGCGCTGCAGCGCTCGCAGCACGATCGCGCCCGCCTCCGCCGGCAACCGTACCCGCAGGCACAGCGAGCCGTCGTCGTCATGGTGATACGTCAGCCCGCGGTTCGCCTGCTGGCGCGCCTCGCGATCGAGCGCCACCGTCTGCTGCGCACGCCGGAACCCCCGCACCACCGACTCCACATGATGCGCGGTGCCGTGCAGCGCGATCATCAGCAGCGTCTCCTCGGTCCCGGGCGTGGCCACGCGCGTGAGCGCGCGCACCTTCGAGTAGCTCAGCTCGCCGCGCGACATCGCGGCGCCGATCCGCGGCAGCACCTCGAGCGCGCGTGCCGTGCGCACCTTCTCGCGCGCGGCGCCGAGATCGATGCCGCACTTCCACCCCAGCCAGTGCGCGCACGATCGCGTCGCGCCGTCCGCCCAGCCTTCGCGACGGTCGAACTCGGCCACCAGTTCGAGGAACCGGTGGTGCGCCGCGTTCAGGTGACCGGCGAGCTCGGTGATGCGGGCCTCGAGCTCGGGCAGGGGCAGTTCGGCGGGGGCGGGCTCGGCCTGGCCCGTTGAACGCGGTGCGGCCGGTGCGGCCGATGCGGCCGGTGCGGCCGATGCGGCCGGTGCGGCCGATGCGGCCGGTGCGGCCGGTGCGGCCGGTGTAGGCGGTGTAGCCGGTGTAGGCGTGGCTGCATCCTCACACTGCACCGACTCGAAGACGTCGGGCGAAGGGGCATCGTCGGCGGAAGGCTCGAACATGTCAGCCCCTGAAAACTGTAGATCTGTACAGTATTCTACCGTGGAGTCCTCGTCGCCGAAAGGACGGATCACCGGAAATTCGAGTGAAGATGCGGATCTCTAGACTTAGGCCGTC
>RPRK01000374.1 GCA_003818495.1 Burkholderiales bacterium
CGATCGAGTTCGTGGTGTGTCAGCAGGCCGAGCCGACGTCCGCGATCGAGCGCCTCGCGGTCGATGCCTGGATGCCGGCCCACCGGCACGGCATGAACTACCGGCCGACGCTGTCCGGCACGCCTCCCGGGCCGCTGCGCGCCGACGGGCTGCTGTTCCACATGCCCGGTCGCTGGCAGGTGGTGTTCGAGCTGCGGACCGGCGAACGCGCGCTGCGGCTGACCGACGACCTCACGCTGCGGTGAGCCGCCCTCGCACGGACGCACCCGCGACGGCGGCGCCGGACGGCCGGTGCCCCGGGGGCAGGCGTGTCGCGGGCGGACTCGCGATGGGGCTGGCGGTCGCCCTGGTGGCGGCAGCGGGCTGTCGCGCACCCGACACCGCCCCGGATGCCCGGACGGTGGCCGCGGTGGACCGGGCAACGCCGTCCGCCCGCTCAGCGCCGCTGCCACGCCACGCCGCCGCACTCGGACTCGATGCCGACGAGGTGGCCGCGATCGTCTCGCACGGACCGTGGCCGCCGCCCCCGCGCCCGGATCCGACCAACCGCGCCTCGGGCGACCCGGCCGCGATCGAGCTCGGCCGCAGGCTGTTCGACGATCCGCGGCCCTCGGCCGACGGACGCCGCCGCTGCTCGGACTGCCACCGCGCCGAGCTCGCCTTCGCCGACGGCCGTGCCCGTCCGCCCGGGGCCGACGGGCTGCCGCTCGATCGCAACGCCCAGGGACTGCTCGATGCACGCCTGCAGCACTGGTTCGGCTGGGACGGCGGCGCCGACTCGCTGTGGGCGTTCATCCTGCGTCCGCTCGCGGACCCTCGGGAGATCGGCACCGACGGCCCTCGCCTGGCCGCCCTCTTCGACGCCGACCCGGCGCTCGCCTGCCTGCGGCGCGCCGCGTTCGGCGACCCGCGTCCCGCCGACGACGCACTGCGGGTGCAGGTCGCCAAGGCGCTCGCCGCCTACATCGAGACCCTGGAGTCGCCCCGCACGCCGTTCGATGCGCTGCGCGACGCGCTCGCTGTCCCGGCCGATGCCGATGCCGCGACCGCGGCGGCCGCCGAAGCCGCCGCCCTCGCCTATCCCGCGGACGCGCTGCGCGGGCTGCGGCGTTTCGTCGGCGACGCCCGCTGCGGTCTGTGCCACGTCGGCCCCGCGTTCAGTCACGGGGAATTCCACGATGCCGGTCGCCCGTTCATGGCGGCGCCCGGGCGTCCGGACCCCGGACGCCACGGCGGGATCGCCGCGCTGCGGGCCGACCCGTTCAACCGGCTCGGGCGCTGGAGCGACGCGCCGTCGCCGGACGCGGCGGTCCGCACCCGTCACATCGAACCTTCGCACCGCAATTTCGGCGAGTTCCGGGTGCCCGGCCTGCGAGCGCTCGCCTTCACCGCGCCGTACGGCCACGACGGCTCGATGAAGACACTGGACGATGTGATCGCTCACTACTCGGATGTCGACCTCGAACGGCTCCATGCCGACGGCGACGCCGTGCTGCGCCCGCTTCGGCTCGAGGCGGGCGCCCGCGCCGAGCTGCGCGCGTTCCTGTCGACGCTGTCCGCGCCCCGCCCGGTGGCGTCGCCGCGGGACCCGGCCGCGGCGCCCGCCGTCGCCGCCTGCATGGCGCGGCCCGGGACTTGAACCCTCGGAGGTCGGCCCGATCTGCAGTGCACCCCCAGGAGAACGCCGCCGTGATCGACGCCAATCCGACGAATTTCCAGTCCGAGGTCATCGAGGCCTCCCACGACCGCCCCGTGCTGGTCGACTTCTGCGCGGCATGGAGCGAGCCCTGCGGCCTCCTCGCGCCGATCCTGGAGACGCTCGAAGCCGAGGCCCGAGGCGCCGTCAAGCTGGTGAAGGTCGACGCCGACGACAACCCGGCGCTCATGCAGGCCTGGGGCGTGCGCAGCCTGCCGACGGTGCTGGTCTTCCAGGGCGGCCGGCAGGTGGACCGTCTGGTCGGCATCCGCTCCGCGGCCGACCTGCGGACCGCCCTCGCCCGCCTCGCGCCCGAGCCGGACGTGGACCTGCTGGGCCAGGCGCGGACCCTGCTCGCGCGCGGCGACTGGGCGCGGGCCGCCGGGACGATGCGCACGGTGCTGGCGCTGAACCCCTCGCTCGACGCGGTCCGCGCGGAGTATGTCGGCACGCTGCTGCGGCTGGGCGATACGGCGCGCGCGCGGCCGGCCTTCGAGCCGCTGCGTGCGAAGGCGCGCACCGATCGTGCACTCGGGGCGCTCGCGTTCGCCGTCGATGCGGCCGAGGCCGTGGCCGGGGTGCCGGACGAGGCGAGCCTGCAGCGCGCGGTGGACGCCGACCCGGCCGACCCCGCCGCCCGCCTGCGCCTCGGGCAGTGGCGGCTGGCGCGCGGCCAGTGGCAGGGTGCGATGGATGCGCTGCTCGACGTGGTGCGGCTCGACCGCGGCCACGGCGAGGACGCCGGGCGACGCGGGATGCTCGCCGTATTCGAGCTGTGCGACGACCCGGCGCTGGTGCGGGACTACCGTCGACGGCTGTCGGCCGGGCTGTACTGACCGAGCCGTACCGCGGCCGCAGCCTAGAATCGCAGCATGGACACGCCCGCGCCCCCCACGCTGCGCCGCTTCGACGCCACCGCCGAATACGAGATCGCCGAACGCTGCGCGATCCTCGAGCTGGCCAACGACGCCACGGACCCCGCGGTGTCGATCGCACGCGCCCGCGTCGCGCCCGGCGTGACCACCGCCCGGCACCGGCTGCGCGGCACCGTCGAGCGCTACCTGATCCTGGAAGGCCGCGGCCGCGTGGACGTCGACGGACTGCCGTCCGCGGAAGTCGGACCGGGCGACTCGGTGACGATTCCCGCGATGTGCGGTCAGCGCATCGAGAACCTCGGGGACTCGGACCTGCTGTTCCTGGCGATCTGCACGCCGCGCTTCGTGCCGGACTGCTACGAGTCGCTCGAGTAGGCCTCGACCCGCGGCCCGGTCACGACCTGCGGCCCGCACCCTGCCGACGTCGCACTCGACGTCGCGC
>RPRK01000375.1 GCA_003818495.1 Burkholderiales bacterium
CTCACGCTGACGATCGACACCACCGCGCCGGGCGCGCCGGTGCCGACACTCACCGCCGCAAGCAACAGCGGCTCGACCGCGGACCTGATCACCAACGATGCCACGCCGACGATCCGGGTGGACTTCACCGGGGCCGCGGCCGGCGACATCGTCACCCTGACGGTCGGGGGCAGCACGGTCGGCACCGCGACGCTGTCGGGCGGCGAGGCCGCCGCCGGCTTCGTCGAGATCACCACGTCGACGCTGGCCGCCGGATCGCGGACGGTCTCGGCGACGCTCACGAACACCGCCGGCAACGTCTCGTCGGCGGGCACGCTCACCCTGACGATCGACACGACGGCGCCCGCGGCCCCCTCCCTCGCGCTGACGGCAGGCAGCGACACCGGCACCGCCGGCGACTTCATCACCCTCGACACGACGCCGACGCTCCGCGTCAACCTGAACGGAACCGGGGCGACCGCTCCGGTCGAGAACGACGTGGTCACGCTGACGGTCGGCGGGCTGACGGTCGGCTCGGCCACGCTGTCGGCCGCCGACATCCTGGCCGACTTCGTCAACATCACGACCAGCGCGCTGACGCCCGCCGCCGGTGCTCAGACCGTCTCGGCCACGATCCAGGACGTCGCGGGCAACACCTCGACCGCCGGCACGCTGGGGGTCACCATCTCCAACGACGCGACCCCGCCCGACGCGCCCACGCTCGCGCTGGCCCCGGTCAGCGACACCGGCACGACCGGCGACGGCATCACCAACGACGCGACGCCCGTGATCCGCGTGACCTTCTCTACAACGGGGCCGGGGGCGGCGGCCGACGGGGACTTCGTTCAGCTGACCGTCGGCGGCACGGCGGCCGGAACCGCGACACTGAACGGGACCAACATTGGGAACGGCTACGTCGACATCACCTCGTCCGTAAGTCTCGCCAACGGTGTGGCCACGACCGTCGGTGCGACGATCCGCGACATCCCGGGCAACACCTCGACGGCCGGGACCGTGTCGATCACCGCGGACACGTCGCCCCCGCCCGCGCTGGTGCCGAACACGAACTTCACGTTCTCGATCGTGGACGACCTAGCGGCGGCCTACGACGACATCTCCGGCGCGATCAGCGTGGGGACCGACACGAACGCCGATACGTCTCCCCTGGTGACGTTCGACCTGCTCACCGCGATCGGAGCCGGCGAGTCGATCGTCATCAGCCGAAGCACGCTGCTCGGCGGGGTGTCGACCGACATCCTCACCGTGACCGCGACCGGCGCTGTCACGGACAACGCGACGCTGCTCGGCAACACCGGCACGGCCGAGGCCTATGTCTATCGGGCCGACTACGTCGACGTGGCCGGCAATCGCACACAGCTCGACATCGACGGTGCCGGCACCGACAACCTGTACGTGATCCGGGTCGCCTGACCGCGGCCCCAGGGCGGGCGCGGCCTTTCGGGTCGTGCCCCGTGCCGGCCCGGTGGCCATCCCGCCCCCGCTCACGTCCGTCGGCCCGCCCCCGGGCCGACCCGCGGTTTCGACTATCCTGTCCGCATGCTTCGCCCCGACCCCTTGACGGCACCCGGCGGGTGCGCGGGATCCGTGCGCGCCCCTGCGGCGCGGACGGGCGCCGGCGCGCTCGCCGCCGTCGCGCTCGTGCTGGCCGCGCTGCCCGGCGCCCCCGCCCGGGCCACCCCGCTCGACGAGGTCGTGCGCGCCGCCGTCGCCGACTTCCCCACGATCCGCGCCGCCCAGGCCAACCGCAGCGCGGCCGAGTTCCGCGTCGAGGGCGCGCGCGCCGGCCACTATCCGACGCTGGACGTGGGCGCGGTCGGCCGGGTCACCGGCGCCGCGCAGAGCACGCCGCTGCCACGCGCCCGGGTCAACGTCTTCGCCGGCGGCGCGATCGAGGCTTCGGTCGACCGTGAGGCGCAGCGCGTGGCGGCGCTCGAGAGCCGCGAGATCGCCACCCGCGACGACGTGGCCTTCGCGACCGCACAGGCCTACCTGCGCACGCTGCGCTCGGCGCGCCTGGTCCGCGTGTCGGAGGCGAACCTGGAGCGGCACACCCGGCTGGCCGAGGACTTCGAGCAGATCGTCCGGCTCGACGTCGGTCGCCGTTTCGACCTCGTGCAGGCGCAGGCCCGGCTGCAGGCGGTGCGCGGCACGCTCGAGGACCGGCTGGCCGAACTCGGCACGGCCCGCCAGTCGCTCGCGCGCTTCTACCCGCAGCCGCTCGAGATCGAGCGGATGACGCTGCCCGCGGTGGCCGAGCTGCCGGTGGAACCCGCGGCCGCGATCGGCTCGCAGGAGCATCCGGCGGTGGAGACCGCGCGCCGCGAGGTGACGGCGGCCGAGGCGAACGCGCGGGCGACGCGCCTGCAGCGGCGTCCGCGGCTCGACCTCGAGGCCATCGGCGGGCGCGACCCGCTGTCGCAGGTGGTGCTGTCCTGGCCGGCGTTCGACGCCTCGCTCACCGCGGCCGAGCAGGGCGCGGTGGCCGCGCGCATCGGCGCCGAGGCCTCGCTGCAGGACGTCGAGCTGACGATCGCCGAGCAGCGCCGCCAGGCCGACGTCGACTTCGCGGCGGCGGGCCGGCGCATCGTGCAGGCCCGCACCCAGGTGCAGCTCGCCACCGAGCTGGTGACGATCTACTACGAGCAGTTCCGGGTCGGCCGGCGCAACCTGCTCGACCTGCTCGCCGCCTACGGCGAGCTCTCCAACGGCGAGGCCGCGCTGGTCGGCGCGCAGGTCGACCAGGCGCTCGCGCGCTATCGCATCGCCTACACCACCACCACCTTCGCGCCGCGCTTCGAGAACAGCTTCGCCGCACTGCCCGACGTGCCGATGCCCGAGCCCGCCTCGGTACCGCCCTTCCGCACGGCCGCGGCACCGCGCGCGGCGCCCGCGCTGCTGCCGCCGGCGCCGTCGCTGCCCGCCGAACCCGCGCCGAGCCGACCCCCCGGATCCGCCCGGCCCCCCCCCCCCCCCCCCCCCCCCCCCCCCCCCCCCCC
>RPRK01000376.1 GCA_003818495.1 Burkholderiales bacterium
CGCAGGTCCCGGATCGCGACAGCGAGGCCCGTGGCCGCCACCAGGCCGAATCCGCAGGCGAGCAGGGCACGCAACCCGGGCTCGGCGTCGGTCAGGAGCGTCGGTCCGCCGACCAGGTGAATCGCCGCCAATGCCGCGCCACTGGCGGCCACCAGCGCGGCCAGGGCCGCCCAACGGGCGGCGGCGCGCGAGCGCGTCACCTCGATCTCGACGGCGACGCTCATCGCCCGCCCCGCTCAGACGAGCCGCTTGACGATCAGGCTGCCGTTGGTGCCGCCGAAGCCGAACGAGTTGGAGATCGCGGCATCGATGCGCATCTCGCGCGCGGTGTTCGCGCAGTAGTCGAGATCGCACTCCGGATCCTGCTCGAAGATGTTGATCGTCGGCGGCGAGATCTGATGATGGACGGCCAGCACCGTGAAGACCGCTTCGATCCCGCCGGCCGCACCGAGCAGGTGCCCGGTCATCGACTTGGTGGAATTGATGACGAGCTTGCGGGCATGGTCACCGAACGCGAGCTTGATCGCCTCGGTCTCGTTCTTGTCGCCCAAGGGCGTGGACGTCCCGTGGGCGTTCACGTACTGGATCTGGTCGGGGTTCAGCCCGGCGTTTCGCAGCGCGGCGTGCATGCCGCGCTTCGGGCCGTCCCGGTCGGGCGCGGTGATGTGATGCGCATCGGCGCTCATGCCGTATCCCGACAGTTCGCCGTAGATGCGGGCCCCTCGCCGCTTCGCGTGCTCGTATTCCTCGAGCACCAGGACGCCGGCGCCCTCGCCCAGCACGAAGCCGTCGCGATCCTTGTCCCACGGACGGCTCGCGGTGGCCGGATCGTCGTTGCGGGTGGACATCGCCCGCGCCGCACAGAACCCGCCGATCCCCAGCGGGGAGACCGTCGCTTCGGCGCCGCCGCAGACCATCACGTCCGCGTCACCGTACTCGATCAGGCGACCGGCATCGCCGATGGAATGCAGACCCGTCGTGCAGGCCGAGACCACCGCGTAGTTCGGCCCCTGGAAGCCGTGCATGATCGACACCTGGCCCGAGACCATGTTGACGATCGAGCCGGGCACGAAGAACGGGGAGATCCGGCGCGGCCCCCGGTTCGTGTACTCGATGTGGTTCTCCTCGATCATCGGCAGGCCGCCGATGCCCGAGCCCACGATCACGCCCACCCGCTCCGGATCCACGGTGTCCGCCGAGATGCCGGCGTCCCGGACCGCCTGCGCCGACGCCGCGATGCCGTAGTGGATGAACGTGTCGAAGTGACGCGCCTCCTTGGCCGGCATCCAGTCCGAGACCTGGAACCCACGGACCTCCCCGGCGATGCGGGAGGTGAACGCGGACGCATCGAACTTGGTGATGGGTCCGATGCCCCCCTGGCCAGCGACCAGGCGGGCCCAGCCCGTGGCGACGTCGTTGCCCACCGGGCTGATCAGCCCGAGGCCGGTGACGACCACTCTGCGACGGCTCATTCGGATGACGCTCCGGCGGGTTGCATGCGCGACGAGATCAGGCCTTGGGGTGGGCCTTGACGTAATCGATCGCCTGCTGGACGGTGGTGATCTTCTCGGCTTCCTCGTCCGGGATCTCGGTCTCGAACTCGTCTTCCAGGGCCATGACCAGCTCGACGGTGTCGAGCGAGTCGGCGCCGAGATCGTCGACGAACGACGACTCGATCTTGATCTCGGCTTCGTTCACCCCAAGCTGCTCGGCGACGATTTTTTTGACGCGCTGCTCGATGTCGCTCATGTTCTTCCTGTCCTTTTCCAGATGGGCTCGGGGCGGCGACGGCCGCATCCCGGCATCAAAACCGGCGCGAGATTCTAACATCCCGCACCCACGGTCCCGGCGACGCTCGGCCCCGGGGATTAAGTCGCAGGGCATGCAGCGCCCCGCGCGAGGTCAGCTCATGTACATCCCGCCGTTGACGTGCAGGGTGCTGCCGGTGACATAGCCGGCCGCGGGCAGGCACAGGAACCCCACGGCGGCGGCGATGTCGGCCGGGTCGCCGAGGCGGCCCAGCGGGATCTGCTGGAGCAGCGACGCGGTCTGCGACGCGTCGAGCGCCCGCGTCATGTCGGTGTCGATGAACCCCGGCGCGACGCAGTTCACGGTGATGGCGCGCGAGCCGAGCTCGCGGGCGAGCGCCCGGGTCATGCCCGCCACACCCGCCTTAGCGGCCGCGTAGTTGGCCTGACCCGCGTTGCCGGATGCGCCGACCACCGAGGTGACGTTGACGATGCGCCCCCACCGGGCCTTCATCATCGGGCGCATCACGGCGCGCGACAGGCGGAACACCGCGGACAGGTTGGTGTCGATCACCGACATCCACTCGTCGTCCTTCATGCGCATCGCGAGGTTGTCGCGGGTGATGCCGGCATTGTTGACCAGGATGCCGATCGGTCCCTCGGCCTTGCCGATCGCCTCGATCAGCGCCTCGGCGCCGGCGGCGTCCCCGACGTCGAGCACCGCGCCGCGGCCCGCGGCACCCGCCGCGGCGAGCGCCTCGGTGACCCCGGCGGCGCCGGCCTCGGAGGTCGAGGTGCCGATCACCGTGGCGCCGAGGCGTCCGAGTTCGAGGGCGATGGCGCGACCGATGCCGCGCGAGGCGCCGGTGACGAGCGCCACGCGCCCGGAGAGAGGGGAAGTCGGGTCGGGGGCGGGCACGGTCATGACACGTCCTTGAGGGCGGCATCGAGGCTGGCCGCATCGGTGACCGCCGAGACGGCGAGCCCCGGCGCGATCCGCTTGACCAGGCCGGTCAGGACCTTGCCGGGCCCGAATTCGACGATCCGCGTGACGCCCATCGCCTCGAGCCTGCGCACGACCTCGACCCAGCGGACGGGGGAATAGCTCTGCCGGACCAGCGCGTCGACGATGGCCACCGGGTCCGTCTGCACCGCGACGTCGACGTTGTTGACCAGCGCCATGCGGGGCGCGACCGGCGCCGTCTCGCGCAGGGCGAGCGCGAGACGCTCCCCG
>RPRK01000377.1 GCA_003818495.1 Burkholderiales bacterium
AGCACCTCTTCCGAGACCGCGAGCTCCCAGTCGAGCGGCACGTGCCGGGCGACCTGCTCGCCCACCCACGGCATGCCGAACCGGTGCAGCACGAGCACGAACGCGACGCACAGCGCCGCCGCGCCGAGCAGCACCGACCAGCGGGTCTGCATCAGCGCGGCGATCCCGGGCCGCAGGCCCGCGGCGTCGCAGGCCCGCTGCCAGGCGTCCGGCCGATCGACCTGCAGGCTGCCGAGGCCGCGCACGCCGACGCTCAGCCGGGCCGGGCCGCCCCGGGCGCTCCAGCGGGACGGCCAGTCGACATCGCGCCCGGGCACCGTCCGCGTCGGCTCTCCGGGCACGTCGACCCGCAGCTCGGGCCCGTCCGGTGCGCGAGCGACACGCACCGTCACCGGGCGCGGCCGGGTGCCGAGCCCGTCGAACCAGAGCGCGTCGATCGCGTCGTCGTCCGGGCCGGCCATCGGGCTCAGCCGATCACGTCGAGGCCGGCCGCGTCGGCGAGCATGTCCCCGACACCGCCGGTCTGCGCCTGCAGCCGGCCGGTGACGGTGTCCAGCCCGCCGCGCACGTGCAGCCGGACCGACTCGACCTTCATCCGGTACTCGCGGACACGCGCGAACGGCCGCCACAGGCCGAGCGTGATCAGCGTGAGGGCCACGTTCACGATGCGCAGCCACGTGAAGCGGGCCGCCGACAGCGTGCACTGGGTGCGCACGATCCGGCCCAGCCCCGCGCCGTTCCAGACCAGCGCGAAGACACGCGCCTCGCGCCAGGCGATCGCGGGCACCGCGAAGAGGAAGAGGCTGAACGGCAGCACGAGGAGGGCCGCGAGCGACGCCCACCTCGCCGGGTCTCGGACCTCGTCGGGCGACCCCGTCAGCGACGCGAGGTCGCGGATCAGCCCGCCGCCCAGCAGGAAGACGCCCAGCCAGACCGCCCCGACGAGCGCGACCCAGACCCCGCCCGCGATCAGCGAGACCCGCAGGAATGCCCCGAACCCCGGCTTGAACCGGCCGGACACGTCGCCCAGTCCGCCGCGCTCGAACAGCAGCCGCCGCAAGCCGTAGTCGATGCGCACGAACAGCAACGCACTGGCGAGCAGCGCCGCGAGGGTCGCCAACGGAATCACCAGCATGGCCAGGCCACCGCGCGCGGCCCGCGCGGCGCGATCCGCGTCGTCGCCCGCCCCCAGCGCGATGCCCGCCGCGAACACTGCCGCCCAGACCGCCGCGATCAGCGCCACCGGCCAGCTCGCCCGGTAGACCTCGACGGTGCTGGCCGAGAAGTGCAGCTGCATGCCGCGCCAACGCGTCGACGCCGTCCGGAAGCGCATCGCGCTGCGCCAGATCAGCGGGGCCAGCAGCGCGGCCGCGCCGAGCATCGTGAACGCGACCGCCTCCTGCCCGGTGTTCGACGCGATCTCGTAGGCGATGTAGAGCCCGGCGAAGACGAGGAAGCCAAACACCATCCGGCGCATCGGCGCGGCGAACTCCAGCGGGCTGCCGGCGACCTCGGTGTGATCGAAGAACCAGCGCGCGGTGCGCCGGCGGGCCCACGGCGTATAGACGCCCAAGGTCAGGACCATCAGCACGAGGTTGACGATCCAGACGCGGAAGTAGCCGCCGCCGGTGCCGGTGAACCGGACCGGGTGGACCTCCAGGTCGGCGGCACCGGTCGACGGTCCGCACGGGCCGACAGGTGCGGCGGGTGGAACGGACGCGGCGGAGGCCGGAACGGAAGCGGCGGCGGCAGCCTCCGGGGCTGCGGCCGAAAGGGTCGACATGGCGGGTCCTCGCTCGGAGCTGCCGGCGACCCTAAGTCGCGCGCAGCGCCCGCCCGACTGCGGTCGGTTCGACGGACGCCGCTCGCCGATCGGCGGCGCGCGCCCCAGGGGGCCGCGCCGCGAGCAGGTCGAGCGGCCGTCCGCCGCTCAGCCGCGCCCCCAGCGCGGCTCGCGCTTCTCCAGGAACGCGGCCACCCCTTCGCGCGCATCCGGATGGTCGAAGTTCGCGCGCACCTGCGCGTCCTCGACCGCGATGCCCGCGTCGGTGACCGTCGAACCGGCCACGGCCACGCACGCGCGGATCGCGGCGATCGCCGACGGCGCGTGGCAGGTGACCTCGCGGCCGAACGCGAGCGCCTGCCCGAGCAGCGGCACGTCCGGCGTCGCCACGCGGTTGAGCAGCCCCATCGCCAGGGCCTCGTCGACCGCCACGGCGCGGCCGGTGAGCATCATCTCGAGCGCGCGGCCGGGACCGACCAGCGCCGGCAGGAACTGCGTGCCGGCATAGGCCGGCAGCAGTCCGAGCTTCACCTCGGGCAGGGAAACCCGGACGTGCGGCGCGGCGATCCGCAGCGTGCACGCCATCGCGAGCTCCAGTCCGCCACCGTAGGCGAGCCCGTTGATCGCCGCGACCGTCACCAGCGGCGAACGCGACAGCCGCACCAGCAGGTCGCGCGCCATCGCGGTCTTGGCCATCCGCGCGGCCATGTCCAGTCCCTGCAGCTCGCCGAGGTCCGTGCCCGCGCAGAACGCGCGTTCGCCGCGGCCGGTGACCACCAGCAGGCGCGCGCCACCGGCCTCGAGCGCGTCGAGCGTCGCGGCCAGCCCGAGGAGCACCGGCTTGGTCAGCGCATTGAGCTTGGCGGGCCGCTCGATCGTGAAGATCGCGCCTTCGGCGATCGGCTCGACGGTGAACTCCGGGGCGCTTTCGGTCATGGGTCTCTCGGGGTGTCGTTCTCGTTGCGGCGAGCGTATCACCCGGCCCCGCGGCGATGCGGACCCGTCCGGCACGCCCGCCGCGCGCGCCGGGGAGCGGCCGATGTCCGCGCTCGTGGAATGCGCCGGCCGCCGCCGGGGCTACCATCCGGGGCTGGACCGAACCCCACCGAGAGATCCGCCATGACCGACAAGAAAGCCCCGGCAGACCTGCGCAGCGCCCGCTGGTTCG
>RPRK01000378.1 GCA_003818495.1 Burkholderiales bacterium
AGCGTGGGTCGGCCGGGCAGTCGCCGGCTGCGGACTCGTCGAATGCGACCCCGGCGTCGCGGAAGCCGAGGCCGGCCGGGTCACGGCGAGCGGGGCTGCGGGCGGGCGCGGTTCGGGGCGCGGTTCCGGACGCGATTCGGGGCGCGATTCGGGGCGCGGTTCGGGGCGCGGTTCGGGGCGCGGTTCGGGACGCGATTCGGGGCGGGCACCGGCAGCGGGCCGCGCGCCCGCGGCGGCCAGGGCGGCCGCGCGCGCCGCCGCGACCGGGGAGACCGCACCGGGTCCCGCGCCCGCCACGGGGCGGGGCCCTGCGGCAGCCGGCGCGGCCGTGCGCGGCTGCGGTGCCGGCAGCGCCGGCGCGGTGGCGTCGGGGCGGAACGCGAGCAGCCGCAACAGCGTCATCGAGAAGCCGGCGTGCGGGTCGGGTGCCAGCGGCAGGTCGCGCGCACCGTGGATCGCGATCTGGTACCAGACCTGGAGGTCCTCGGCGGCGAGACGCGGCGCCCAGCGCTCCGGCGCATCGTCGCCGGTGCCGTCGTCGACGACGACGCCGACCTGGGCGAGCGCGATCCGCTGCAGCAGCGCGGCGAAGTCGAGCAGCGTGCGCTCGAACGGCGCGTTGCCCGCGAGCATGTCGTCGGCGGCGCCGACGAGCGCGCGGCCGTCGCCGACGACCAGCGCCTCGAGGACACGCTCGAGGTCCCGCCGATCGACGACGCCCAGCATCTCCCGCACCGCGGCATCCTCGACGCGGCCGCCGCCATGCGCGATCGCCTGGTCGAGCAGGGACAGCGCGTCGCGCATGCTGCCGGCGGCCGCGCGGCCGATCTGCGCGAGCGCCGCCGGCTCGAACGCCACCGCCTCGGCCTCGAGCACCGTCGCGAGGTGGCGCGAGACGAGCTGGGGCGGCAGGTTCTTGAGGTTGAACTGCAGACAGCGCGACAGCACCGTCACCGGCACCTTCTTCGGATCGGTCGTCGCCAGGATGAACACGACGTGAGGCGGAGGCTCCTCCAGCGTCTTGAGCATCGCGTTGAACGCGTGCCCCGTCAGCATGTGGACCTCGTCGATCATGTAGACCTTGTAGCGGCCCGAGACCGGTGCGTAGACCACCTGCTCCAGGACCTGCGCCATCTCGTCGACCCCGCGGTTCGAGGCCGCGTCCATCTCGACGTAGTCGGGGAAGCGCCCCTGCTCGATGCCGAGGCAGGCGCTGCAGGCGCCGCAGGGACGCGAGGTCACGCCGGTCTCGCAGTTCAGCGCGCGCGACAGGATCCGGGAGACGGTGGTCTTGCCGACACCCCGAGTGCCGGTGAACAGGTAGGCATGGTGCAGGCGGTCGGTATCGAGCGCGTGCGTGAGCGCCCGGACCACGTGCTCCTGCCCGATCAGCGAGCCGAAGTCTCGCGGACGCCACTTTCGTGCCAGGACCTGGTGCGACATCGGGCGGGGCGCGGGGGGACCGGGAGGAGCGGTAACGGCTGGAGCGGTAACGGCTGGAGCGACCGGAGCGACCGGACCAGCGGGAACAGCAGTAAGGGGTGGACGAGCCTGACCCTCGGCACTTCCGGGGAGCGGCCTTGGCTGCTTCCTTCCGGACCTGACCAGGTGGACCACGCCGGAATGCGAGGAGGCCCGTCCAACCCGATTGTATCAGTCGCCCGGCATCGGCCCTCGGTCGACCCCGCCGAGGTCGATGTCGAACTCGACGCGACCGGACGTGGCATCGACCAGCACCGTCCTGATCCGTCGCACGGGTCCGAGCGGCGCAGGCTCGAGCGCGCCCACGAGGGCGCGATAGCCGGCGAGCTGCGCGACGTAGTCAGGCCGTCGCGCCGCGTCGACCGACCACTTGTAGTCGATGATCCACGCCTCGTCGCCGACCCGCGCGAGCCGGTCGATGCGCCGGGCCTCGCCCGCAGCGTCGATGATCTCGAACTCGCAGGCCGACCGGGAGGCCGGATCGAAGGCCGGAACCAGCGTCGCGAGCGCGGCGACCGCGCGGGCGCGCGCGAGGGCCGCGCGGCGCTGTGCGTCGTCGATCTCGAAGCCATGCAGGGCGGCGAGCACCGTGGCCTCGTCGGCGCCCGCCGGCAGGAGCTCAAGCGCGCGATGCAGGGCATGCCCGAGCTCGGTGGCGAGCAGACCGGCCGGACGCCCCTCGTGATCGCGCTCGGCGCCGACGTCGCCCGGATCGCGGCGGGCGCCGACCTCGAGCCGTGACAGCTCGAGCAGCCGCATCGAGAACGGCGCGTCGACCGGCGTCTCGGGCGCCTCTGCCGTCCCGGGACGCGCCGCCCAACCCGGCGGCGGGTCGATCCCGTCGAGGAACTCGTACCAGGTCGACTTGTGCGACTGCTTCCCGCGCGAGCCCGAGACGATCACGCCGAACCTCGCCCGGGTGAGCGCGACGTACAGCAGGTTGCGGTCCTCGCGCTCCCGCAGCTCGTCCTCGCGTCCGAAGCTGTCGCGACGCACGCATCCCTGCAGGGCGGAACCGAGCATGAACGACACCTGCGACGGGCGCGGCAGTTCGGGCGACCAGTCGACGTGCAGTCGCTGGCCGTCGGACTGGCCGCGCCCGTACGCATCGGCGAGCACGACGAGGTCCGCCTCGAGCCCCTTCGAGCCGTGGATCGTCATCAGCCGGATCGCGTCGACCGCGTCGGCCCGCCCCTCGCTCGGCCCGTCCCGGTCCTCGAGCGTCTCGAACCCCCGCAGCCGTCGGAGGAAGCGCGCGAGGCTCGGATAGCGGCCGGCGTCGACGTCGAGCGCCAGCCCGAGCATCGCGCACAGGTTGGCGTGGGCGACGTCGCGCTGCGCGGGCTCGACCGCCATCGGATATGCGGCGAACGCATCGACCCGCGCGAGCGCCGCGTCCAGGAAGTCGTGGACGGGCAGGCGCGCTGCGGCATCGATCCAGTCGGCGAGCAGCGCGACGAGCGCGG
>RPRK01000379.1 GCA_003818495.1 Burkholderiales bacterium
CTGCACCATCTGGTGTTCGAGGTGGTCGACAACGCCATCGACGAGGCGCTCGCCGGATACTGCGACGACATCGTCGTCACCATCCACACGGACAACTCCATCTCGGTCATCGACAACGGCCGCGGCATCCCCACCGGCGTGAAGATGGACGACAAGCACGAGCCCAAGCGCTCGGCGTCGGAGATCGCGCTGACGGAGCTGCACGCCGGCGGCAAGTTCAACCAGAACAGCTACAAGGTGTCTGGCGGCCTGCACGGCGTGGGCGTGTCCTGCGTGAACGCGCTGTCCACCTGGCTGCGGCTCACGGTCAAGCGCGACGGCCGCGTCCATCAGCTCGAGTTCGAGCGCGGCATCCCGAAGAACCGTCAGATCGAGCTCGTCGACGGGATCGAGACCTCGCCGATGCTGGTCACCGGTCCCACCGACAAGCGCGGCACCGAAGTCCACTTCATGCCGGACATCGACATCTTCACGGACATCACGTTCCACTACGAGATCCTCAGCAAGCGGCTGCGCGAACTCTCGTTCCTGAACAACGGCGTGAAGATCCGGCTGGTCGACCAGCGCCAGGCCAAGGAGGAATCCTTCGCCTTCGCCGGCGGTGTCGGCGGTTTCGTGTCGTACATCAACGAGAGCAAGACCGCGCTGAACCCGACGGTGTTCTACGCCACCGGCGAACGCGAGGTCGACGTCGGTTCCGAGCGCCGTCGCGTCTCGGTCGAGGTCGCGATGCAGTGGAACACCTCGTACAACGAGCAGGTGCTCTGCTACACCAACAACATCCCGCAGAAGGACGGCGGCACGCACCTGACCGGCCTGCGCGCGGCGATGACGCGGGTCATCAACAAGTACATCGTCGAGAACGAGCTCGCCAAGCGCGCGAAGGTCGAGACCGCCGGTGACGACATGCGCGAAGGGCTGACCTGCGTGCTGTCGGTGAAGATGCCCGATCCGAAGTTCTCCAGCCAGACCAAGGAGAAGCTCGTGTCGTCGGAGGCGAGGCCGGCGGTCGAGGAGGTCGTCGCGGCCGCGCTGGACTCCTTCCTGCTCGAGCGCCCGGCCGATGCCAAGATCATCTGCGAGAAGGTCGTCGAGGCGGCGCGTGCCCGCGAGGCCGCCCGCAAGGCGCGCGAGATGACCCGCAAGTCGGTGCTCTCGGGCACCGGGCTGCCCGGCAAGCTGGCCGACTGCCAGGAGAAGGATCCGGCGAAGTCCGAGCTCTTCATCGTCGAGGGCGACTCGGCGGGCGGCTCGGCCAAGCAGGGACGGGACCGCAAGTTCCAGGCGATCCTGCCGCTGCGCGGCAAGGTGCTGAACGTCGAGCGTGCGCGCTTCGAGAAGCTGATCGGCTCCGAGCAGATCGCCACGCTCGCTACCGCGATGGGCACGGGCATCGGCACCGGCAACGGCACCGGTGACTTCAACCCGGACAAGCTGCGCTACCACCGCATCATCATCATGACCGACGCGGACGTCGACGGCTCGCACATCCGCACGCTGCTGCTGACCTTCTTCTATCGGCAGATGCCGGCGCTGGTGGAGCGCGGTCACATCTACATCGCGCAGCCGCCGCTCTACAAGGTCAAGCACGGCAAGGACGAGCGCTACCTGAAGGACGACCACGAGCTCAACCAGTACATGCTGAAGCTCGCGCTCGAGAGCGCGGTGCTGCTGCCGAACGCGGCGGCCAAGGGCGAGTACGAGGCGCGCGTGGGTGCGGCCGCGACCGCGGGTGCGACGGCCGCTGCGTCCACCGCGGCGGCGATCGGTTCGCCAGGTGCCATCTCGGGCGACGCGCTGGGCGAGCTCGCGCGCAAGTACTTCATGGCCGAGGCGGTCATCGACCGGCTCTCGCGGATCATCGACCCCGATGCGCTTCGCGCGATCCTCGACGGCACCCAGCTCGACCTCGCCGACGAAGCCGCCACCGCCCGCACGGCGACCGGGCTTCAGACCGCGATGTCGCGCTACCGCAGCGAAGCCCAGCGCATGGACAGCGCCGCGGGCGCCTCGGTCGTGCCGGTGTACGACGAGAAGGACGAGTCCTGGACGCTGCGCATCGAGCGCCATCACCACGGCAACGTGCGGGTGTCCTCGATCGATGCGCACTTCCTGCTGTCGGCCGACTACCGGACGCTGGTCGACTGCGCGCTGACCGTCGGTGGGCTGGTCACCGAGGGTGCCGAGATCCGGCGCGGCGACGGCGACCGGCAGCGTGCGCACGCGGTCATCGACTTCCGCGACGCGATGCGCTGGCTGCTCACCGATGCCGAACGCAACGTCGGGCGTCAGCGCTACAAGGGCCTGGGCGAGATGAACGCGGTCCAGCTCTGGGAGACGACGATGGATGCCTCCGCGCGCCGGCTGCTGCGCGTGCAGATCGAGGACGCCATCGCCGCCGACCAGATCTTCACCAAGCTGATGGGCGACGAGGTCGAGCCGCGGCGCGCGTTCATCGAGCAGAACGCGCTCGGTGCCCGCAACATCGACGTCTGATCAATGGATTCGGCCCACGTCGACAAGCGGCTCACCGATCTCGAGATCAAGGCAAGCCTCGCCGAGGATCTCGTCGATCGGCTGAACGAGGTCGTCGTGCGTCAGCAGGAGCAGATCGACCTGCTGATGCGCGAGGTCGGCCGGCTGGCGCGTCGGGCCGAGCCCGGTGACGACGCGCCGGTGTTCCGCAGCCTGCGCGACGAGATCCCGCCGCACTACTGAAGGCGCGCCCTCAGGGCAGTCGGATCTCGAACCGGGTGCCGCCTTCGGGCCGGTCCGCCAGGCCGATCTCGCCGCGATGGCCGTCGCACTCGTGCAGCCGGGCCACGGTCCGGCACAGCTCGGTGCCGAGACCGGTGGTCGCGGCGCCGTGGCCGACATCGTGACGGGCCTGTCCGAACACGTCGGCATCGAGCCCCGGGCCGTCGTCGTCGACGCC
>RPRK01000380.1 GCA_003818495.1 Burkholderiales bacterium
GCGTCCATGATCTGTACGCCGGGTATCCCGAAGATTACGTCTACACCGTCACGCGCCAGTAAAGAAACCAGCGCTTCAGCGCCGCTCATGTAAGGCATAACTTCCTCCATCTGATGAATCGTTTATGCCTACATTATAGTATAAATTTTCCGCGACTTCTCGGTCGCGGGAAGAACCCCGGGGGGGCAGCTTCATCTTTCGTCCTGACAGGCGAGGTTTTATGCCAGGCGGCATAAAACATAGATGGAAAGAACCGGAGAATCTCTCTCCGGCCGTGATGCTGATTATTTGAAAAAACAAAAGCATTCAAAATAGGTTTGGGTGAATACTTTTGTTACTTCGGGCGGGGTATCATTACACGCCATCATTAAGCATGCTCCAAGCGAGGATACCGTGTATCCTGTTCGCCAATTGGCATACTCAAAGGAAAAAGACTAATAAAGGGATGGTTCTTATTTGATCTCGAAAGGCCAACCCTTGACAGGCATGTTCCATCTTGTTAGAAAATCTTTAAAGTCTTTCCTGTCAATGCGGTAATGGCCGCTGGGAAGTCTGAAAGCCTTAAGTCTATCGCTTTTGATCCATTCCAGTACGGTGCTTTTGCTTACCTGGCAATAAGCGGCGATATCTTTCGATGTCAATCTGATGTTTTCCGGACGATTTTTAGCTGCCAATGTCATTCTCCTTAAATATAGTTATTTATCCTTTTTGTTATAGTTGATATTAGCATAACACGCATATTACACATTAATAGTATACCATGATTCGTCAATAGTCTGCCACAGTAACTTGAATATTCATAACAAAAGAATCATATTTGCTTTTCACATGAATGATTTTGGTTACGCACTTATATATTATAATAAACTTATAGAATTATACAAAATAAAGTTACAAATGTATATCATGCCATAATTATATCATATTTTGAATGTTACGTCTGTTTTTGACACAAGCGTTATATTGTTGATAATATAAAATTTGAATTCCTATGACAAGAAAAAAAGAAAATGAGCCGGTTATCCCGGACTTTGGTGTAAAACACGCTGCCCGCTCCGGACAGGAACCGGAGAACGGTATCATCTTTAAGAGCAAGGTGTGGGTAGAAAAAGACGGGAAACTGCTCATGGGTTGGGGGCGCGCGACGCTTCTGGAACGAATTGACCAGTTAGGCTCGATATCCGCCGCCGCGCGATCCATGAAACTTGCTTACCGCAACGCCTGGCTATGGGTAGAGGCGATGAACCGCCTCTCGGGAACTGCCCTGGTAGAAAAAGCCACCGGCGGGCCGCATGGCGGTTACGCGCGTCTTACAGATGAAGGACGCCGTATTGTGAAAGAATACAAAAATAAGCGCGCCAGTGTCCGGGAGATCATTATGGAATAAAATCTTCTATGAGATGCATGAAATAATTGATAAATCAGAGAATTTTTTTATTATCTCCCAACCTTTCTCAATTTTTTACGTTATACTTTATCAGAAGGGAAGAAACAAGGAGGTAAAATTGAAAAAACTGATTTTTGTATTATTAGCCTTATTTGTTCTCCTGGCGGCCGCGGGCTGTGGGGCAAGCGGGGCAAAAACCGTTTCGCCTGGACAAAATGAGCAAAGTTCGTATGATTACTCAAAGGGTAGTGTTTACCCTCAAACGACGGTTGCAACCATGACCGCGACCACGACCCGGACCGCCATGGGCATACCGGCTCCTACCATCGCTACGGCCGGCGTAGCATGGGATAATAACGCCGGTTATTCTGAATCCTATGCCGCTCAAGAGCGCATGGTCATCAAGACAGCTAACATGGCCCTGGTAGTCGAGGATGTTAACTCATCTCTAATGCAAATTACCAATCTGGCGAAGGCTAACGGCGGTTATGTAGTCGGTTCCGATATCCAGGAAAATAACAACCGCCTGTATGCCAATGTCAGTTTTAGAGTAGACGCTTCAAAATTCGATGCTACGATGCAGGCGTTACAGGAACTTGCGGTAGATGTAAAATCAGTTTCTACCTCCGGCCAGGATGTTACCGAGGAATATGTTGACCTGGATTCCAAGCTGGGCAACCTTGAAGCGAGTGAAGCGCAGTTGCTTAAGCTGATGGAAAAAGCCGGTACCGTCGAGGAAATCCTTAAAGTGCAGCAGCAGCTCGTATCCACACGGGAAAATATTGAGGTTATCAAGGGCCGCATGCAGTATCTAGAGCAAAGCTCGGCGCTGTCTTATATTTATGCTTCTCTGGAACAGTCCAAGCTGGCGGTGGAGTTTTTCGCCAATACCACTACCATACAAGAAGGCGAAAAGGCCCAGTTCCAGCCTACCGTCAGCGGTGGTTTCTCTCCGTATACCTTTACATGGGATTTCGGTGATGGCAAGACCAGCACGGAACAATTTCCTTCCCATGTATATAATAAAGCTGGTATTTACACGGTAAAACTTAATATCAAAGATGATAAGCAGGGCACCACTGATGCCACGCGTGAAGATTACATAACGGTTACGGCGGGATGGACGGCGGGCAACGTCGCGCAGAGCGCCTGGCATGGTATGGTAGGGTTTGGGCGGTTCCTCGCCTCTTTCTTTATCGGCCTGGGCGTTTTCAGCCCGGTCTGGATCGCTATCCTGGTTATCCTCTACTTCGCCTGGTGGCGGCGCCGTAAGAAGAAGGCTTAATAACATATCTGGAAGAACTAAGGGGGAGCATTTCAGAAATGCTCCCCCTTTTTGTTTTGCTTAACGAACTAACCGCTCAAGAATTTCCTGGCTACCTAAAATTTCTATCGCCACTATCTTGTTACGGCTGGCTTGACCTTTGATGATCTGGATGGCCGATTTTCTTATCCCAAGCGTTTCTGCCAGGAAATCTACCAGTTCTTTGTTAGCCTTGCCCTTGTCCGGCGGCGCCGCTATTTTTATATGAAGGACGCCTTCTTTA
>RPRK01000381.1 GCA_003818495.1 Burkholderiales bacterium
AGCTTCGTGATGCGACGCGGCGGACACGTCTCCGACGCGCAGCGGGATGCGCACGCCACGCTGATGCCGCGCCACGGCGTGCCCGACGGTTCGGGCCCGCTGGACTTCGCCGCGCTCTTCGGCCGGCGGGCGCCGGTCGTGCTCGAGATCGGCTTCGGCATGGGCCACTCCACCGCCGAGATCGCCGCCACGCGGCCCGATACCGACTTCATCGGCATCGAGGTCTACACGCCGGGCGTCGGCAGCCTGCTGCGCGCGATCGAGTCGCGCGGCCTGACCAACCTGCGCGTGATCCAGCACGATGCCGTCGAGGTGCTGCGCGACCGGATCGCGCCGGGCGCGCTCGCCGGGGTGCACGTCTACTTCCCCGACCCGTGGCCGAAGACACGCCACCACAAGCGCCGGCTGATCCAGCCCGCCTTCGTCGCCGCGCTGGTCGGGCGCCTGGCGCCCGGCGGCTATCTGCACTGCGCGACGGACTGGGAGCCCTACGCCGCCCAGATGCTCGAGGTGCTGTCGGCCGAGCCCCGGCTCGCCAACACCGCCGACGGCTTCGCGCCGCGCCCCGACTGGCGCCCGCTCACCAAGTTCGAGCAGCGCGGCCTGCGCCTCGGACACGGCGTGTGGGACCTGATGTTCATCCGACGACACGACAACGACACCGAGGAGACCCACCCATGAGCACCTGGCTCGTCACTGGCGGCGCCACCGGCATCGGCCGCGCCACCGCGCTGCGCCTCGCCGTCCCCGACGCCTCGATCGCGATCGTCTACTCCAAGAGCGCCGACGCCGCGCGCGAGACCGCCGCCGAGTGCGAGGCGCGCGGCGCACGCGCGCTCGCCATCGCCGCCGACGTGGCCTCCGACGACGACTGCCGCCGCGCGGCGGCCGCGGTCGCCGACGCCTTCGGCCCTGGACTCGACGGGCTGGTCAACAACGCCGGCACCACGCGATTCGCACCGGCCGGCGATCTCGATGCGGTGAGCGCCGACGACTTCCATGCGATCTACGCGGTCAACGTGGTCGGCACCTGGCAGATGACCCGCGCCTGCGCCCGGGCGCTGCGCGCGGCGCGCGGCTCGGTGGTCAACGTCTCGTCCTCGTCGGCCCTCGACGGCACCGGGTCGTCGCCCGCCTACAGCGCGAGCAAGGCCGCGCTCGACAACATCACGATGAACCTGGCGCGCGCGCTCGCCCCCGAGGTGCGGGTCAACGCCGTCCGACCGGGCTTCGTCGAGACCGACTGGCACATCCGCGGCCTCGGGCAGGAGCGCTTCGAGACGGTCCGCAAGACCGTCTCGCAGGTCACCGCGCTGCAGTCGACGCTGTCGGCCGACGACGTCGCCGAGTCGATCGTCTGGATGCTGCAGCAGCCGAAGATGACCGGCCAGCACATCCTCGTCGACGCCGGCCGCCAGCTCGCCGCCGGCGGCGTGCGGCTGATGGACAAGCGCTGACGCCGACGCGATGAAGCGTGCCAACGGCCTGGCCAGCCTCGGCGGGCTGGTCTACTCGACCGAGCACGGGCGCACCTGCCCGGACTGCCGCAAGCCGGTCGCGGCCTGCGTGTGCAAGACCGCCTCACGCGGCGCACCCGCCGGCGACGGCATCGCGCGCATCACACGCGAGACGGGCGGGCGCAACGGCAAGACGGTGACGGTGGTGCGCGGCCTGCCGCTCGACGAGGCCGCGCTCGCCGAACTCGCCCGCACGCTCAAGGCCGCCTGCGGCAGCGGCGGTACCGCGAAGGATGGGGTGATCGAGATCCAGGGCGACCACCGCGACACCGTGGTGACGCGGCTCGAGCGCGCCGGGTTCAAGGTGAAGCGGGCGGGCGGCTGACAGCCACCCGCCGTGCGGCCTGTCGCTACATGTTCCCCGGCAGCCAGAGCACGATCTGCGGGAACGCGATCAGCAGCAGCGTGAAGCCGATCATGATCGCCGCGTAGGGCAGCGCGCCGCGGATCACGTCCTCGAGCCCGCCCCGGTCGGGCCGGATGCCCTGCACCACGAACAGGTTCATGCCCACCGGCGGCGTGATCAGTCCCAGCTCGCACATGATCACGATGAAGATGCCGAACCAGATCGGGTCGACGCCGAGCGAGGTGGCCACCGGGAACGACAGCGGGATGGTGGCGACCATCATCGACAGCGTGTCCATGAACATGCCGAGCACGATGTAGAAGCCGATGAAGGCGATCAGCATCTGCCACTGCGACAGCCCGAAGCCGGTGACCCATTTGGTGAGCGCCTCGCCCACGCCGGTCAGCGACAGCGCGAGGTTCAGCACGAACGCGGCGAGCACGACCAGCAGGATCATCCCGGTGGTCCGTGCGCTCGACAGGAAGCACGCGCCGAGCAGCTCGCGCGACAGCTTGCCCGAGCCCGCGACCAGCACCAGCGCGGCGACCACGCCGATCGCGGCCGACTCGGTCGCGGTCGCGATGCCGGCGTAGAGCGTGCCCATCACGGTGCCGAAGATGAACAGCGGCGCGGCCACGTCGCGCAGCGCCGCGATCTTGGCGGCCATCGGCACCTTCTCGTGCGGGTTCTTCTCCTTCGAGAGCACCGCCTTCACGAAGATGTAGAGCATGAACGAGCCGGCCATCAGCAGTCCGGGCACGATGCCGGCGATGAACAGCTTGCCCACCGACGTGTTGGTCATCGAGCCGTAGATGATCATGTTCACCGACGGCGGGATCAGGATGCCGAGCGTGCCGCCCGCGGCCAGCGAGCCGAGCGCGTCCGACATCTTGTAGCCGTGCCGGCGCAGCGACGGCAGCGCGACCGTGCCGATGGTGGCCGCAGTGGCCACCGAGGAACCCGAGGTCGCCGCGAACAGCGCGCAGCAGCCGATGTTCGTGTGCAGCAGCCCGCCGAGCAGCCGGCCGAACCAGGCGGCGAAGGCGCGGTACATGCCGTCGGCCATGCCG
>RPRK01000382.1 GCA_003818495.1 Burkholderiales bacterium
CGAACGCCTTGGATGCGTTGCTTGCCATCGTCGCCTCGCGTGGAAGGATGCTCCGACGAACGATAGCAGCAGCGAGAAGGCGACCACAACGACGGCGGCGGCCTCGCACGGCACGGACGCGGCCCGCAGGACGCGCCGTGCCCGCGCCGTGCCGCGTGCGTGCCGTGTACGCGCCGGGTTCAGTACCCGCGTGTGCGGTCCACCGGCTGACGCAGCGGCTCGCCGCGCTCGAGCCGCGCCACTTCCTCGGCGAACTGCGCGGCCACCGCGACCGGCGACAGCTGTCCCGCGACGTGCGGCGTGAGGGTCAGGTTCGGCGCCGTCCACAGCGGGTCGTCGGCCGGCATCGGCTCGCGCGCCTGCACGTCGAGCGTCGCGCCGCCGAGGTGACCGCTCGCGAGCGCGGCGAGCAGGTCGGGCTCGATCACCTGCCCACCCCGGCCGATGTTCACGAGGAACGCGCCGCGCGGCAGCCGCGCCAGCAGGGCGGCGTCGATCAGGCCGGTGGTCTGCGGCGTCAGCGGCAGCGCGCACACCAGCACGCGCGCCCGCGGCAGCGCGGCCGCCAGCCCGTCGTCGCCGGCGAAGGTCCGGATGCCGTCGATCGTGCGCGGCGTGCGGCTCCACCCCGACACCTCGAAGCCGAGGGTGGCGAGCGAGCGCGCGATGGTCTGTCCGATCGGACCGAGCCCGAGCACCAGCGCCTCGATGCCGACGGAGGGCGCGCGGTGTCGCGTCCAGTCGCGCGCGGCCTGCTGGGCCCGGTAGCGCGGCGCGAGCCGAAGGTGGTCCAGCGCCGCGTGCACCACGTACTGCGCGAGCTCGACCGCCTGCGCGCCGTCCGCCACCCGCGCGATCGGCAGGCCGGGCGGCAGGTCCGGGGTGGCGAGCAGCTTGTCGACACCGGCCGCGCAGTTGTAGAGCAGCTCGAGATTCGGCAGCCGCGGCAGCACGCCCGCGGGCAGTCGCCACGCCATCAGCCATCGGATCGATGCGGGATCCCAGTCGCCGTCGATCGTGGTGTGGATCGGATGCGGCCAGCCGCGCTCGCGCAGCGCCTGCGCGAAGTGCTCGGGCGGCATCGGCTTGCTCAGGATCAGCAGGGCCATCGTCGGTCCTTCAGAACGGATCGCGATCGTCGAAGCGCGGGGCGCGCTTCTCGCGCAGCGCGGCCACGCCTTCCTTGACGTCGGGACCCGCGAAGCCCATGAACTCCAGGGCGAGCGACGCGTCGAAGGCGGGGCCGGCCTGACGCAGCCAGTTGTTGAGGGCGTACTTCGTCCATCGGATCGCGGTCTGGCTGCCGGCGCCGAGCTTGCGGGCGACCTCGAAGGCGCGTGCCTGCAGCGCCGCCTCGTCGTCGACCACCAGCGAGATCAGGCCGATGCGCTCGGCCTCCTCGCCGGTCAGCGGCTCGCACAGCATCAGGTAGTACTTGGCCTTGGCCATCCCGCACAGCAGCGGCCAGATCACCGCGGCGTGGTCGCCCGCGGCCACGCCGAGCCGCGTGTGCGCGTCGACCAGCTTGGCGTCGCGCGTGGCGATCGACACGTCGGCGAGCACGCCGCAGACCAGGCCCGCGCCGGCCGCCGGGCCGTGCATGGCCGAGACGATCGGCTTGTTGCAGTTGATCATGTTGTAGACGAGGTCCTTCGCCTCGCGCCAGACGCGCGCGCGGACGTGGAAGTCGTCGGCCATCGCCTCGACCAGCGAGGCATCGCCCCCCGCCGAGAAGCCGCGGCCCTCGCCGCGGATCACCGCGACCCTCATCGCCGGGTCCGCATCGAGCGTGCGCCAGACCTCCGTCATCTCGAAGTGCGTGCGGTCGTCGGCGGTCGGCAGCTTCTGGCCGGGCCGGCAGGTCATGACGATCTCGAGCACCCCGTCGTCGTGTCGGACGAGGCGCAGCGATCGGTACTGGTCGTAGTCGAGCATGGCGGTGTGTCGGCGGGTCGGTCCTCGGAGCGGCGATTCTATGCCCCGCCCGGCGCGGGCCCCGCCGCGCACGCCGCCGTTCGGAAGCGGGTGCGGAGCGGGTGCGGGGCGCGCGCCGGCCGCGTGCAGGCATGAGCACATGCCCGCGCGCGAGCTTGGCGAGACCGTCCCGCGCGCGGTACCGTGCCCGGTTCCCACAGGAGCGCACGAGCATGAAGGCACGCAGCATCCTCGAGACGATCGGCCGGTCGCCGCACGTCCGCATCAATCGCCTGTTCGGCGATGCCGAAGTCTGGATCAAGTCCGAGCGCGCGAATCCCGGCGGCTCGATCAAGGACCGCATCGCGCTGGCGATGGTCGAGGACGCCGAGCGCACCGGCCGGCTCAAGCCCGGCGGCACGATCATCGAGCCGACCTCCGGCAACACCGGCGTGGGCCTCGCGATCGTCGCCGCGGTCAAGGGCTATCCGCTGGTGCTGGTGATGCCCGACAGCATGTCCGTCGAGCGCCGCCGGCTGATGCTCGCCTACGGCGCGCGGTTCGTGCTGACCCCGCGCGAGAAGGGCATGAAGGGCTCGATCGCGCAGGCGCAGGAACTCGCCGCCGAGATCCCGGGCGCCTGGATCCCCCAGCAGTTCGAGAACCCGGCCAACATCGAGGTGCACGTGCGCACCACCGGGCCCGAGATCCTCGAGGACTTCCCGGACGGGCTGGACGCGATGATCACCGGCGTCGGCACGGGGGGGCACCTGACCGGCGCGGCCCGCGTGCTCAAGGCCGCGTGGCCGAAGCTCAAGGTGTTCGCGGTCGAGCCCGCCGCGTCGCCGGTCATCTCGGGCGGCGCGCCGTCGCCGCACCCGATCCAGGGCATCGGCGCCGGCTTCGTGCCGGCCAACCTCGACGTGTCGCTGCTCGACGGCGTGATCACCGTCGAGGCCGAGGAGGCGAGGGAGTACGCGCGCCGCTCGGC
>RPRK01000383.1 GCA_003818495.1 Burkholderiales bacterium
CACCCATCTGTCGTATACCTCCGACAACCATGGGTAGATAAATCAGGTATTTCTGTGACAGATTTCTCCTCAACATGAAAAGCTATTGCAAGTGAGGAGAACATCATGACAACGTTAGCAACGATTCGCGCAGAAGTTCAAAAATTTAGGTCAAAAAATCCTGATCCTTCATTGCCGCTGCCATATGCGATCAAGGAAATGATTCTGAATCATTGCAGATCCAGCAAGATTATTACGGTGGCAAAAGCGCTCAATATCCCCGTGACGACGATCTACGCTTGGAAAAAAAGATTACGTAATATGGCCGACAAAAAAGTATGGAATGAGCCTATGTTATCCCATCAAACTGCCATCACTTCTACAAATATCGTACCATTGGGAACAGTCGGTTCTTTGGTCAAAGCATCGCAAGATAGCGGCAAATATGAATTTGAAATGAGAGGGACGAATAATAGATCGCTCAGAATCCGTTTTGATAAAAGTGATAGAGCATCGTTTGAGCAATTTATCTTCTCTATGATTTCAGTGCTTTGAACGGAGGGGTTTTATGCTTCAGTTAACTCCTCACATGAAGATCTACGCCGTTCGAGACCCCATCAGCTTTCGTAACCGTTTCGATGGAACAGCGGCTGTATGCCGTAATGTTCATCAGATGGATCCCTACGCCGGCAGCCTTTTCGTTTTCATTAACAGATGCCGAACGATGATGCGCTGTTATCTTTTCGATGGCATGGGCGAGTGGCTTTGTGACTATCGTATTGCTCAAGGAACCTTTCGCCACTGGGTGAAATCGGATGATCTTCTGGTCACACTTCAACCTCATCTTCTCTATCTGTTGCTTCGGGGTGGCGATCCCGCCATCGTGACAACACCCCCCGAATGGAAAAAATTAACTTGACATAACGATAACTTGCCCGGATAGTGCGTTAACAGAATTTTTCAGGGTGGGTTTATGAAAACGGTAAAAGTGACCAAAGAGGGTCTTCAGTCAACCGTTGCTTCGCTGAAGGGCATCATACAAGAGCCAAGTAGTGTTCCCGTGGCCAAAGATATCACTTTGGCAATCGATGGACTTCAGTGTCTTTTGACAATCCAAGATATGTTACAAAAAGGATGAGGTATCGGTGATATGCGCAAATTTTTGAATGTATTCCCGGAAAAATCTCCGCCAGAAGGTGGATTGCCTGATACCGATCGACCAGGCAACAAGGATCAAGATGAGCTGGACTCACCCAGCGGCGATAATCAAAAAGATCCCGACGAATCTAAAAAAAATAGCGACAATAAGAAGAATCAGAATCATGAAGGCAAACAAAGCGCAGCGGATTTTTCTAACGCGCCAGAAATCATCCACGAGCATCCTGAGCTGAAACCTGGGTCATTATGTCCTTTTTGTTCCGGAAAGCTTTATTATCATAAAACAGGCGATCATTTCCGTACCCGTATCTGGTTCGAGGCCGGTCCTTTGTTGACTGCCACGCGACATGTATTTGAAGATTTGCGCTGTAATCTCTGCAAGGAAGTTATCCATGTTCCTCCTTCTGCCGAGTTAATAGCCGATGGTTTTGAAAAAGAGGAGCGCTTTGGCTATCGTGCCATCGCCATGCTGGTGATTATGAAGTACTTTTATGCTTTTCCGCTATATCGCATGGAAAAACTACAAAGTCATTTTTCTATCCATTTGCCCGATGCAACCCAATGGGATCAGATTGTCAAGTTTACCGAAAGGAGCCGCTGTCTCTTTAACGCATTGATCTATTACCTGGCCCAGCTTTCGCATTTTCTTGGGGATGATACGTTTAATGCTATCCGAGAAAAGGACTGTGATCTTATCGTTGGACGCACCACCGGCAAAATATCTTTCCGGAATGGTTGTCACAGTTCAGTTGTTATTGGTCGTGATAGTCAAGGTCATTATATATTAGCGGTTAAAACCGACATTATTTATCTTGGTGAATGGCTCGATGAAATCCTGCAACACCGCGGTAAAAATCTCGTAACACCTTTTCTCATGGTCGATGGCTCCAACCAAAATCTTGTGACTAAGACGCCCGTGATCATGCTGAACTGTAATCAACATGCGCGAAAAATGTTTGAAGATTGTAAAAAGCACTTTCCCGAGCAATGTGGCGAGGTGCTCGCCATTTATAAGAAGATTTTCAAAATTGATCGAAAAACGAAAGAGATGACACCTGCAGAGCGTTTAGCCTATCACCAAAAGCACAGTCTTTCTCTCTTTGATAAACTGCAGGAAAAAATAGCCGCTTGGGTCGAAGCCAAGCTTTCCCCGGAGAATAGCCCATTCGGTCAGGCATGTGATTACTTTTTAAAAAGAGAAGAAGCTCTCAGAGGATTTCTAAAATTTGAAGGTGCAGAGCTTTCAAATAATCTAACGGAATCACAAATCATCACGATCGCTTTGTTACGCAACGTCTGTGAAGCATTTCAAACTGTTTACAGTGCTGAAGTCGCTTCAAACATATTTTCCATTGGCCTTACCGCGACACTGAATAACGTAGATCTTCTGGACTATTTTTCTGCTATCCTGCGCTATCATGATGTACTTGAGAAGTCGCCGGAAAAATTCTTTCCTTGGGAATATAAAAACACCATAGCTTCAATTCTGGCGCAGCCAGTGCCAACAGGGTGATAATTAAATCACCGCGACAATAAATTAGATCGTGACGTGGGTACGCGGCGATTGGCTATGCTTATGCCGCCAGCAAAATGCTTTTTCCACTTTCCTCGGAGGTATACCAGTATTGTATGCGAAATTACTTTAATTGCTGAGATGTTTTTATCATTGATAATGAAAATGTCCTTAGATGAAACCTGCGCTGACATTGATCATTTTAATGGTAGTGAATTGCCTATTCAAAAGAC
>RPRK01000384.1 GCA_003818495.1 Burkholderiales bacterium
AAGCAACTCCGACTGCCGTGCTGATAAGGGTCTCAAGACCCTGTGAAATGGGGACGTTTGTGTCTGCCATAACCAACTACCTCCTAAAGGAAAATTCTACCTACCTAGAACGAACTGATGATGGATTAACCGCCGAATATAGAGAACCCGCAGCTTATTTTAGGCTGCTTGGGGGCGAAGAAACTTTTTGTACTGGGCTTACGGTTGCTTCAGAAGCAACGCCAGTTTCACTAGCCCAGTCCTTCACGGCCTCGGTTGCCGCATCGGCCAAACTACCGGGCAAACTCGTTACCGCATAGAGAAGCTCGCGGGCCGCGTTTCGCAAGTGCTGCCGAGACTCTGCGGGTAAGAGGTTTAAGGGCATTGTCACCAGGGAAAGCCCAAACTCGACGGCCCCGGTTCCCAGTTGCGTGACTTTCCCCAAGAGACTTTCGTTCTGCACTGGGCGCACGTTGCGGACCCGTACCTCACCTTCGTCTTCCAAAATGATCTTTATCTCTGGCCCTGTTTCCATTGTGAACCCTTCTTAGTGTCTACTCATTTGACTTGATTAAAGTAGCCACCGACAACAAATGCTGAAATGAATTGAACAACAATCACAAAGGCATTGTTTGATAAGATATAGTGCTTAAAGCTGTGATGCGTTGGGCTTTGATAGAGTTTTACTTGGGTGAAAGCCTGGACAAGCAAAGCTAAGAAAACCACTCCCGTGACCCAAAGATTTCCCCAGAAGAGAGCTACTAACAACAAAGCCACGAGGGAGAGATTGATCACCGCATAAGAGATTAGGAGGGTTCGGTGAATACCGAGTTCAACCGTAAGCGATTTAAGCCCAAGTTTGCGGTCTCCCTCGACGCTTTTAATATCATTGAGAAAGAGCAAACCCACCGCAATCCCCCCATTGACGGTTGCAACCAGCAAACTCTGCCAGGTTAAACTCGTGAGAATCAAGTGCCCAACACACCAACTGAAAACGACGTAACCCAAACCTACGGAAGGTGGCCCAAGCCAATAGTGTTTTTTGAGTTTAATCGGCGGGACACTATAAGCAGCGGACAGAATCAAGCCCAGAATAGCCAAAACAACAATCAGCGGTTTGGCAAAGATCAATGAAACTAACAGAGTCGCAAGGCCTAAGATAAGCCAATTGATCTGCGCTTCAAAGAGCGTAACTTCCCCCGCAGGAATGGGTCGGCTTGGGTCATTTATCGCATCTAAATCCCGGTCAAAGTAGTCATTGATGCTCTGACTAAAACCTGTACACAAGGGCCCGATCATCAATGCCCCAAGTAAGACCCATCCCCATTGCGATAGATTGCTGGTATCAAACTTACCTGAAGCTAAAGCCCCACAGATACACATCAATAAAGGTGCATTCCAAGTGATTGGATCAGCCAATTTGATGTGGGCGAGAATGCGTCTTTTCAATGGAACTTGCTGCGTGATTTCAGTCAAGACTGCTGCTTCCTAATTATGAAACTGGCTTGACAGCTTGATAGAGAACGTGATCATAGGCTTCGGTGAGTTGCACGTCTTGGAAACCAACGCTGCGTAGCACATCAGGATAAATTTCGTGACTCTTAAATTCCAAAACTGAGAAGTTCATTCCAATTGCACACATATAATGACTGAGATAGTCATAATTGGGCTTTTGGGGATCACTGATGATCAAATCTAAAATCAGAATCCGCCCGCCTGGTTCTAAAGCGTCAAAAGCCTTTTGGCATAACATCGTACAGAACTGGGCGTTCATTGGATAGAGAATCCGACTAAAGAGAAGCGCATCTGCGTTAGGATAAGGCTCACGGTACATATCAATAGCTACAGGCGTAATTCGCTCGCCAAAACCTTTTGCGGTAGCATTCTCACGCACTAAATCAATGGCACTGGGCAAATTGATCAGCGTGACTTTCAAATCAGCGTGTTGTTCACACAACCCAGAGGCAATATCGCCGATTCCGCCCCCAACATCGAGCAAATGCTTCACACCTTCAAGTTTAGCACTTTCTTGCAGCAACTTGAGCGGAAAATAGATATTACTGCGATGGAGCGTCTCGTAGAAGATGCTATCTTCACGGGTTTTGGGCGGATGAGGCACAAAACTGGTAAAGTCAACTTCGCCTCGGACAACATCCGCTAAACGCAAGTAAAAGCTTTCGGCTAATTTAGCCAGATAATCAATGTGGGGAACTAACGTTAAGTTTGAATGTTGCTCTGGATGGGCAAAAAACTGGCTCGCACAAGGGGTGAGTGACCATTGGCCAGCTTGAATTTGCACGAGTCCAACTTGTTGCAGGGTAATCAGAAATTTCTCTAGCCGCGCCGGAACGGCTTTAGTTGCTTTGGCCAGGGAAGCAAGCTCGCTGGGGCCCTGGGCTAAAACATTAAACAAATCCAATTCGGCGGCGGCCTTGAGACACGAAAAGTCTACAATACTCTTAAAAACCATATCATAGGCGATGTCTGTCGCCTGCAACAACGCGGCATCATCCATAAAGAAGTTCCTTGCACCTTTTGCTAAATAGGCAATAATTTTTCATAGAACGCACTGCGTCATATTATAATACAGACCGCAGAATTTTTCAAGTTGGCAAGTTGGCTCTTACTCGGCGGGAAACCATTTGCCGATCACATCGGGCGCTCCATACCATTGGGGCGCATGGGGAATATGCCGCACACCGGGCAAAACAAGCTGGTCGGCTCCAGTCAGGTAACAACTGCGCGTGGGTGTTACGCCATCGCCAATATCGCTGCCATTGCCCGTAATTAGCTCATAGCAGTGGTAGGCAAACATTTCTTCTGGGCGGCCCAAACGCCGCCCTCTGACCCCATCACCTGCAACTGAAC
>RPRK01000385.1 GCA_003818495.1 Burkholderiales bacterium
GCGCTCGCGCTCGCGATCACGTTCGCGCTGTCCCCCGCCCGTACCGCGGCTGCGCAACCCGCTCCACAGGCGCCGCCGGCCGCCCCCCGGCTGACTGCGGTCGAGGTGATCGCCTCGCCCACCGACGCCCTCGGCACCACCGACGCCGCGTCCGCCGGCTCCGTCGACGCGGCCCGCGTCCAGGCGCGGCCCGTGCTCCGCCCGGCCGACGTGCTCGAGTGGGTCCCCGGGCTGCTGGTCACCCAGCACTCCGGCGACGGCAAGGCGAACCAGTACTTCCTGCGCGGCTTCAACCTCGACCACGGCACCGACTTCGCGACCTCGGTCGCGGGTGTCCCGGTCAACCTGCCGACCCATGCGCACGGCCACGGCTACACCGACCTGAACGTCCTCATCCCGGAGCTGGTCGAGCGCGTCGACTACCGCAAGGGCCCCTACTCCGCGTTCGACGGCGACTTCTCGTCGGCCGGCGCGGCCGACATCCGGCTGCGCAGCCGACTCGCGGCCCCGATCGGCCAGCTCACCCTCGGCGGGAACGGCTATCGGCGGCTGTTCGGCGCGATCTCGCCGCGGCTCGGCGACACCGACCTGCTGCTCGGCGTCGAAGGACTGGTCAACGACGGGCCGTGGGAAGTCGCCCAGCGGGCGCGCCGCGGCAACGCGGTGCTGCGCTGGTCCGGCGGCACCGCCACCGACGGGCAGGACCTGACGCTGATGGGCTACGACGCGCGCTGGACCGCGAGCGACCAGGTGCCGCAGCGCGCGCTCGATTCGGGCCAGCTCGGCCGGTTCGGCTCGCTCGACCCCACCACCGGCGGCGAGAGCGCGCGCGCGAGCCTCTCCGGCAGCTGGCGGCGCAGCCTCGACGACGGCCGTGTCGAGGCGAGCGCCTGGGCACTGCGCTACCGGCTCGCCCTGTTCTCCAACTTCACCTACCTGCTCGACCGTCCCGACACCGGCGACCAGTTCGAGCAGGCCGACGCCCGCACGGCCGCCGGGCTGCGGGTCGCCCGGACCTGGCGCGCCACGCCCGGCGGCGTACCCTCGCTGGCCACGCTCGGGGTGCAGGCGCGCCACGACCGCATCGACGTCGGCCTGTACGACACGCAGGCCCGCGAGCGGGTGGCGACGGTCCGCAGCGACCGGGTCGAGGCGACGCAGGCCGGCCTCTTCGGCGAGCTGACGAACTTCTGGACGGACCGGCTGCGCACCGTGGCCGGGCTGCGGGTCGATCGGCTCGAGAACCGGGTCGAGGCGTCGCTGGCGGACAACTCCGGACGCACCGCGCAGACCCTGGCGTCGCCGAAGCTGGCCGTCGTGCTGCAGCCGGCCCCGACGCTCGAGACCTTCGCCAGCATCGGACGCGGCTTCCACAGCAACGACGCGCGCGGCACCACGACCCGCGTCGACCCGCGCAGCGGCGACCCGGTGGTGCCGGTCCAGGGGCTGGTGCCGACGGTCGGCAGCGAGCTGGGGATGCGCTGGGCGCCGGTGCCGGGCGTGGTCGCGTCGATCGCGGCCTGGCGGCTGAAGGTGGGCTCGGAGCTGGTGTTCGTCGGCGACGCCGGCACCACCGAAGCCAGTCGGGCGAGCTTGCGAAAAGGGGTTGAAGTGAGCGCCCGCTGGCTCGCCACGCCTTGGCTGGCCTTCGATGCCGATCTGTCCACCTCGCAGGCCCGTTTCCGCGACGCCGATCCGGCCGGTCCGTACGTGCCCGGCTCGGTGTCGCGCGTGGCCTCGCTCGGCGTCACCCTGCAGCAGCTCGGGCCGTGGTCGGCCGGGCTGCACGTCCGCCACATCGGCCCGCGCCCGCTGATCGAGGACAACTCGGTCCGCTCCGGCTCGCTGACCCTCGCCGACCTGCGGGTGGGCTACCGGATGGCGCCCCGCGTCGACCTGCTGCTCGACGTCTTCAACCTCGCCGACCGCGCGGCCAACGACATCGAGTACTTCTACCGCAGCCGGCTGGCGGGCGAGCCCACCGCCGGCGTCGACGACCGGCACGTGCATCCGGCCGAGCCGCGCACCGTCCGGCTGTCGCTGCGGATGGGGTTCTGAGGCGGCCCCTCAGATCTCGTCGATCGTGTTGCGCGAGGGCTCGAGGTCGGCCGCGTCGATCGCGAACCGGTCGCGGGTGCGGGTGTAGAAGCTCGCCCCGAACCGGCCGACCGGGAAGTACTCCTGGAGCCTCACCCGCCAGCGCTCGGTGTCGACCAGGCCGTCGCGGGCGTGCAGGCGCAGCACCTTCCCGATCAGGATGTGGCGGCTCTCGGTCTCGAGCCGCTCCCAGAGCCGGCACTCGAAGGCGACCGGCGCCTCGACGATCCGGGGCGGGGCGACCGCGCTCGAGGGCGCGGTCGTGAAGCCGACCGCGTCGATCTCGCTCTCGTCGGGCGGCAGCCGGTCGCCGCAGCGGTGCATCTGCTCGGCGATCGGCTCGTCGGTCAGGTGCACGACGAACTCGCCGGTCCGCAGGATGTTGCGCGCGGTGTCCTTGAGCGAGTCGTCGTCGCGCTTGTTGATGCTGATCATCACGATCGGCGGGTCCTCGCCGAGCATGTTGAACAGGCTGAACGGGGCGGCGTTGACGGTGCCGTCCTCGCCCAGCGTGGTCACCAGGGCGATCGGCCGCGGCACGATCAGGCTGGCCATCAGCTTGTAGCGCTGGTGGGCGGTCAGGACGTCGAAATCGAATTCCAAGCGGGGGGCTCCGGTCAGGGCAGGATGAGCGTGCCGGGGGGCGATGGGCGCACGGGGGCGCAAGGGGGGCGCGAGGGGGGCGCGAGGGGCACAAACGACCGGGGCGCGCCGCCGGCA
>RPRK01000386.1 GCA_003818495.1 Burkholderiales bacterium
CGACGCTGGCCCGCTGCCGCTGGGTGCTGCTGCCCAGCCCCGGCGCGATCGACGTCGTGATGGGAGCGTTCGCGCGTCTCGGACTCGCGTGGCCGGCATCGGCCGGCATCGGCGTGATCGGGCCGGGCAGCCGCGAGGTGCTGGACGGCTGGCGTGCGCGCCTCCCCGGACTTGCGACGGTATCCGTGATCGAGCCGGATCGCGCGCCGTACGATGCGGACGCGCTGCTCGCGCAGCCCGCGTTCGGCTCGCTCGGCGGCGTCGGCGTCGCAGTGTTGCGCCGCGCCGACGGACGCGAGGACTGGCTGCAGACCCTGCACGCGCGCGGCGCGACGCTCCATGCGATCTCGGTCTACGCGGCCCGGGACCTGGTCGCCCCGGCCGAAGCGGCCGGCTGGATCGGCGCGCGTGCGGCCCGTGACGCGCCGGTGGTGCTCTCGGTGGCGAGCGCCGACGCGGGCGCACGCCTGGGTGCGTTCGTCGACGGCCTGCCCTGTGCCGAGTGGGTGCGCGGACGCCCGGTGCTCACCCAGCATCCCCGCATCGCCGAGGCGCTCGCCCGGCAGGGCTGGCGGCGTGTCGAGCGGCACGCTCCGGGCGCGGACGGCCTGGCCGGCGCGATAGAATCGCGGGGGTCCGAGACACCATGACCCAAGACTCCTCCCAGGCGAACGCGGCGCCGCCCGTGCCGGCCGCGGATGCCGCATCCGAGACCGTCGCTCCCGCTGGGACGCGGCCTGCGGGTGCTCGTCCGGCATCGGGGCGGGGGGGCGAGACGCCGGCACCGCCCGGCGAGCGCCGGGCCGTCCTGTGGACCGCTCTCGGTGTGCTGGTGGCCCTCGTCCTGGCGGGGACCTGGTTCGTCCAGGACCGGATCGGGCGGGTCGAGCGCGACCTCGCCCGACGCCTGCAGGCCGCGGAACTTCGCGACGCGCAGCGCGAGCAGCAGATGAAGCTGCTGGCCGACACGCTGCGCGACACGCAGGGCAAGGCCGCGGTGCTCGAGGCGAAGCTCGCGGATTCGCTCGGCCAGCAGTCGCAGCTCAAGCAGCTCTACGACGAGATGGCTCGGACCCGTGGCGACCTGATGCTCGCCGACGTGGAGAACTCCATCATGATCGCGGCCCAGCAGCTGCAGCTCGGCGGGAACGTCCAGAGCGCGCTGCTGGCCCTCACCGACGCCGAACAGGTCCTGGCACGTTCGAACCAGTCCGCGATGATCGGGCTGCGCCGCGTGCTGACTCGGGACATCGAGCGCCTGAAGTCGGTGCCGCTCGCGGACTTCGCCGCGGCGGTCAACCGGCTCGATGCGGTCGTCGGTCTGGTCGAGCAGATGCCGCTCCTGGCCGACGTGCAGATGACGGCGGCGGCGGCGCCCGCGCCGCGCCCGGACACCGCCCAGCCCGGCCTGTGGGGGTTCCCCGAGCGGGTGGCGCGCACCGGTCTGCAGGGCTGGGACGCGTTCGTCGCCGAGTTGCGTGCACTGGTCCGCGTGCAGCGGGTCGACCAGCCCGAGGCGCTGCTGCTCTCGCCCGACCAGCGCTTCCTGGCGCGCGAGTCGTTGCGGCTGCAGCTGCTCAACGCCCGCCTGAACCTGCTGGCGCGCAACGAGACGCTGTTCCGTGCCGACCTGGGACGGGCCACCGTCGCGATCGGGAAGTGGTTCGACGGTCAGCATCGGTCCGTGGTCGCCGCTCAGGGCGCGCTGCGGCAGCTGCAGGGCACGCGTCTGGCGGTCGACCTGCCCTCGCTCGCCGAGAGCATCGCCGCGGTCCGTGCGGCACGTGCCGCCAGCGACGCGAGGTAGGCGGCGATGCGCTGGATGGTGTGGCTGCTGGTGGCCTTCGCGGTGGCCGTCGGGCTGGCGCTCCTGATGCGCTTCAACCACGGCAACGTCGCGATCCTGTGGCCGCCGTATCGGGTGGAGATCTCGGTGAACCTCGCGCTCGCGCTGATGGTCGCGGCGTTCGCCGCGCTGCATCTGGTGCTGGTCGGCACCGCGCGCGCGCTCGGCCTGCCACAGCGGGTGCGCGACTACCGCCTGCGCCGCCAGCAGGAGGCCGCGGTCGGCGCGCTGCGCGACAGCGTGCTGGCCTTCTTCGAGGGCCGTCATGCGCGCGTCGAGCGGCACGCCTTGGTCGCCCGCGGCTCGTCGGTCACGGCGGCCCCGGCGGCACTCCTGGCGGCGCGGTCGGCGCAGCGCATGCAGGAGCAGTCGCGTCGCGACCGCTGGCTCCAGGAAGCGCAGAGCGACGCCGGTGCGGGCAACGCCCTGCTCATGACGCAGGCCGAACTCGCCGTCGAGGATCGGCGCACGCAGGAGGCGATCGAGATCGTCGAGCGGATGCATGCGCGGGGCGCCCGTCACATCGTCTCGCTGCGCACGGCGCTGCGTGCCTACGAGCAGGCCGAGCGCTGGGAGGAGGTCCTGCACACGCTGCGGCTGGTCGAGAAGCGCGATGCGCTTCATCCTGCCGCCGTGCGGCGGTTGCGCGACCGGGCCTACGGCGAGCTGGTCGCACGCAAGGCCGGAGATCCGACGGCGCTGCGCGAGCTGTGGCGGGCCCTGCGCGCCGACGAACGCGCGCTGCCCGAGCTCGCCGCCCAGACCGCCGCGGCACTGGCCGATGCCGGTGCGGCGGACGACGCGCGCAAGATCGTCGAGCAGGCGCTCGATGCGGGGTTCGCCGAATCGCTGCCCGCGACTTACGCCCGCATCGGCGGGCTCGCGCTGCGGGATCGGCTCGAGCGGCTGGAGGGCTGGCGCGGGCGGTACGGCGACGAGCCGGCCCTGCTGCTCGCCCTCGGGC
>RPRK01000387.1 GCA_003818495.1 Burkholderiales bacterium
CCGCTCCCCGCTCCCACCATGACCGCACCCACCCTCTTCTCCCCGATCCGCATCGGCGCGATCGACTGCCCGAACCGCGTGCTGATGGCGCCGCTCACGCGCTGCCGCGCCGATGCCGACACCCTCGCGCCGCGCGCGCTCAACGCCGAGTACTACGCGCAGCGCGCGGGCGCCGGCCTGATCGTCTCGGAGGCCACCCAGGTCGAGCCGCGCGGGCTGGGCTACATGCGCACGCCGGGCTGCTACTCGAACGCCCAGCGCGAGGGCTGGCGGCTCGTCGCCGACGCGGTCCATGGCGCGGGCGGCCGGATCGTCGCGCAGATGTGGCACGTGGGCGCGGTCTCGCATCCCGACCTGCAGCCGGGCGGCCTGCTGCCGGTGTCCTCGTCCGACTACACCGCGGTCGGCACGATCCACGGGCCGCAGGGCAAGCGCGATCGCATCGCCGCGCGGGCGCTCGCGACCGAGGAGGTCCGCGCGATGGTCGGCGCCTACCGCAACGCCGCGCAGGTCCTGAAGGACGCGGGCCTCGACGGCGTCGAACTGCACTCGGCCAACGGCTACCTGCTCGAGCAGTTCATCCGCGACTCGGTCAACCGCCGCAGCGACGAGTACGGCGGCAGCGTCCAGAACCGCATCCGTCTCACGCTCGAGTGCGTCGATGCGGCCATCGAGGTGTTCGGACGGGACCGCGTCGGCATCCGGCTCTCGCCGGTCACCGACGCCAACAGCTGCCCTCAGGATTCGAACCCGCAGGCGACCTACATGGCGCTGATCGAGGCGCTCGATGCGCGCCGCATCGCCTTCATCCACTTCATCGAGGGCAACACGGGCGTCGAGCGCCACGCGCGCGGCTTCGATTTCGGCGCGGCGCGCCGTGCGTTCCGCGGCACCTACATCGCGAACAACAAGTACTCGCGGCAGATGGCGATCGAGGCGCTGGCCAGCGGGTCGGCCGACGCGGTCGCGTTCGGCGTCCCGTACATCTCGAACCCCGACCTCGCCCGTCGGCTCGAGCACGATGCACCGCTCGCGGCGGCGAACACGAAGACCTTCTACGGCCCCGAGGAAGTCGGCTACACCGACTACCCGGCGCTCGAGACGGCCTGAGGCCGGGCGAACACGAACGCGTCCATCGACAGCATCCCGGCGACCGCGTCACCGTCGATGACCTGATCGACGGCCTCGCCGGAGCGCTGTCGCCTGCCGGACAGCCCGGCGTCGAGGCCGCGTCAGGCGCTCAGCGCGTCTTGCACGACAGCGGTGCGGTCAGATCGCAGTAGGCGGCCGGCACCTGCAGCGCCACGCACGGTCCGACCGCGCCCTGCTCGGCGAGCTTCTGCGCCGACAGGGTCCGATGGTCGGCCGCCAGGCCCGCGAGCGCGGCCTCGTCGGTGGCCCGGATCGAGTACGGCAGGAACTTCGACGCCCCGCCGCAGGCGAGCGCGCCCATCGGCAACACGCGGCACTCGCCGTCGCTGGTGCAGGACGCCGGACCGATCCGGGTCTTCACCTCGGCCTCGACGAGGTCGATCCGCGCCTGCAGCGTGACCGCCTCGACCTTGTCGCTGCCGCCGCCGCAGCCGCCGACGGCGGCGAGCGCGACGACAGCCGTCGCGAGCCACGACCGGCGCACGCCGGCCGCCCTGCGGGCGCCGGTCACGCCGCCTCGGTCTCGCGCGAGGCGCGCTTGCGCTCGTGTTCCTTCAGGTGACGCTTGCGCAGGCGGATCGACTTGGGCGTGATCTCGACCAGCTCGTCGTCGGCGATGAACTCGACCGCCTTCTCGAGCGTGAGCTGCATCGGCGGCGTCAGCACGATCGCGTCGTCCTTGCCGGCCGAGCGCACGTTGGTCAGCTTCTTCTCCTTGACCGGGTTCACGATGAGGTCGTTGTCCCGGGTGTGGATGCCGATGATCATGCCCTCGTACAGCTCCTCGCCGGGCACGACGAACATGCGGCCGCGGTCGTCGAGCTTCCACAGCGCGTAGGCCACCGCCCCACCGTCGTCGCCGCTGATCAGCACGCCGTTGCGGCGGTCCTCGATCGGGCCGGCCATGGGCGCGTACTCGTCGAACACGTGGCTCATGATGCCGGTGCCGCGCGTGATGTTCAGGAACTCGGAATGGAAGCCGATCAGGCCACGCGCCGGCACCCGGTAGTCGAGCCGCACGCGGCCCTTGCCGTCCGGCTCCATGTTGGTCATGTCGGCCCGGCGCGTGCCGAGGTACTCCATGACGGCGCCCTGGTGCGTGTCCTCGACGTCCATCGCGAGCGTCTCGAAGGGCTCTTCCTTGACGCCGGTCTCGGGGTTGATGCGGACCTTCGGCTTCGGGCGCGAGACGGCCATCTCGTAGCCCTCGCGGCGCATGTTCTCCAGCAGGATCGTCAGGTGCAGCTCGCCGCGGCCCGACACCACGAAGGTGTCGCTGTCCGACGGGAACTCCACGCGCAGCGCCACGTTCGACTGGAGCTCGCGCTCGAGGCGGTCGCGGATCTGGCGGCTGGTGACGTACTTGCCCTCGCGGCCGGCCAGCGGCGAGGTGTTGACCATGAACTCCATGGTCAGCGTCGGCTCGTCGACCTTCAGCAGCGGCAGCGCGTCCGGCGCATCCATCGAGCAGATGGTCGCGCCGATGTCGAGCCCGTCGACGCCGGTGACCGCGACGATGTCGCCGGCCTCCGCCCCGTCCATCGGGATGCGCTCGAGACCCTTGTAGCGCAGCACCTGGTTGACCTTGCTCATCACCGGCTTGGCGTCCGG
>RPRK01000388.1 GCA_003818495.1 Burkholderiales bacterium
CACTTTTTGCCAATTGCTCCTCAATCAAGTACCCGATTTCGCCTTTTCTTTTGAGCTGAAAGATCATCCATTGGGGTAAACGAATGGTTAGTAACTCACGTCTCAAATGATCCGGCTTTTTTTTTCGTCCTGCTCCAGTGCGTTTTCCACCTTTCATTTTCACCTCCAAAAACGGACGGGAAGAACTGAATAGCGTGACACGGTTTTCAAAATGGCAGATGAAATTCTGCCGGAAGGGTTTGAGTCGTCCGGCAGAAAATGCTTCAGGGATTAATGTTGTCTTCGAGGAATTGGACAGCTTCTATAAAAGAAGAGTTCATGGCGGTCATGACCATGTCTATAGGATTGAAATTCTGTTTGCAATCGAAACATCTGGCGAGGTTGGTATTTTGTTCGACTGCGGTATGGAATTTTCCACACAATGGGCACCGAAATCGAAAGAGATTGTGAGCGATTCGGGCTTCGATGTTCAACAATGCTATGACAGTGTCGATGGGGACGTGGTTTCTGAGCATTCTGATAAAATCATCAGAGAAGTATCTTTTTGTCATGATAGAACCTCCTATGGCAGTTGAAATTGTGCCATGGTATTGTTGACCATGGCGTCGTTGATTTTGTGAATGTTTTGAGAAGTAGCCGCGAGCAGGCATGCAGTGGCGATATTATTGATCTGCCGAGGGACCCCTGCTGCATAGTCATGGATAAGGAATTTGGCCTCGGGCTCAAAGATTTTGGCGGATCCCCCGGCTTTTGAGATCCGGTTATCGATATATTGGCCGGTTTGCTCCTTGGTACACGGCCTGAGGAAGAGTCTGAGGGTAATGCGGTGAAGGAGATCGGCATGTGAAGATCGTTTGAGGATGTGTCGTAAATCTTCCTGTCCGCAGAGGAGGATTTTGAGTGGTATCCGTTCGCCGATGGAGGAGATCATTATCCTGAGATCGGTGAGTGTCTTTGGATCGATCAAATGGGCTTCGTCAATGATGAGGAGGGTGTTCTTTTCATTCTGGTTGATGCGGTCAAGAATCTGAAGGAGCATGCGATCTTTGCCGATTTTAGGCTTTTCACCGAGGCTGGCGACCATAAGCCTGAGAAAGGCATTGGCGTTAATAGGGGTTAAATGGAGATAAAGGGGTTGATATCGGTTTTGCGGCAGCTCGTGGATGAAAAGCCTTAAAAGAGATGACTTTCCAATGCCGGTCTGGCCTAAAATGAGTCCGATGGCGCCCTGTTGTTCAAAGAACTGAAGCCCGGCCAGCGCCTCATCGAAACGCGGGTCTCTCATGAGCCAACTGGTGGGAGGATGCTCCATAAAGGGGTGATCGTTCAGGGAAAAATGGTTAAGAAACATGCTTTGCCTCCTTTAAAATGAGTTGTTTAAGTTCCCAAACGACATACGGCATGGTGGGCTTTTGTGCGTTTTCAAAGGCCTGTTCGACCATTTTAGAATGGATGCCGGCATGCTGGTTAAAAACCTTTTTGAGGGTTTCGAGTTCTTCATTAGAAAAGCCGCTTAAACCGCCCTTTCGTCCCATGAGGCGGGCCACGGTTTTGGCAAACTCGTGAAAAGGCCATTTTGTTTTCTGAAGGACCTTTCGATAATCAATGCCTGCCTGCTCGTCCAGGCTCTTTTTGTGCTGCCTGATCCAGAGTTCAATGAAACTGTGTTCGGGTTTTGCGGGAACGGTTTGGGGCGCTGCCTGAGCCGTAGTTCGGCTGTGGAGAACGCCGTTAGCGAGATATTCGTCTTTGAGAGAGTAAATTTTCACCCCCTCCCATGAATCGAAGGGATCGAAACGCACCTGAACGCGATCGCCTCGAAGTTTGTGGTCGACCTGGTAGAAGCGCTTGTTGAGCTGCACATCTGAGAAAGTCGGGTTGACGGTGCGAAAGGCCGTTTGCATGAAGGATTCCACAACACGGCTCATGTCGACCTGCCGGATAACGGTAAGCCCGTCTTGATAACGTTTCTGAGGGGCTTGACCGGTTTCGGCGTTTTCCGATTCGTGGTAACTGACGGCCATCCAGGCGGAGAGACCACGGTTGAGCTGATCAAGGGAGAGGATATCCCCGGCCCGCACTTCGGCTTCAAACTGATCCTGCACGGTCTGAAAAAACCGCTCTACGAGACCGCCCGGCGGCGGATCGCGTGGAGGCCTGTGCAAAAGCCGGATATTGAGACGGTGGCAGGCAGCCTTGAGCCCGGTGGAATGATAGATCTTGGCATTGTCCACATAGAGTTCAACAGGCGCCCCGTGAATGGAAAGGCCTCGAATCCATGAGTCGATGAGAATATCCAGGTTCTGCCGGAAATAGTAGCGGGCTTCGACCACATATCGGCTGTGACAGTCGATGAACGCAGAAAGATGGGTCGGAACGACATCTTGCTGTTCAAGGACATAGGGTCCTTCCTCGAAATCACCGACCCAAAGGTCGTGGGTATGATTGCGGGTCCACCGTTTGCGCACCTTGTTTTGAGTAATGCCGAGTTTCATGCGGGTGGCGCCGGCCTGTTTCAGATGCCGGTACAATGTGGAGCGCGGCACGGTGGTTCCGTACCTTTCCTTGAGGAATAAATTGATGTTTCGGGGGCTTCTTCGCGGCTGTTCCTTCTTCAGCTCAACGGCTTGTTGGATCACCTGACATGGGGTATTGCGCGGTTTTCCCCGGTCTTCGCGTCTTTGGCGTGCCAGGTTGTCAAAACCACTCTGCCTGTAACGGTTCAGTTTTCGGCGCAGGGTAGACAACGAAGGC
>RPRK01000389.1 GCA_003818495.1 Burkholderiales bacterium
GCACCCAGATGTCGGCCTGGATGTACTCCATGATGTGGCCGATGTGGAACGAGCCGTTGGCGTAGGGCAGGGCGGTGGTGACGAAGAGGCGCCGGGGCATGGGAACTCGCGAAGCCGGGCGAAACCGGCGAAAACCCCGATCTTAGCGCGGCGGCGCGACGGTTCAGCCGTCCGCTGCGCTGCCCCGGGCCGGGTGCGGCCGCGGCTCCGGGCGGGGTATCGCATTTCGGATAGACTGCCACCCCGGTCCGCGGCCGCCGTCGCGAGCCTCCCCCCGCAGCGATCCTGGAGTGAGCATGGCCGTCACGGTCGAGCAAGTGAGCGCGGCGCTGGCCGGCGTCGTCGATCCCAACACCGGTCGCGACCTCGTCGCGTCGAAATCGGCACGCAACCTTCGCGTCGACGGCGGCCACGTCAGTGTCGACGTCGAGCTCGGCTACCCCGCGAAGTCGCAGATCGACCCGATCCGCCGCGCGGCGGTCGACGCCATCCGGGCGCTTCCCGGGGTCGAGAACGTCAGCGCCAACGTGTTCCAGAAGATCGTGGCCCACACCGCGCAGCGCGGCGTCAAGCTGCTGCCGGGCGTGAAGAACATCATCGCGGTCGCCTCGGGCAAGGGCGGCGTCGGCAAGAGCACCACCGCGGTCAATCTCGCGCTCGCGCTGTCCGCGGAAGGCGCCCAGGTCGGCATGCTCGACGCCGACATCTACGGCCCGTCGCAGCCGCAGATGCTCGGCATCTCGGGCAAGCCCGAGAGCGTGGACGGCAAGACCCTCGAGCCGATGGAGGGGCACGGCATCCAGGCGAGCTCGATCGGCTTCCTCATCGACACCGACACGCCGATGGTCTGGCGCGGTCCGATGGTCACGCAGGCGCTCGAGCAGCTGCTGCGCGAGACCAACTGGCGCGACCTCGACTACCTGATCGTCGACATGCCGCCCGGCACCGGCGACATCCACCTGACGCTGTCGCAGAAGATCCCCGTCACCGGCGCGGTGATCGTCACCACGCCGCAGGACATCGCGCTGCTCGACGCTCGCAAGGGTCTGAAGATGTTCGAGAAGGTCGGCATCCCGATCCTCGGCATCGTCGAGAACATGGCGATCCACGTCTGCACGAACTGCGGCCACGCCGAGCACATCTTCGGCGCCGGCGGCGGCGAGCGGATGGCCAAGGACTACGACGTCGAGTACCTCGGCGGGCTGCCGCTCGACATCCGCATCCGCGAGCAGACCGACTCGGGCAACCCCACGGTCGTCGCGGAACCGGACGGCGAGATCGCGCGGGCCTACCGGGACATCGCGCGCCGGGTCGCCGTGAAGATCGCCGAGCGGGCGAAGGACATGTCGCTGAAGATGCCGGCGATCGTCGTGCAGAACACCTGAGCCCGGCGGGTCGGCCCGGGCTGCGGGCTTGCAGGCGTTATATCCGTTGGGATATAACAGGCGTCCCGTCTCGCTTCCACCGACGGCGGGCGGCCCAGCGCACCGCCCGCGGCCAGCCGTGCGCAGCGCCTCCTTCACTGTTCGCCCCCGATGAACCACCTGCTTCGAACGGTCCTCGACGCGCTTCTCGGCGTGCTGCCGGTCGTGCTGTTCTGTTCGACCCTCGCGCTGCCGGGTCCGGTGCTGGCCCAGCCGGTGGTGTTCGCCGCCGCGAGCCTGAAGGAGGCGCTGGACGCCGCCTCGCTGGTCTGGTCGCGGCAGTCGGGTCTGAAGCCGTCGATCTCGTACGCCGCGTCGTCCGCGCTCGCGCGCCAGATCGACCAGGGCGCGCCGGCGGATGTCTTCGTGTCGGCCGACGAGATCTGGCCGGGCTGGCTGCGCGAACGCGGGCGTCTGCGTGACGGGCGCGTCGTGCCGCTGCTCACCAACCGGTTGGTGCTGATCGCGCCCGCCTCGAGTCCCGCCCCGGTGCTGCGACTCGTGCCGGGCGTACCGCTCGCGGCGGCGCTGGGCGCGGACGGACGGCTTGCGGTCGGCGAGATCGCGGCAGTGCCGGCAGGCCGCTACGCGCGAGTGGCGCTGGAGGCGCTCGGCGCATGGTCCTCGGTGTCCGGCCGGCTCGCCGAGACCGAGAACGTGCGGGTCGCGCTGACGCTCGTGGCCCGCGGCGAGGCGCCGCTGGGCATCGTCTATGCGACCGACGCGCGCGCCGAACCGCGGGTGCGCGTGGTCGACACCTTCCCCGAAGGCTCGCACCCGCCCATCGTCTACCCGGTGGCGATCGTCGCCGACGCCCGCTCCCCGCACGCTCAGGGGTTCGTCGATTTCCTGCGCTCGCCGGCCGGAATGGCGGTGTTCGCCGGGTACGGGTTCGGCCCGGCGCCTCGCTGAGCGGGATCGCTGCGTGCTCGCGCTCAGCCCGGAAGACTGGACGGCCCTGCGCCTGAGCGTGAAGGTCGCGCTGGTGGCCACGTTCGCCGCGCTGCCGGTGGCGATCGCCGTGGCGACGCTGCTCGCGCGCGCGCGCTTTCCGGGCAAGACCCTCGTCGACGCCCTGGTCCACCTGCCGCTGGTGATGCCGCCGGTGGTCACCGGCTACCTGCTGCTGCTCGCGTTCGGCCGGCGCGGCCCGGTCGGCGAATGGCTTGAGTCGAGCTTCGGCCTGGTGCTGTCATTCCGCTGGACGGGGGCCGCGCTCGCCTGCGCGGTGATGGGATTCCCGCTGATGGTCCGCGCCATCCGGCTGTCCATCGAATCGGTGGATGCGCGCCTGGCCGCGGCCGCGGCCACCCTCGGC
>RPRK01000390.1 GCA_003818495.1 Burkholderiales bacterium
ATCGCACCGCCCCACAAATTCACACCCGCTTTCTGCCCTGAAAATATGCCGAAAACAGGCACCAGGATTACGTAAAGCCCGGTGATAAAGCCTGCATTGCCTGCGGTCGTGTAAACGAGCCCCGCCTGCTGAAAAGTTGCACCGGCAAAGAGGATCAGACCGAGAAGTATGCCGTAGAAGGTCGGAGATCGAAGGTTGAAGGTCGGAGGTCGAAGGTCGGAGGTCGGCAGTTCTTCTCGTCCTACAGTCCTATTGTCTTCCCGTCCTACAGTCCTATTGTCTTCCCGTCCTACAGTCTTATTGTCTTCCCGTCCTACAGTCCTATAGTCTTCCCGTCCTACAGTCCTATTGTCTTCCCGTCCTCCATGCCCCCACGCCTCCATGCCCTTTATCACCACCACCATCACCCCTGCCCCCAGCGCAAACCTGATCGCATTAAACATAAAGGGACCGATATGATCCATGCCCATCCGCTGTGCCACGAAAGCAAAACCCCAGATCACTGCGGCGAGCAGGAGGAGGAGGTCGGAACGGAGGGTTGAACTACGTAGCATCTGATTCGTTGGTCTTTGGTCTAAGGTCTTTGGTCAATTATTAGAGATTCGATTGCTCAGTTCTTCGGATGATCTCATTCTGCAGCGCTTCGCTAAGATCGTTAAAATAATCGCTGTAACCGGCAACCCTGACAATCAGGTCGCGGTATTTTTCAGGATGTTTTTGTGCGTCCTTCAGCGTATCTGCAGTAACGACATTAAATTGAATATGATGGCCGTTCATCTTAAAATAACCCCGGATAAGCTTTGCCACACTGGTAATTCCTTTTTCACTGTCAAGCAGTTGGGGAGTAAATTTCTGGTTCAGCAAGGTGCCGCCGGTACGCAGGTGGTCTATTTTGGAAGCAGATTTAAGCACAGCTGTAGGTCCTTTGATATCTGCACCCTGGAACGGAGAAATGCCTTCTGATAAGGGCTGCCAGGCTTTACGCCCATCCGGTGTTGCCCCGGTAACGCTACCAAAATAAACATGACTGGTGGTGGGCAGCATCATGATGTGATGGTTTCCTCCTCGAGCATTCGGTCGTCCGTCGACCGCATCAAAAAACATATCAAAGACCTTAACTGCAAGGTCATCAGCATAATCATCATCATTGCCGTATTTGGGCGTTTCATAGATCAGCTTGTAACGTAAATCTTCAAAACCAACAAAATCAGCACTTAAAGCACGAATCATTTCCTCTTTTCCTCCAGTCTTAAAGTCCTCCAGTCTTACAGTCCTCCCGTCAAACACCCAATACTTCAGCGCTGCCAGCATATCCGTCACGCTTCCCAGCCCGACCCCCTGGATGTAGGACGTATTGTAACGGGCGCCTCCTGCATTGTAATCTTTTCCATTGGCTATGCAATCATCGATCAGCAGCGACAGGAAAGGCACCGGCATGTGGTCGGCAAATAACTTTTCAATGATGAGGTTTCCTTTGATTTTAATATCGATGAAGTGTTTGAGCTGTGTATGGAATGCTGCCAGGAGATCGTCGAAGCTGTTGAGGGTTTCCAACCCAGGGGTTTCCAACCCTACCCGCTTGCCGGTCCTCGGGTCAATTCCACCATGCAGGGTGATTTCCAGGACCTTTGGCAGGTTGAAATAGCCGGTCAGCCAGTAAGCTTCCTTGCCGAAAGCACCACTTTCCACGCATCCGCTTGCCCCCCCTTCCCGTGCATCTTCAAGACTTTTACCCTGTCGCATTAACTCTTGAATAATCGCATCTGTATTGAATATGCTGGGCTGACCGAAACCGGTCTTTAAGATATGCATCGCCCTTTCAATGAAGCTATCGGGATTTTCACGGCTAAGCTGGACCATTGAACTGGGCTGCAATATCCTCATTTCTTCAACAACATCCAGGATGAGGTAACTCAGCTCATTAACTGCATTGCTGCCATCCGGCTTCAGCCCGCCGACATTGATCAGTGCAAAATCAGTATAAGTGCTGCTCTCTTTGGCTGTAACACCGATCTTGGGTGGCGCGGGATGATTGTTGAATTTCACCCAGAAAGATTGCAGAAGTTCCCGTGCCCTTTCTTTCGTTATAGTCCTTGCTTCAATTTCCTTCTGATAAAATGGAAACAGGTGCTGGTCGAGCCGGCCGGGATTGAAAGAATCCCACGGATTCAGCTCAGTGATCACGCCGATGTGCACAAACCAATAATACTGCAAGGCTTCGTAAAAAGTCCGCGGAGCATGTGCAGGCACCCAACGGCAAATCTCAGCCATTTCCAGCAACTCCGCTCTGCGCTCTAAGCCCTCAGCATTTTGAAATTTGAAATTTGAAATTCGGATCAGTTCGTCGGCATACCGGTTTGCAAAAGTGATGATCGCCTCAGCCGCAATCCTCATCGCCCTGAGCTCTTCGCCCTCCGCTCCTTGCTCTATGCTCTTCGCCCTATGCCCTTCGCCCTCCGCTCCTTGCTCTATGCTCTTCGCCCTATGCCCTTCGCCTTTAGCCATCTGCTCATCAATCTCCCTGATAAAATCAAGGAAGCCTTTCTGATAAATCTTTCCTCCCAGCACGGTATGCCCCGGGGCACGCTGTTCCTGGAATTCAGTAAAGACCCCGGCTTCATAAGCATCCAGCCAGGGCTGCTCCATGGTTGCAAAGATCCGGTCGCGCTGGGTGCGACCTTGCCAGAAAGGAATAATAAAATCCTGGTAAACCTTTCTTATTTCGTTATCAGATTTATAA
>RPRK01000391.1 GCA_003818495.1 Burkholderiales bacterium
AACAACAACATCCTATTGAGAGCAGAAGACCTCTGCAAGACCTTTCCCTTGCCTGAAGGGAACGGGGTTTTTACGGCCCTGAAAGATGTAAGCGTCACGGTACGGAATGGAGAAGTAGTCGCTCTCTTAGGGCGGAGTGGGAGCGGGAAAAGTACCTTGCTTCGCATTTTGGCGGGATTGATTCCCCCAAGTAGCGGTGAAGTACAAAGCGGGAACAAAGCGGTACGGGGGCCCAACCCTGACGTGGCTATGGTCTTTCAAAGCTTTGCGCTTCTGCCCTGGCTGACGGTGCAAGAAAACGTTGAATTGGGTCTCAAAGCGCGAGGGATGGGGCGCGAGGAACGCCGAGCGCGAGCCTTGAAAGCGATTGATATGGTCGGTTTGGATGGCTTTGAAAGCGCTTATCCCAAAGAGCTTTCGGGCGGAATGAAGCAACGGGTTGGCTTTGCACGAGCTTTTGTGGTACAACCGTTGGTTCTCTTTATGGACGAACCCTTCAGTGCCCTAGATGTGCTGACGGCTGAGAACTTACGGGGGGAGATCGGCGATTTGTGGGAAGCGGGAACCTTCCCGGCCAAAAGTATTTTGATTGTTACGCATAACATCGAGGAAGCCGTCTTATTGGCGGATCGGGTCATCATTTTGGGGTCTAATCCTGGCTTTGTGCGCGGCGAAGTGCAAATTGACCTATCCCGTCCCCGCAACCGTGCTACGCCCCGTTTCAAAGCGTTGGTCGACCATATCTACACCGTAATGACCAACCCAGCGGCCAAAGTAGCTGAAGCTGTGACTAAAGTAGTGGAAGTAGCGAAGCCCCCCACGCCACAAAAAGCTCCACCAGAGCAATTTCCGCCACTTCCCCATGCCCGTGCGGGAGGCCTTAGCGGTTTGTTGGAATTGCTGGTCGAGCAAGGGGGCCGTGATGACCTTCCAATGTTGGCAGATCGGTTGCGCTTAGAAGTAGACGACCTTTTGCCGATTGTGGATGCCGCTGCCTTACTTGGGTTTGCCAAAGTCGCGCAGGGCGACGTAATGGTTACGCCTGAAGGTCATGCTTTTGCAACCTCTACGATTCTCGAAAGTAAGGAGATTTTTCGCCAACAAGTCTTAGATCACGCCCCTTTGGTCACGCTAATCTATCAAACGCTCAAGGAAAAGAACGATGGGGAGATGCGGGCCGATTTCTTCTTGGATATTTTGGATGAACACTATCCTGATGAAGAAGCTGAACGACAATTTGGGACAGCGGTAGATTGGGGCCGCTATAGCGAGTTGTTTGAGTATGATGCTCGTTCGGGTTGGCTGTGGTTGCCTGAGGTTGCTAGTGGTGGGCCTGATGAGTAAGAGGGTCGCTTTAGGGAAAGGTGAAAAGGGCGACCCTTTGGGCAAAGCCCAAAGGGTCGCCCAGTTTTAAGCCCCTTCTTGTTGGCTCTCCTCGCTGGGCACAAAGCGCGGAAAACTTACCTGGGCCCGCGTCCAACCATCTGAATTACTCCGCAGGAGCTTAAAGGTTCCCCTTAAATCGTCATGCACGAGCGTTTCGATGATTTGTAAACCTAAACCGCTTACTTGAGCAGCTTCATTCGGCTTAGGCCGCGTAGGGCCATCATCTCGAACTTCAATCGTTACCCAGTCATTTTCTTCCGTCGTCCCGATTTGAACACAACCACCTTCAGCGGCCAGACCGTGCGTGATTGCATTACTTACCAGTTCATTGATCACCAAAGCTAAGATCGTTGCATCATGGGAGCCGATTTGAACATCATCGCCGCTAAAGGTGAAAGAGATGGGCCGGTCAGCACTCAACATCCCCGTACTGGCACTTTCAATGACCTGGCGCATAAGGGCCCCTACCGTTGTGATCCCAACATCTCCGCGACAAAGCAGGTTGTGAACCGCCGCAATGGATTGAATGCGGGAAACGCTTTCACGCAACGCCTGGGCCCCTGCGCTTTCAGGCTCCAACCGCCGCAATTGCATCGCCAACAAGGCCGAAATCGTTTGCAGATTGTTGCGAACACGGTGGTGCATCTCCTGAAGTAACGCCGACTTCACCGCTAAGGCCCGCAAGCTTTCATCATAAAGGCGCGCATTTTCAATCGCGCTCGCGGCCTCATCTGCAAAGGTACTTAACAGCCGAACTTGGTCATAATCAAAATGATGGGTCTGGTTAGTATAGAGGCAAATCCCCCCAATGGTATGGCCCCGTGCCTGGAGCGGCATACAAAAGAAAGAGAGAAAACCCTCGGCCTTTGCAACCTCCGCCAGTTTGGGAAACCGCGCATCTTCAAAAGCATTGATCACAGCCAACGGGCGGCCATCGTGAACCGCTTGGGCTACAAAGTGGATGATCCCTTTGCCACTACTTCCGCCGTGGCTGGCCGCCAGATGTACATTTCCCTCTTCATAAATCTGGAAAATATCCGCCCGATCCGCTCCCGAAAGTTCAACCGCTTTCTCCGCAATCAAGTCCAGAACTTCGGTCAAACCAAGCTGTTCCGTAATGCGTTTGGAAACTTGCTGGAGACTGGTCAATTCCCGGACTTTTTGATGTAAGCGGTCATCAACTTGTTGATAAAGTTGAGCATTAGCGACGAAAAAGGCTAATTCGCCTGCTGCTACTTCGACAAAATTGATTTCCTCTTGGGTGAAAGTGCGCGGTTCTTTGGTCTGAATGTTGATTACGCCATGCAGTTTCCCGCTGGTAAACTGAAACCGCTCGGCGCTAAAAAGCACAAT
>RPRK01000392.1 GCA_003818495.1 Burkholderiales bacterium
GCCGAGACCCTGCTCGCCGCCTACACCCCCCTGTGGCACGCCTGGGCCGAGACCGAGCGCCCGCGCCGCCGCAGCATCGCCCTCTATGCCGAGCTCTTCGCGCTGATGCAGCGCCTCAGGCAAGGCGAGAGCGCGAACCCCTCCGAGCTGGTGTGGGGTGTCGGCGTGTCGACCTGGCAGCTCGCGCACTCGGGTTCCACCGTGCCCTTCGAGTACCCGCTGATCACGCAGCAGCTCGAGATCGCCGTCGACGCGGCCACGCTCGCCATCGAGCTTCGACCGCGGATCGCGCGGCCGCGCCTCGAGGTCGACGCGTTCGTCGCCTGCGGCGTGGCCGCGGCGGTTCCTGCCGAGCAGACCGTGCGCGCGTCGTGGAGCGCGCCCGACGCGGCGCCGCTCTCGCCCTTCGACGCCGCGTCCTACGAGCCCGCGCTGCGCCTCGTCGCCGGCAACCTGCAGGCCGAGGGCCGCTACGAGCCGGTGCGCGCCGCCGACGCCCCGGTGCCGCGCCCCTCGGATCGACTGGTGGTCACCGACGACTGGGTGCTCGTCGCGCGCCCCCGTCGCGCCAACTACCTGCAGGACGACATCGAGCGCCTGCGTGCGTGGCTCAAGGACCACCCCGAGGTGCCCGCCGGCCCCGCGGCGCTCGTCACGCCGGCCTCGTCCGACCCGATCGGCTTCGTGCCGGTCGCGTTCCGCGGCCTGTCGTCGGGCGGTGCCGGCGCCGGCGGCGGCGACGTCAAGGAGCTGTTCTTCCCGCTCCCCTACAACGACGAGCAGGTGACGATCGTCCAGCAGCTCGAGCGCGCGCCGGGCGTGACGGTGCAGGGCCCGCCCGGCACCGGCAAGACGCACACCATCGCCAACATCGTCTGCCACTACCTGGCCACCGGCCGACGGGTGCTGGTGACCTCCGCCGGCGAGCCCGCGCTGCGCGTGCTGCAGGACAAGATCCCCGAGGCCGTGCGGCCGCTGACGGTGTCGCTGCTGGCCAGCGACCGCGAGGGCCTCAAGCAGTTCGAGGCGTCGATCCGCGCCATCCAGCAGGGCGTCACCCAGCTCGACGAGCAGGCCACCCGCGAGGGCATCGCGCGCACGCTCGCCGCCATCGACCGCGCGCACGCCGAACTGCATGCGATCGACCGCCGCGTCGACGCGATCGCGGCCGCGCAGCTCTCCGACGTCGAGGTCGACGGCGTGCCGATGCGCGCCGCGAAGATGGCCGAACTCGTGGTCGCGGGCACCGAGCGCTTCGGCTGGTTCACCGACGCGCCGACGCTCGAGCCCGAGTGCGCGCCGCCGCTCTCCGAGGACGCCGCCGCCGGGCTGCGCGCCGCGCGCCGCACGCTGGGCGCCGACCTCGTCTATGTCGGCCACGCGCTGCCCGCCGCCGACACCTTCCCCACGCCCGCGCGCATCGCCGAGCTGCACGGCGTGCTGGTGCGCCTGCGTGCGCTCGACGATCAGGCCCGCGCCGCCGGCACGTCCGCGCTGCGCCGCGACGACGCCGCGACGCTGGCCGCCGCGCGGGCGCTGCTCGAGCGCCTCGGCGAGGCCCGCATGCTCGCCGCCGAGCTCGAGTCGCACGAGGACGACTGGCCGGTGAAGCTGCGCGCCAAGTGCCGCCATCCGTCGTTCGCCGCCGAGCGCAACGCGCTCGCCGCGCTGTTCGGCGAGCTCGACGCGCTGGCCGTCGAGCGCGAGGGCTTCCTGATGCGGCCGGTCGAGGTGCCCGCCGAGGCGCTCGCCTGCAGCCGCACCCGCGAGGCCGTCGCGCGTGGCGCCCGCACCGGCAAGCCGTTCGGCCTGCTGCCCTTCGGCGGCGGCGACGCGCGCCGCCACGTGCCCGCCATCCGCGTGTCCGCCCTCGAGCCGCGCTCCGCCGACGACTGGGCGCACGTCGAGCGCTGGTACCTGCTGCACGAGAAAGTAACGGTCGTGACGGCCCGCTGGAACCAGTTCGCCGACGAGCTGGGCGTGCCCGCGCTGCAGGGCGGCGTCACGGCGCTGAAGCGCATCGAGCACGCCGGCCGCGCCGCACGCCTCGCGCACCGCCTGGCCACCGAGTTCGACGCCGAGCTGCCCGTCGCCGCGCGAGAGGTGCTCGCCCAGCCCGACGAGAGCGACTTCCGCGGCGCCGCCGCATCGCTCGAGCGCGCGGCGAGCGTGCTCGAGCTGCACCTGTCGCGCGCCGAGCTGGGCGCCGCGGCGGTCGCACGCAGCGGGCTGCGCGCCTCGCTCGAGCGCGTGCCCGGGCCGCTGGGCGAGCGGCTTCGCGGCTTCGTCGACACCTTGCTCGGCGATGCGCGCGTGAGCCCCGAGGACGCCGCCCAGGCCTTCGAGCGCGGGCTGGCCGAACTGCGCCGGCTCGCCGCGCTCGCCGCGCCGCTCGGCACCGTCGCCGACGCCTGTGCGCGCATCGAGGCCGCCGGTGCCCCCGCATGGGCCGCGCGCCTGCGCACCGAGCCCGCACCTGCCGCCGGCGACGACCCCGCCGTGCCCGCCGACTGGCGCGATGCGTGGACCCGCGCCCGCCTCGCCGCCCACCTCGACGCCATCGAGTCGCGCACCGAACTCGTCGAGCTCGCCGGCCAGCGGCGCGAGACCGAGGCCGGCCTCGCACGCCTGTACCGCGACGCCGCCGCGCAGTCCGCCTGGCTCGCCACCCGCGCCAACACCACCGGTGCCGTGATGGCCGCGCTCAACGGCTACGCCACCGCCATGCGCC
>RPRK01000393.1 GCA_003818495.1 Burkholderiales bacterium
CCCAATTGCCTCTGGCTGCATTCTGGCACGCATGAAAGTAGATTTTAAATCCGAGCAAAAAATTATTCTTCGAAAAATGGGAGGGGCAGGTCGTGAATCACGTTTGGCAGAGTTTGCAAAAGGCGAGGGGTTGGTTGTGGGCGCGTCGTTGGTCGGAGATTTGTCTGGTATTCCTTATGATTGGCGCGTTTCCTGTTCGCAGTGGATACGCGTCGGAAATGCCATCCTTTGAGATGCGTGCAGGCACGCAAAAGAGCTTGCCATCCTCGCGAATATCGGGAGTTACGGTAAAAGACTCCACTGTGCTGCTTCTATTTCGAGATCCTCTGTCTGGAGGTTTCAAAATGCGTGCGCTTCGTCCTGGCAGTACTGCTATTAGTCTCGAACATCGCGAAACCCTTGTGCGCGAAGAAGTTCGAGTTGTGGTAAAGCCCGCAACTACTCGACAAAAAAAAGCTTCAAGAAAGGTTACTGAGGCTCCGCTCCTTGAGCTTCCTGGCTGGGCCGAGTAGCATTTGTCGAACAGTCCATTTGATAGCCGCTAGTGGCCAAGGAGTTTTTATGTTGCGCAACGATGGAACGGTAAGGGTATGGGTTGAAGGAGCTCGAGCAACTGTTGAAGTGCATCGTCCAGAAGCGCTGAATGCGCTCAATCGAGATGTGCTCGAGTCGCTTGAAAATGTTGCGAAAGATCTTGCTCTGCGCAACGATATTTCTGTAGTTGTTTTGCAAGGTGCTGGTGAAAAGTCTTTTGTTGCCGGTGCCGATGTTAAAGAAATGCAAAAACTTTCCCCATTAGAAGCACAAAAGTTTTCGGAATTAGGCTCCAGAGCGTTTGCTGCAATCGAGAATTTACCGCAAATTGTTGTTGCTAAAGTGCAAGGTTTTGCGCTTGGCGGTGGACTAGAACTGGCCCTAGCCGCCGATTTTATTTTTTGTTCCGAAAAGGCCTTTTTTGGTTTCCCCGAGGTTTCACTTGGCTTAATTCCCGGCTTTGGTGGCACGAAACGTTTTTCGCGGCGTGTTGGAGTGGCAAAGGCAATCGAATGGATTGTATCAGGCGAGAAATACTGTGCTGAAGCCGCAAAGAACGCAGGCTTAGTGAACGTTATTACAACACCGCACGAACTTTGTGGTAGAGTTGATAACATTGTTGCGGCTATTATGCTCCGGGGCCCTGATGCCATTCGCGCCGCGAAACGCGTGGTGCGTAGTGGTTCCGACAATTCTATTGCCGCTAGTTATCAGCTGGAGTCTGCCGAATTTGGCTTACGTTTTAGTACGGCAGAAGCTCAAGAAGGTATGGCGGCATTCATTGAAAAACGCGCACCACGTTTCAGCTAAATTTTAGTATATTTAATCATTCGCGCTGTATTAGTTGCTTTTTTAAGAGCTTTTGCGGTGTTTTTTTCGAGGAGTTTGCCAGTCGCACGGATTGGGAAATTGTGAAGCAAGACTCACAAATTCGTGCACCACTTGGCTTTCTGTTTGAGAAAATATTCGGCGACGGAGATCGCGGTGCAGTAGGCAGTGCAGTACGTCCACGCCTTTATGTATGGCATAAAACATCGACGGAAATCCTTCGTTGTTTTGATGATCGAGATATTCGTGTCGCAGTGCGGACTGTAGCCACTCACCAACGGCTAAAATTGTTGTTCTGTAAGCGCTATCTTCTTCGCCGCGGTGTGAGGCTACCACTTCGTTTACAAGTTGCACCATGCGCTCAAAGTCCGATTCACAAGGATAGTTGTATCCACCGTCGGGCCTGCTTATTCCAAATAGATTGAGAATGACGTCAACGAGGTCCATCGATTTTTTGTAAATCTCGCGCGTCGATTTTTCTTTTGCATCCCTGCTCATTGTAACTCCCTTTTACGAAGCCGCTCTTGTAACTTTTGCGCCATTACTTTTTCCGGCATCGTCCCGAATAGTTTCACTACTCGGTTCGAGTTCATCAATAGCTACGTTTCCGTGCAGAATCGCTCCGTTTTCCACTATCAAATTTGTTGTGGTGATGTTGCCGCTCACGTTGGACGAGGGAGCTAGGATGAGTATTCCTCTGGCATTTATGTTTCCGCACACCGAACCGCACACTTGGATATTGTGCCCATCAATGTTGGCTCTGATGTCTGCGCTGCGTTCTATAATTAGATCATGCTCAGAAACAATTTCCCCCTCCACAGCGCCTCCGAGTCGCACCTCGCCGCGAAGAAGCATTTTGCCACGAAACGCGCAACCTTCGCTAAGCATTGATATAGCGTGCGCACCTATGTTTTGCTTTTTATCTTTTTGCTTATCGCCCTTTGCAAACACAGCACACTCCTGAAAAGATAGAGGTGGAACATTTCCATTTTCTTCATTCTAGCGGGGATTCGGTTTTGTCAGACAGGAAAGAAATGCTACGGGACAACTTCGTGAACGAGGCACTCTTTGCAGCCCTTACAGTCGTGCAAGACTCCTGCGAGTTTAGCGACCTTCAATATGAGCGAATGGAAAAGGTGCGAAATTCGTTAGGATCGGCGCACGGAAGACTTCGTGGAGAAAAAGATTCTTGTTGCGGGGGTGCTCACCCAAAGGTGTTTGGTCCCATTGGCCGCTTGCGCCCGGTGGTTGGATTTCGAGGTCTAGGGGCCGACAATAAACTATATCCCCTCCCAATTGTATATGTGGCGTGGCGCGTGCGCGATCGGTTTTTTCCTTCTTTAG
>RPRK01000394.1 GCA_003818495.1 Burkholderiales bacterium
CAGCCTCGCGCAGCGCAGTGCCGATGCCGCACGCGAGATCAAGTCGCTGATCTCGGCGAGCGTCGGACAGGTGGCCACTGGCGCCACGGTAGTCGCCGAGGCGGCGAGCACGATCGAGGAGCTGATGGGCTCGGCGCAGCGCATCGACGCGCTGCTCGGCGGCATCACCACCGGCACCTCGGAGCAGAGCCAGGGCGTCGCCCAGGTCGGCAGTGCGATCCAGCAGCTCGATCACGCGACGCAGCAGAACGCGGCGCTCGTGGAGGAGAGTTCGGCGGCTGCGGAGTCGCTGCGCGAGCAGGCGATCGTACTGTCCAAGGAGGTGGGGCGGTTCAGGCTGCCGTGACCGGCCAAGCGACAGCGCCGCGCAGGCGGCGGGTCCCGCGTCAGACGTAGGCGATCAGCCGGCCGGCCACGATCGTCGCGGCCCACAGCAGCAGCGACACAAGACCGGCGATTCGCATCGTCGCCGGTGGCGGCGCGGTGGTCGCGAGGGCCTCCTTCACCGCGCTGGCATGGAACCATGCCGCATTCAGCCCGGCAAAGGAGAGCAGGGCGATCTTCACGGCGAACGCCCGGTTCGCCACCAGATCGCCTGCGTTCGCGACGAAGAGCAGCGTGCCAGAGGCCACCGCCCCGCAGAAGCCCGCGAGCGCGACCGGCAGCGCGCTGCGCAGCAGCGGAGCGACGGCGATGTGGCGCAGTGCGCCCATCAGTCGCAGGTCGACGACCGCGATCGCACCGACGAGCAGCGCGATCGACAGCACGTGCACGGACTCGACGGCGGGATAGGCCCAGCCGGTCTGCAGCCAGCGCGCGAGCGCGGTGCGGGCCAGCGGTTCGGCGATCGCGACGGCGGTGCTCATCGGCCGTTCATCCGCGATTCATCGGTGTCGTGTCGGCGTGTCATCGGCGCGGCTCCAGAGGCTCACCGGCTCGTCGTCGGGTCCGGATGGCGGCCGCCGCCCGCGTGCCGCGCCGCGAAGATCGGCCCGAGCGCCACCCATCGCGGCCGCGCGGCCAGCCCCTCGAGCGCCACCGGCAGCTTCTGACGCCAGTTCGGCGGCACGTCGGGCGTGCCCGGCAGGTTCGGCTGGCGCTCGAGGCCGGCGACGTCCTCGAGCTGGACGATCGCCAGCCGCGCCGTCGAGGCGGCGAGCCAGCGGTGCAGCCGGTCGACGAGGTCGGTGCCGCCGATGCCGGCGGCGGTGAGCCCGGCCTCGATCCGGACGAGGTCCTCGCGTCGCTCGGCGCGCTGCCGCGCGGCCGCCTCGGCGTCGAGCAGCCCGAGCCGTTCGCGCTCGTCGATCTCGCGGCCCTCGGCCCAGCCGTCGATCGTCGGCAGGTCGTGGGTGCTGGCGCAGACGGCGGCGAGCGGCGGCAGCGAACGCGGGTCGACCAGCCGGCCCTGCGCATCGCGTTCGAACCAGGCGACCTTGTACGACAGCACGCCCGCGCGCGCGAGCCGCTCGCGCAGCCCGGGACGCACGGTGCCGAGGTCCTCGCCGATGACCAGCGCGCGGTGGCGCACGCTCTCGGTCGCGACGACGTCGAGCATCGACTCGAGCGGGTACGCGACGTAGGCGCCGTCGGCCGGCTTGCGTCCGGCCGGCACCCAGAAGAGCCGCTCGAGCGCCATCACGTGGTCGATGCGCAGTCCGCCGGCGCCGGCCATCGTCGCGCGCAGCAGCTGTGCGAAGGGCTCGAAGCCCGCCTCGGCGAGCGTCTCGGGACGCCACGGCGGCAGGCCCCAGGCCTGGCCGTCGGGGCCGAGCGGGTCGGGCGGCGCGCCGATCTCGTGCGCGTCGTCGACCAGCCCGGGGCGCGACCATGCGTCGGCCCCCGCGGGGTCGGCGCCCACGGCGAGGTCGGCGATCGGGCCGATCGTGGCGCCGGCGGCGCGGGCCGCCTCGCCCGCCGCGCGCCACTGGCGCTCGGCGAGCCACTGCACGAACCCATGGAAGGTCACGCGTTCGGCGTGCGCGCGTTCGAAGGCCCGAACCGCGTCGGTGTCGGGATGCTCGAAGCCCGCGGGCCAGGCCCGCCGGTCGGCGATGCCGTGGTGCTCGGCGAGCGCCTCGAACAGCAGATGGGGGCGCAGCCGCGGCCGGGCCGCGGCGAGCCAGGCGTCGAAGTCGCGGGCGGCCTCGCGGGTCAGCGCGGTGTGGGCGGTCGCGCGGAAATCGACCCACAGCCGCCCGAAGCCTTCGGTCTTGAGCGCATTCACGGCCGGCCAGTGGACGGCCGGTACGGTGCGCAGCGCGGCGATCGTCGCGCGGGTGTCGTCGCGCTCGACCCAGGCGTCGAACATCGGCGTGGCGAAGCCCTCGGCCGCGCGCGTCAGCGACACGAACAGGGGGTTCAGCGCGAGCCGGCTCGACGGCGAATACGGCGAGCCGCGGTCGGGCCAGCCGAGCGAGGGCGCATGCACCGGGGAGACCAGCACGCCGGCCGCCCCGATGGCACCGGCGAGTGTCCCGAGCACGGCGAGGTCGTCGAAGTCGCCGATGCCCCAGCTGCGCGCGGAGTGCAGGCCGTAGAGCTGCACCGAGAGCGACCACGCGCCCTCGGGCCGGGTGAGCGCGGTCGGCAGCCAGCAGCGCGGCGGCCGCGCGACGATGCGTCCCGCGACGCGCGCGGGAACGCCCGCCGTGTCCTCGCCCTCGGGGCCGGTCGACGTCGGGCGCACGCGCGCCGGGATC
>RPRK01000395.1 GCA_003818495.1 Burkholderiales bacterium
CTGCGTTCCCGCTTCTGCTGAATCATGGATTTGTTTTCCGAGCGGGGCATATCTTTTTCCAGCAGTTTAGCAATCGTATTGCCTACGAGCGAGATATTTTCCATGTCAACGCCGGATTCAGGCTCATCAAAGAGCATGAGGTCTGCATTCTGCGCCATAAGCTGAAGCAGTTCGGACCTCTTGATTTCTCCGCCGGAAAATCCCGCGTTCACATCTCTTTCAAGAAAATGTCCGAAATTGACTTTCTGCGCCAGTTCGTCAACATTGACTTCCCGCTTTCCAGCACAGATACTGACCATCTGACGGGTTTTGATGCCGTGAATCGTGGGCGGACGCTGATAAGACATTCCGATGCCCAACTGGGAACGCTTGTCAATGGGCATATAAGTAATATCTTCGCCTTTGAAGATCATTTTTCCGCCGGTCACTTTATACTGGGGATAGCCCATGATCGTCATAAGCAACGAGGTTTTCCCCGAACCGTTGGGACCGAAAAGGATATGCGTTTCCCCTTTTTTGATCTCAAGGTCTATATGTCTGAGGATGGTTTTTCCTCCGAGTTCAACTTGCAAATCTTCTATAATCAGCATGTTCGTCACTCCTGTTAAAAGGTCTCAGGTTTGCTATCTTTTTCAAAGAAAGATAGGGATTTAAGACTTATTGTCAAGGACAGGAATATGAAAATTGAAAAAGTCTGTAAAGCCGTATCCGGCACTCGGCTGGTCCCGCATTTGTTTTCATTGTTGACATCAGAAAAACATGATGTTATCGTAGAGAAAAAAGAGTCTGGAACGGATCCCGCTTTTCATTCGGATGCGCGCTGCCGGATAAGCAGCCGCATTAAGAGCATGTCCGGCAACGCCTTTATAAAATTAATTTTTCTTACAGATCTGTTTTTTTTGAAAATCAGTTTGCCTCAGCCGGATATTTATGGTAGGAGTTACGCAGTTGCATGAGTTTAACCGCTAATGGACGCCAATTAACGCCAATTAATCGGGGAAAAAAGTTCAAGTGCGTAAGTCCTATATGGTATAAAATGAAGATATTTTTATAATTTTTTTCTCATAGAGATATGCAGCTTAATATGTGAGAATCGTTTATAATATTATATATGGGCTTATGACAGCGGAATCATGGAGGAATTTTATGGAAGAGCTGCTGGAACTTCGCAAATGTATTGAGGAACAACGATATCCTGACGCATTGCTGCTCATCGGAGAATTGGAAGAAATGAGCCGTGAGGACAAAATCAACAAAATTTACAGTTATGCTGTCATTCTTCTTCTGCATCTGATCAAACAGGAAGCCGAGCAGCGCAGTACCCGGTCATGGGATTTTTCCGTCTGCAATTCGGTCAGTCAGATCACTGTCACGAACAGGAGGAGGAAAACCGGCGGTGTCTATGTTCCTCACGAAGAGTTGCGGGAACTGCTGGGGGAAGCGTATCCGCTTGCGCTGAAAAGAGCGGCCATTGAGGCTTTCGAGGGGCAGTTCACAGAAACACAGCTTGAAGGTAAAATCAATCCGGAGCATGTCAGAGAAGAGGCTTTCCGACTGATTCATGAGTCATTATCCGGTGTTAAAAAAATATCCGATAAATGATGTGATACAGAGCGGCTGAAAAAAAGGAAATTATATGAACTGGCAGGAAGTATGCGAATATCCGGGACTGAGGAATTTACCATTTAAGATAGAACTGAATGAAAGAGGACAGATTGTCATGTCTCCGGCAAAAGTGTATCACTCTTTATATCAGGCAGAACTGGCATATATTTTGCGTTCAATGCTGAAAGGCGGAAAAACACTGACCGAATGTGCTGTAAAAACCCGTAAAGGCACAAAAGTTGCCGATGCGGCATGGGCATCGGCAGAGCGTCTGGAACGCATCCGGCACGAGACAGAATGCTCGATTGCGCCGGAAATCTGCATTGAGGTCATATCTTCAGGCAATACGGCAGATGAGATAAAAGAGAAAGCAGCATTATATTTTGAAAACGGTTCTGAAGAGGTCTGGATTTGTAAGGCAGACGGAACCGTTGATTTCTACCGTAGCGGCGGGAAGTCGGAATGTTCCGCGCTGGTTCCGAATTTTCCTAAAAAAATAGAAGTCTGAGAAATGAATCAGAACTGACTAACGGAAAGCGAACTGTGCTATGAAAAAACTGTTGAATTATTTCAGCAAGAAATCGGCAGGTATCCTTTTGATGATCCTTGTGTTATGTCTTTTCGGGTGCGGAAAAAAGGGAGACCGAGTGCCGCCTCCTCCCTTGTCACAGGTAATTCGGCAAATACATCGGCTATATCGGAACGGAGGCTTTATGAAGAAGAAAATCAAACTGTCTGAAACAGAGAATGATAATATGCTTGCCGAATACGATTTTACAGAAAAAAAGGGCGTGAGAGGCAAATATTATCGTGCTTACAGACAGGGACACACAGTTAAAATTTATCAGAACGGCGAAACTGTAAGTGTTCAGTATTTTACATCGGAGGATGGCTCGGTGATGCTTGATCCTGATGTTCGCAAGTATTTCCAGGATTCCGAGGCTGTCAATACGGCTCTGCGTTCTCTGATAGCGATTATACAGCACAATCCTGAATATAACAATATCATTAAAAAAAGCCTGACCTTGGAGTGAAGTGCATTGACTATGCCGCATATTACTTTCTATAAATTCAGCGGAACCGGCAATGA
>RPRK01000396.1 GCA_003818495.1 Burkholderiales bacterium
ATTTTTTACTCGGCGGCGGCGAGGCTGCGGGCCGCGGCAGTAGCAATCGGGCCCCGCGTAGCAATTGGACCGACCTCAAAGGCATGGGCCTGCTGGAGGTGGACGCGATCAGCTATATCCGCGGCCGGTCGATTCCGCGCCAATTTATGGTGGTGGACGAGGCCCAAAATCTCACCCCCCATGAGGTGAAGACGATCGTGACCCGGGTGGGCGAAGGCACCAAGATCGTGCTCAATGGCGACCGTTACCAGATCGATAACCCCTATGTGGATGCCGAGAGCAACGGCCTCACCTGGCTGGTAGAGCGCTACACATCGCAACCCGCCAGCTGCGGCAAATAAACTTTAATCAGGATGGAAGATGGCATTCCAATCCTGCTTCATATCCACAACTAGCCAGCCTCGTAGCGGAGCCTCTCTGAGGGCTTCAATAAGCTTGCCGGTGCTGTTTGTCTTAGCGTCGTAGGCGTACTCGCGTTCAGCGTCGGTGTGATGGACAATCAGTCCCAAGCTGGGGCGAGGATTGTTGATAGTGGTGTATTGCAACATGGCATAGTCGCCATCACTGTTACCACAGCAAAATACGGGTTTGCGGCCGATAAACTGATGGATGCCGACCGGCTTGCCCGTCTTATCATTTACGAATAAATAGTCGAGGGTTTTTGTTAGCACTGGTTTGCCATCGCACAGTTCGAATCTGGTCCGCGATGTTGAGCCAACAACCTGCTCCGGTGGTATGGCGTAAACCCGCTCCACCCAGGCGCGCATGAAGTCAGCGCCGCCACCTGACACGATGAAGTTTTTGAAGCCATTTGCGCTTAGGTACCTCAGGAGTTCTTGCATTGGTTGATAGGTGAGCTCGCCATAGGGCTTGCCATATCGCGGATGCTGGGCAGATGTAAACCATGCCTCCACGGCATCTCGAAATTCTTCTACGGTCATGCCTGCATGGGTGATCGCCAAGATCTGCATTAGTCCGTCAAAGTGTTCGCCTTCCAGGAGTTTTGCAAGATCGCCGCTTAAGGCCGCTTGCACCATGGGATTAGAGACGAGGCTCGGTTCGGTGAGGATGCGTTGCCTTAGTTCGTCGATGGCAAACGCTGCCTGGAAGGGCAGCGGATTTTCCGGCCAAAGCGTGCCGTCATTGTCATGTACGGCAATGCGTTCCGCTAGTGGTAGGTATTCAGGTGAGTCTTCCTTTGTAACTTTGGCGATAAAAGTGAAAATAGCCTGTTTGACGGGGCCTTCATTCCAGGAAGGCAGCGGATCTTCGGTGCAGGAGATGTCAAAGAGCTTTCGTTGTGCGACACCGTAATCGCCAACTTGGTAAATGCCCACGGAGGCTATTTTGAAATCGAAGGCCTCGAATGGCTCCGCTTTTATCGCTTCCACAAAATTACTAGTACCTATGCCTAGAGTTAGATGAGGGTGGTAATTGGAGCCGGTGCGGGGTCCCACGAAGTTGTTCACGTAATCAACAGTCGCTTCGCTGATTGCTCCGCCGTCAAGGCGAGGTGCAAACGCGTCGCCTGAACCCTTCTCCACTGCAAATGGAGCGACGGCATCGATGATCTTTTGCTGAAGTCGATTCAGATCCTGTGTCGCTTCAATGTTGAATCCCAGCAGCTTTAGATTCTTATGGGCTATGTCAAAGTAGCCATTTGCTTTGCCTTTCAGATTCATCAGCTGCTCTCTGCGCAGCACTTTGCTCGCAGCATCTATAACATTGGCCAAATCTGCCGTTTTAACAAATCTCTGGAGAATGGTTATGTGAGGCGCGTGGTTGGCGTCTAGGGGGAAGCCATCTGGGTAGTTTTCTCGCAGCCGAGTATTGATCGCCGTTGCCTTCTCAACCATGGCAGCATCTGGAGCCAGCAACACGTTGATTGCGATCAAGGTCATCGGGGCGGTGCCAGGGGGAATGGTTGGCAGTTTGGGCCTAACTGCGCCGGCTGGGCCCTGGGTTCAACAATCCAGACACGAGCGCCGCTCGATGTCGCTGATCTCGCCGCGTTCGCGCTGCCATTGACGCCGGCGCAGGTTTTCGTAGGCCTGGCAAAACTCTTCGCCTAGGGCCTGGCGCAGGGCCGTATCGGCGCTGAAAGCATCAAGGGCCTCGCCGAGGTTGGCCGGCAACCTGCCGCAGCTGCCGGGCTCGAGTGGGTTGGCGTAGTTGTCATTGTCGCGGCGGGGTCCAGGATCGAGCTGGCGCTCAATGCCATCGAGCCCGGCCGCCAGGATTGCCGCCTGCATCAGGTAGGGATGGGCGGCGCCATCGGGCAGGCGCAGCTCTAAGCGCTGGTCGTCAGGGATGCGCACCATGTGGGTGCGGTTGTTACCGGTGTAGCTGATGCCACCCGGACTCCAGGTGGCACCGGAGGTGGTGGGCGGAGCAGCGAGGCGCCGGTAGCTGTTGACCGTGGGGTTGGTCAGGCAGCTGAGCGCTGGGGCATGGGCCAGCAGGCCAGCAAGGAAGTGGTAGGCAAGCGGCGATAGTCCGAGCCTGCCACTGGGATCGTGAAACAGGTTGCGGCCTGCTTGCGAGCTGCCACTAGTGCCCCACAGCGAGAGGTGGGTGTGGCAACCATTGCCGGTCAGGGCGGCGAATGGTTTGGGCATAAAGCTGGCCCTCAGGCCCTGCTGTTCCGCCAGGGATTTCACCATCACCTTGAAAAAGGCGTGG
>RPRK01000397.1 GCA_003818495.1 Burkholderiales bacterium
CGCACCCGCGAAGTGGCGGCGGCGAGCGCCGACCCGTACGCCGCCCTGCGCGCGGACCCCGGCCTCCGTTCGATTCTCGAGTCCTGGGCGTATTCCCCCAACCTGACCTACGCCGCCATCGTGGACGCCGCCGACGTGGTCATCGCGCACAGCGACGCGGCGTATGCCGGCAAGCGGCTGCCCGCGCGCCCGAGCCTCGACGCGCTGATTGACGCCGGCCCGTGGCAGCAACTGCGGGCCATCTACGCCGACGAAGGCCGGACGCTCGAGATCCAGCAGCCGCTGCTGGCAGGCGACGCGCGCTTCGGGACGATTCGCATCGGCGTGGATCTGGATCTCACCCGCGTCGATCTCGACCGGGCGCTGGGGCCCGCGATGATCGCCGCCCTGGCCGCGCTGGTGGCCTCCAGCCTGCTGGCCATGCTGCTCGCCAACTCGCTCCTGCGGCCGATCCACCTCATCAAAGGCGGGTTGTCGCGGCTGGGGCGCGGCGAGTTCGGCGTGAAACTGGATCTCCCGCGCCAGGACGAACTGGGCGAACTCGGCGGGTTCTTCAATGCCGTCAGCGACCGGCTCTCGGCGGACCGCACGCGGCTGGCTGGGGAGAAGTCGACGCTCGAGTCGGTCGTCGGCCGCCTCGAGGACGCGATCGCGTTTTTCACGCCCGCCGGCGAGCTGCTGTTCGCCAATCCCGCGATGCTACGCGAGCTGCCGGGCCCACCGGGCCGGCGGGCGCTCTCGGATCTGTGGGCGGCCGATCATCCCTGCCGGGCGCTGGTGGAGCAGACGTGCGCTGACGGACAGTCGCGCGGGCCGTTGCAGGTGGAGCACGAGGCCGCGGCTGCCGGGGCACAGCCGGGCGAGGCCGGGCGCGGCGCCAGGCTGGTCGTGACCCACGCCGTGACCGACTCCTCGGGGAACGTCGTCGGCGTGATGTTGATGTGCCGCGACCTCGGCTACCTGGGTGAAGTGGAGTCGACGCTCCGGTACTCGCACAAGCTCGCGTCGCTCAGCCGGCTGACGGCCGGCGTCGCGCACGAGATCAAGAACTCGCTGCACGCGATGACCATCCACCTCGAGCTGGTGAAGCAGGCGATCACGGGCGGCGGGCGGGAGGGCGGCGCCGCCGGCGAGAGCGTCGCGATTATCGCCGCCACGCTGAGGCGCCTCGACGAGATGCTGCAGGGCCTGCTGAAGTTCACGCGGCCCGAAGAGCTGCACCTGCAGGCCGTCGCCCTGTGGACGGTCGTCGACGCGATGCTGCCGATTGTGCAGGCCGAGGCGCAGAAGACCGGCGTGGAAGTCCAGGTGGACTGCCCGGCCGACCTCCCGCTGCTGCGCGCCGACCCGGCGATGCTGCAGCAGGCGCTGCAGAACCTTGCGCTCAACGCGTGCCAGGCGCAGCCGGACGGCGGGCGCCTGCGCATCGCGGGACGGGCGCCGCGCGACCGCTTCGTCGAGGTCGTCGTCGAAGACGCGGGCCCGGGGATTCCCCCCGCGCACCTCGACAAGATCTTCAACCTCTACTTCACCACCCGATCGGGCGGCAGCGGGATCGGGCTGTCGATGGTCTACCGCACGGTGCAGCTGCACGACGGCGAGATCGAGGTGCAGTCGTCGCCGGGCAAGGGCACCGCATTCCGCCTGACGCTGCCCCGGGCGTGATCGACGATAATGGGCGCATGAGCCGGCTGCTGTGCCTCTTCGCCGTAGCGCTCGCCATCGCGGCGTCGGCGTGCGTGAGCGCGCAAGCCACGGGTGATCCGAACGGGCCCGCCCTCGAGCCACCCGCGCCGCCTCCCCACACCATCATCCCGGTGGAAATCGTCGAGGAGCCGATCGCTCCGCCGAGCGGTGCCGCCCCCACGCCGGTGATTGTCAGGCCGATGGCCCGCCCGCCCGCGCCACCGCCCGAGAAGCCCGCCGAGAAGCCCGCCGAGAAAGCCGAGCCCGTCGCCGCGGCGCCCACGCCCCCCGCCGCTGCGGCGCCCCCGCTCCAGACGACGGTGAACGTGACGGAGGTGGAGCGTGCGATCCGCGCGCGCATGACGCAGGCCTCGCGGGATCTCGACCGCACCGACTACCGCGCGCTGACCGCCGAGCGCCGCGCACAGTACGACACCGCCAAGCGCTTCATCCAGCAGGCCGACGACGCGTTAAAGGTGAAAAACCTCGTGTTCGCCGAGCAGCTGGCGGACAAGGCCGCGACGCTCGCCGCGGCCCTCGCGCAGAAATAACCCTCCGCGCGTCAGCGGCGGAGGCCCAGCTCCTTGATGGCGTTCCACTCGGACTGCATGGCGGCGATGGTCTTCTCGGGATCGGCGGCGGGCGCCATCGTGACCGCGCGCCCAGGGATGACGACCTGCTGCACGAGCCGCTCGAGATCGGCCCGCAGCGTGGCCCGCGACCCTGGCGCGAGCGGCGCGCGGACCCAGGCCGCGCTCGGCGACCAGGCGCCGAGCGAGGGTGCGTTCGTCGCCGTCGTCGAGCGCGCGGCCGGCACTGGGAGCGGGTTCCGGCGAAAGCAGCACTGTCGCGACCCCGACCAGCATCGATGCCGCCATCGCGAGGTAGGCGGTGGTCCAGGCCGACGCGCTGTAGCCCGCTGCATCGCCGCCGGCCGAACGCGCCGCGATCCACAGCA
>RPRK01000398.1 GCA_003818495.1 Burkholderiales bacterium
CGCGTGCGCGCGATCCCGCTGATGAAGGGCTACGAGGGCACGCGCCTGACCACCGACAACCCCGACTGCAGCATGAAGGCCGCCGCGCGCGTCGACAGCTACCGCGGCTTCGTGTTCGCGAGCCTCGCGGCCGAGGGCCCGTCGCTCGCCGAGTTCCTGGGCGAGGCGAAGGTCGCCTTCGACGACATGTGCGACCGCTCGCCGGTGGGCGAGGTCGAGGTGGTGCCGGTCTGCCACCGCGTGATCCAGCACTCGAACTGGAAGTTCTTCATGGAGAACCAGCTCGACGCGCTGCATCCGTCGGTCACGCACCAGAGCACCGGCGTGCCGGCGCGGCGCATCGAGAACCGGGTGAAGGCGGAGAAGGGCTCGGCGCCGCTGTTCTTCCACTACCTGTCGACCTTCGCGTCGAGCTTCGACCAGTGGGACTCGGTGCAGACGGTCAACTTCCCGAAGGGCCACGGCATCCTCAAGGGCTACATGGGCCTGCGGCCGACCGACCCGGACACGCTCGAGCACGAGGCGCAGCTCAAGGCGGCCTACGGCGAGGCGAAGACCGAGGAATACCTGTCGCGCAGCATCCACCACGTGCTGGTGTACCCGTACCTGTCGGTGCAGTCGCCGCTGCAGCAGCTGCGCTGCCTGCGCCCGATGGCCGCCAACAAGACGCTGTCCGAGATCTGGCACTTCCGCCTCAAGGGCGCGCCCGAGGCGATCTACCGTCGCTCGCTCTGGTACTACAACCTGGTGAACTCGCCGGCGACGATGATCAACGCCGACGACCTCGAGAACTGGACCAAGGGCCAGTGGGGCCTGGAGTCGAAGGGCGGCGAGTGGGTCAGCTTCCACCGCAACTACGGCGGCGACACCGAACGCGACGGCGTGATCTATTCGAACAACGGCACGTCCGAGGCGGTGATGCGCAGCCAGTTCCGCGCGTGGGCCGAGTACATGGCGCCCGCGCTCGCGCAGACCGTGGTCGCCTGAGGAGAACGACGATGAGCAAGGATCAGGTGAGCAAGGCCCTCGGCACCGGTGTCGTGATCGAGGCGCTCGGCGTCGAGTCGATGACCGGCGCGGAGTCGATCGCGCCCGAGCACATGGGCCGCGGCGCGCGCCCGTCCACCCAGTACGTGCCCGACGTCACGCACGCATCGGCGGCGCTGCAGCGAGAGGTGGAGACCTTCCTGTTCCGGCAGGCGGCGCTGCTCGACGCCAAGCGCTGGCAGGAGTGGACCGAGCTGTTCGCCGACGACGGCGTCTACTGGATGCCGGTCATGCCCGAGCAGACCGACTGGCTGGGCGAGCCGTCGATCTTCGCCGAGGACCGGCTGCTGATGGAGGTCCGCATGGGGCGCCTCGGCCACCCGAACGCCTGGTCGCAGGCGGCGGCGTGGGGCACCAACCATCTGGTGGGCAACGTCGTGATCGAGTCGGTCGAGGCCGACACGGTGCGGGTGTACTCGCGCTTCCAGATGATGGAGCTGCGACGCGACACGGTGCGGCACTTCGGCGGTTCGTACCGGCACACGCTCAAGCGCGGCGCGAACGGCTCGTACACGATCCAGCTGCAGCGCGTGGACATGATGAACGGGCAGGCCGCGTACGACTACGTGATCCAGGCCTGGATTTGAGCCGCCGAGCGCCGGCTATGTCCGGCGCTCCATCAGCAGTCTGACGCCCAGCCCGAGCATCACCAGCCCGCTGCACCGGTAGACCCACACCAGCACCCGAGGCCGGGTGCGCAGCCACGCCGACAGCAGCCCCGCCGCCGCGCCCACCGGCCCCTTGACCGCGAAGGTCAGCACCGCGAACACCGTGCCCAGCACCGCGATCGCGAGCGTCGGATGCGCGGCGTCGCGCGCGACGAACTGCGGCAGGAACGCGAAGTAGAAGACCGCGATCTTCGGGTTCGACAGGTTCGACAGCGCGCCGTCGGCGAACAGCCTCGGCAGCGAGCGGGGCGGCGTCCGGTCGACCTCGAGCGACGCGCTGCGCGTGCGAAGCAGCCCGATGCCGAGCCACACCAGGTAGGCCGCACCGACGACCTTGAGCGCGACGAACGCCCACTCGGACGCGGTCAGCACCGCGCCGAGCCCGAGCGTCGCGAGCACCGTGTGGCCCAGCAGGCCGGTGCCCACGCCGGCTGCGGTGACCACGCCCGCCGCCGGACCCTGAGCGATGGAGCGCGACATCACCAGCAGCATGTCCTGGCCGGGCGTGGCGATCACCACCAGCGAGGTGACGACGAAGAGCGTCCAGGCGACGTCGATCATCGCGCCCTCAGGCCAGACCCGCGAGCACGTCCGCGAGCTCGCGTGGCATGTCGACCATCACGTCGTGGCTGCAGGGCAGCTTCACGACCGACCAGCCCGCGCGGCCCTCGCACTGCTTGGCGAAGTGCCGGAACGGGCTCGGGTCCCAGCCGTCGGCCAGCACGTAGACCCGCGTGCCCACCGACTCGAGACCGCCGCCCGAGAGCAGCACCGGCATCTCGAAGGTCGCGAGCGCCTGCGGCACGCAGCGCCGGTTCACCCACGCGCGGTTCGCCTCCGCGATGTTGAAGACCTCGGCGGGGATGGGCGCCATCATGCCGGTGTGCCCGTCCTGCGCCGAGCCGCGGAAA
>RPRK01000399.1 GCA_003818495.1 Burkholderiales bacterium
CCGACCTGCTGGCCGACGGCCTGCCGCCGCCGCCCGCGCGATGAGCGGCGCGGCGCCCGTGCGACGAGCGGCGCGATGAGGGATGCGACGCCCGCGGGCGGCCCGGCGGACGGGCGCCCCGCCGAGGTCCGGGCGATGCGTCCCGGCGCCTTCGCCGGCCGCACGGTGCTGGTCACCGGCGGCACGCGCGGCATCGGCCGCGTGCTCTGCGAGGCGCTGGCCGCGCGGGGGGCGCGCGTCGCCTTCACCGGCCGCGATCCGGCCGCGATCGCCGACACCGGGGCGGCCCTGCGCGCCCTGGGGCCCGAGCCCGTCGCGATCGCGCTCGACCTCGAGACGCTCGACGCCGCCGCGCCGCTCGCGGCGCTGCTGCGCGAGCGCATCGGACGGCTCGACGCGCTGGTGCTCAACGCCGCGATCGGCGGCGTGCGCACCCCGATCGTCGAGCAGCCCGAGGCCGAGTGGCGGCGCCTGTTCCAGGTCAACGTGCACGCGAGCCGCGTGCTGCTGGCCGCCGCGCATCCGCTGCTGGCGGCGTCGGATGCGGGCCGCGTCGTCTGCGTGAGCACCGGCGTCGCGCGCCGGCGCAAGGCCGGGACCGGCGCCTATGCGGTCTCGAAGGCGGCCTTCGACATGATGGCCGGCCTCTACGCGCTGGACGTCGCGGGCACTGCCATCGGCTGCACCATCGTGAACCCCGGCCCGACCCGCACCGCGATGCGGGCCGCGGCCTTCCCGGCCGAGGACCCGATGACCCTCAAGCCGCCCGAGGCGCTGCTGCCGCTGCTGCTGTGGCTGTGCGCGCCCGAGTGCGACCTGAACGGCGAGACGATCGACGCGGACGACTGGCTGGCGCGGCGCACGTAGCCGCGGGCCGCCGGCCCGCGCCGCGCTTCAGACGATCCGGCTCCCGCCGTGCCCCGTCCAGTACTTCTCCCGCAGCGGCTTCTTGTACAGCTTGCCGGTGGGCAGCCGGGGCATCGCGTCGATGAAGTCGACCGAGCGCGGGCACTTCATCGAGGCCAGGTGCTCGCGGCAGAACGCGATCAGCTCGGCCTCGAGCGCAGGACCCGGCTCGACGCCGGCCAGCGCCTGCACCACCGCCTTGACCTCCTCGCCCAGGTCCTCGTTCGGCACGCCGAACACCGCCGCATCGGCCACCTTGGGGTGCGTGATCAGCAGGTTCTCGCACTCCTGCGGATAGATGTTCACGCCGCCCGAGATGATCATGAAGGTCGAGCGGTCGGTGAGGTACAGGAAGCCGTCGTCGTCGACGTAGCCCACGTCGCCCACCGTGCTCATCGTGCCGTCGGCCGAGCGCGACTGCTGCGTGCGCTCCGGGTCGTTGAAGTACACGAAGGGCGTCGCGGTCTTGAACCACAGCTCGCCGGGCTGCCCCTTCGGGACCGGCTGCATCGACTCGTCGAGCACGTGCAGGTCGCCGAGCAGCACGCGGCCCACGCTGCCGCGGTGCGCCAGCCATTCCGCCGAATCGCAGGCGGTGAAGCCCAGGCCCTCGGTCGCGCCGTAGTACTCGTGGATGATCGGTCCCCACCACGCGATCATCTGCTCCTTGACCTGCGCGGGGCAGGGCGCGGCCGCGTGGATCGCGATCTCGAGCGACGACAGGTCGTGGGCGCGGCGCGCCGCCTCGGGCAGCTTCAGCATCCGGCTGAACATCGTCGGCACGAGCTGCGTGTGCGAGACCGCGTAGCGCTCGACCAGTGCCAGGTACTGCTCCGGATCGAAGTGCTCCATGATCACCACGGTGCCGCCATTGCGGATCGTCAGCGACACCGCCGCCTGCGGCGCCGAGTGGTAGAGCGGCGCGGGCGACAGGTAGACCATGTCGGCCCGGTAGCGCCAGAGCTTGTTGAGGAAGTGGAAGAGCGGGAGCATCTCCGACGGCGGGCTCTCGGGCAGCGGCCGCAGGATGCCCTTCGGGCGCCCCGTGGTGCCCGACGAATACAGCATCGGCGTGCCCAGCGCCTCGTCGGCGATCGGCGTGGCGGGCTGCGCCGCGATCGCGCCCGCGTAGTCCGCGATCCGGCAGTGCGCGGGCGCGGGCGGCGCGCCCTCGACGCCACCCACCACCAGGCACAGCGTCACGCGCGGGCACTGCGCGATCGCGCGGAGCGCGATCTCGAGCTTGCCGCGCGAGGTGACGAGCACCTGCGACTCGCTGTTGATCAGGATGTAGGCGAGCTCGTCGGGCGTGAGGTACGAGTTCACGCAGGTGTAGTACAGCCCCGAGCGCTCCCCGGCCCCGCAGGACTCGAGGTAGCGGTCGTTGTTCTCCATGAAGATCGCGAAGTGATCGAGCCGTCGCAGGCCGTGCGCGCGCAGCAGGTGCGCGAGCCGGTTGGTGCGGGCATCGAACTCGGCGTAGCTCGTCTGCGCGCCGGTGCTCGCCATGATGAAGGCGGGCCGGTCGGGGTGCGTGCGGGCGTGCGGGCCAGCGTACATGGCACGGTCTCCTCGTCGTTGTGTGCGGCGACGATAGCATGCGTGCCGGGGCGTCCGGGCGCGGCGCGAACGGCCTGCGGAACCCTGCCCCAGGGGCGCCGGGGCGGGTCAGCCGGTGCGGATCAGAAC
>RPRK01000400.1 GCA_003818495.1 Burkholderiales bacterium
CCGCACCGAGAACTCGCCGACCACCGCCATCGGCCCCTGCGGCATCAGGGCGAGGTCCGATCCGACCACCGCCCCCCAGCGCACGGCGCGGCCGCGAGCACTCAGGCGTGCGCCCAGGCCCCAGCGGCGCAGCGAAGCCGGTCCGGCCCGGGTGCGGCGGTCGGGGGCACCCTCGCCGATGGCGGCACCGAGCAGCTCGATCGGACGGATCGCATCGGTCATGGTGCCCTCCAGGCCGCGCTCGGCCCGTCCGGGTCCGAACCCCGCCCGCCGGGCTGGTCGCGGCGGGGTCGGGCCCGTGACGACGGTACCATCGAAGGCCGCTCGAACCGCCGGAAGCACCCGCCCCCGGCTCGCCTCCGACACGCCCCCGGCCCGATGCTGATCCGCCCCCTCGCCCCCGCCGACTACCTGCCGACGCTCGATGCGATGCGGGCCTTCACGGCCGCGCGCGACGACGGCACGCCCGACGAGATCTGGCTGGTCGAGCATCCGGCGGTGTTCACGCAAGGGCTGGCCGGCAAGCCGGAGCATGTGCTCACACCCGGCGAAATCCCCGTGATCAGGACCGAGCGTGGGGGTCAGGTCACCTACCATGGCCCCGGCCAGGTCGTCGCCTACACCCTGATCGACCTGCGCCGCCGGCGACTGATGGTCCGCGACCTGGTCTGCCGACTGGAGGCCGCGGCGATCGAGACCTGCGCCGCCTGGGGCGTGCGTGCGGTGCGCTCGCCCGGTGCGCCCGGCCTGTACCTCGCCGCCGCCGAGGGCACGGCGGGTCCGAAGCTCGCGTCGCTCGGCCTGAAGGTGAGCCGCGGGTGCAGCTATCACGGCATCGCGCTGAACGTCGCGATGGACCTCGAGCCGTTTGAACGCATCAACCCCTGCGGGTATGCTGGCCTGCAGGTGACCGACCTCGCCCGCGCCCGCGACGGCGCCCCGACCGCCGATCGCGTCGATCCTCCCGATCCTGCGGCGGTCGCCCGGCGCTTCGGCGAGGCCCTCGCCGCCCACATCGAACGACCATGACCGACTCCGCCTCCCCCGAGTCCGCGGCCGCCGCCTCGGCCCCCTACGACGCCACCGCCAAGCAGAAGGGCGCCGGCAAGACCTCGCGCATCCCGATCAAGGTCGTGCCCGCCGGCGAGGTGCTGCGCAAGCCCGACTGGATCCGCGTGCGCGCCGCCGCCCCGGGCAGCCGCTTCCACGACATCAAGCGGATCCTGCGCGAGCACAACCTGCACACGGTCTGCGAGGAGGCGTCCTGCCCGAACATCGGCGAGTGCTTCGGCAAGGGCACCGCGACCTTCATGATCATGGGCGACAAGTGCACCCGGCGCTGCCCGTTCTGCGACGTCGGCCATGGCCGACCGGATCCGCTCGACACCGACGAGCCGGCCAACCTCGCCAAGACCATCGCCGCGCTGCGGCTGTCGTACGTCGTGATCACCTCGGTCGACCGCGACGACCTGCGCGACGGCGGGGCGCAGCACTTCGTCGACTGCATCCGCGAGGTCCGCGCGCAGTCGCCCGACACCCGGATCGAGGTGCTGGTGCCCGACTTCCGCGGCCGCCTCGACCGCGCGCTGGCCATCCTCGAGGCGGCGCCGCCCGACGTGATGAACCACAACCTCGAGACCGTGCCGCGGCTCTACAAGGAGGCGCGTCCGGGCTCCGACTACGGCCACTCGCTCAAGCTGCTGGCCGAGTTCAAGCAGCGCGTGCCGGGGGTGCCGACCAAGTCCGGGATCATGGTCGGGCTCGGCGAGACCGACGACGAGATCGTCCAGACGATGCGCGACATGCGTGCGCACGACATCGACATGATCACCATCGGCCAGTACCTCGCGCCGACGAACCACCACCTGCCGGTGCGGCGCTATGTCCATCCGGACGTCTTCGCCTCGTTCGAGAAGCAGGCGTATGAGTTAGGGTTCACTCACGCTGCGGTCGGCGCCCTGGTTCGATCCTCGTATCACGCGGACCAGCAGGCAGCGGCGGCCGGGGTGAGCTGAGCGGCTCGGGCGCTCAGGCGAGGATCAGGCCGGCGGCGCCGGCAGCAGCGAATCGAGTTCGCGGCGCAGCGCCGCGAAGTCCGGCCGGCCGAGCCAGCGGCGCCGGATGCGGCCGTCGGGTCCGGCGAGCCAGGTGAGCGGCGTGCCGTCCACCCCGCCCCAGCCGGCGACTGCCTCCCCCATCGGGTCGAGGGCGACCGGGAACGGCAGCCTGCGGGTCGACGCGAAATGCAGCACGTGGTCGGGCCGGTCGTACGGCATCGCGACCGCCACCAGCTCCAGCCCGCGCGCCCGGTAGGCCTCGTAGACGGAGGCCAGTTCGGGCATCTCGGCCACGCAGACCGCGCAGCTCGTCGCCCAGAAGTTCACCAGCACCGCCTTGCCGCCGAGCTCGGCGGGGCCGAGCCGGCGGCCGTCGATCAGCCGGTAGGTCAGCGGCGGCAGCACGCGCGGTCCGGGCGGATCCGCCCGGTGCAGCACGGCCCAGCCGCCCGCGCCCAGGGCGGCCCCGGCGCCCAGGCCGATCGCGAGCGCGCGGCGGCGCACGGGGCGCGGACCGGCACCGGGCGGATCGGC
>RPRK01000401.1 GCA_003818495.1 Burkholderiales bacterium
ATCTGGATCTCATCGAATTCGAAGTGATGGTCATTATCGAACGAGACGAGCACCGCCCCGAGTTTCTTTTCCATGGCGATCAGCGGTAGAACCAGTACCGATTTGGATGGGAACGATCTGGTAATGGAGGGGGAGGCATAGGGCGTGTTACTGGTATCTTCGATGATGAGGGTGCGTTCCATCTCCAGCGCGGAGCGGGTAAAAGTGATCTCACCGGGTTCGACCTCGATCTCGGTATAGGCCTGCTTTTGCGCGCCATATGCGGCGAAGGGAATGGTCTGTTTATTGATGTCATCCCACAAAGTGAGGAAGCATCCATCCGCCTGTATAAGTTGTGCCAGGCGGTTCGCCACGATCTCTGCCATATCGCGCATGTTGCCTGCCTGCAGAGCTGCGGTCACAATATCGTGAAGCAATACCATCGCCATCTGGCGGCGGACAAGCGCTCTTGCCGTTCGCGACTGTGACTCGGCTGCCCCAAAAATATTTGCGGCGGTTTGGAAGGCGCTCACCTCCATGTTGTTCCAATGGCGCTCATGACGGGTTTCATCAAAAACGATAAACCCCCACCATTGCTGATCGACAAAGATTGGCAATGCTGCAATTGCAAGGCTGTCCCACCGACGGAGAAACTCCGCCTCTTTCTCCGGGAAATCTTTTACCAACCCAAAAATTGGTTTTCTCGCTCTAAGCGCGGCGATCCACCTTTCAAACCCAGCTTCTGCCAGGGGAACTCTCTGATGATTGGGGTCGTCCATGTGCGAAACAACATTAAACGCAGCCCATTCGTATTTCAAACTTGAGTAGATAACCCCATGATCGTCACGTACGTTGACCACCACATAAACCCGGCTGGCATCTGCTGCCAGACCTAGATTTTCAAGCACATCCGCAATATTCTCCTCCCAATCGGAAGCAGCTAAGAATTGCTCTGCCGCCCGGCTGATCGCCGACATAATCAAATCGCGGCGTCTTAATTCCTGTTCCTTTTCCTTTCGTTTGGTGACGTCGCGCAAAGAGATGACAATCTCATTCGTATCGCGGCTTGCCGACGAAATGGAAGACATGGCGGCTTCATAAGTTTTTGCCTCGTCTGCCTCGCCGATCTGAATCTCTGTGTGATACTCTTCGCCTGTGAGATACATATCGAGGGTTTCGGCGAAGGCTCCTGCCACCATGTGGAACGGCTGACCAATGACTTCATCTTCGGTACGTTTCAGTAAATTTTCTGTGACGGGGTTGATGTACAGGATGCGTTTCTGGTCGTTCAATACGATCACGCTGTCCGTCATATTTTTCAACACCGAGATGTGTTCAAGGGATAGGATCTCCGAAAGCCGGTATTGCAGCGTAACCCAGGCAAGCCCAATGGCGGTGGGAAGAAAGAACAACGGTGCAAAATCAATTCCCGGAATCGGGCTGAACCCGAGGGCGAAGGCAGATGTTCCAAACAGTGAGAACAGGATGCCGATAATGACAAGGCTGATATACAGACGCAATGTCCCCGGTCTTTGCAGAAAATCCATGATCAAAATGATGCTGGCAGAGGTGATCAAACCATAGGAAAAGAGAATGTGCAACCAGAAGGCAAATCCAAAACGGACGTTGAGCAGCCTCAACGTGCCGACCTGCTTAATAGACTCCGCGTCCCACATGAGGTGGTGTAGCGGGTTGGTCCATATCAACAGCAGGATCAGAATGTATATTGCCAGTGTCCCCGCCCGAATGCTCCGGGTGACAAGATGGTTTCTGCCGGTGTAATCCATTGCAAAGAAGAATAAAAAGATAGGCGCACCGACGATACCGATGTACTCAAAATTTACGATCCATAGCTTTGTGGAAAGAAGGGGGAAGAAGATCTCAAGCCCGTAGGTTAACGACCATACAGACATGGAAAGCATGACCCAGGCGAACGAAGACACCGCCACGGCGGGGCGCCTTCTCCAGGCATACAACCCCAATAAGGCGTAAAAGACGGCAGCCAGGGTAAAAACGAAAGGAATAAAGAACTCAGGTCGTACCATTGCTATCTTCCATTTTAGTTTCTAAGTTACTGCTTTTTATGATAAAACGATAAGAGCATGGCGTTCATGCCAGTAAATAAATTCTTCGCGCCAGAATGTGGTGCGAAGAATTTATGCGTTATACGATCACCTGTTGCGGCGCTGCCACATACTGCCACCAGTTGTTGTGGACGCCGTTCTTTCTGCCCGCCACTCGCGGGAAGTGATCGAACCACCACTTGTGATGTGCGCGGATCTCTCCGCCGCCCCATTCTGAATCATCCACTGTGCGGATATCTCCCTTGAAGTTGGGGAAGTTCAATAGCCAGTCATAACATTCGCTTTTGACTGGCGTCTTATTACCCCACTCATAGTCCGTCTGGCTGTTGGGCGCAAAATGGATATTGCCGCAGGCGGCTTTGCCGGGGCTGGTCTTTTCGTAGCGGATGAAACGCTTCCATAAATTGGCGTCGCCACTGGTTTTGCTGAAAGTCTTCTCCATGATCGACTCGGCGCGATGACCATATGCTTCGTGCATTTCGCCGACACCGCGTTCAAAGGAGAAGCCCATGACTACGAAACG
>RPRK01000402.1 GCA_003818495.1 Burkholderiales bacterium
AAGAAACGCGGCATGAGGTCCCAGCAGAATTGCCAGAATCATTCCGCCGCCGAGATGTCCGCTGGAACCGGTTGCCGGAATGGTGAAATTGATCATCTGAGCCGCAAATACAAACGCGCCCAGCACTCCCATCAGAGGGATTTTGCGATCATCGAGTTCCTGTTTGACTTTTTTGGAGCAGTAGCCGATAAGTCCTGCCGATGCTGTCCACAGTGTTCCGCCAACCGCGGGCGAAATAAGAGCATCTGCCATGTGCATAATCTCTTCTCCTTTGAAAATAAAAAAAACCACGACAGATCAGTATCTTCTGATACTATTGCCTTCGTGGTTTGATTTTCGGAAATTTGTTTCTGACCGTTTCAGTAGGGGTGTATATAATGATACGCTCAAAAATACCGGATACAAGAGTTGCAAAGGCTTCATGCCTTTTTTGAAATGCTTCTCTATCGGTATTTTTTATTGATGTCAAGCAAATTCTTCATTTCTCCGTTCTTAAACACAATCCTTGCAGATACCTGCCGAAATCCTATAAAACGGACTGCCCTGATCTTTTGAGATACTTTTCTGCAATGCAGAATAAAATTTATTTGTAATAAAATCAAATTATTATATGAAGAAATCACAGGACTGTCTGACATTCAGGATTGAATCCGAAATATCGGACAAACTGTCTGCTTCAAATTTTCTTATTAAAATAAGATAGTTATAAAATAATCCCTGTTTTCAGAAAAAAGCAAAATATGTAATAAGTTCTGATTTGAATTGAAAAAACGGATAAATACCGTATCATAATAATCTTACTGGATATTTGACCGCCTGAAACTGACTTTTGAAATTTTTATGCTCTGAAATATGCTCTTATAAAAAAATATTCCATTAAAAAATCATAATGTTGCATCATATTCATAAATGAAATTATGTCTGTGGTATAATATTTGCATAATAAGAAACAGAAAGTGTGTGTAAGAAAAAAATCAATTCATCAACTTTTTTAAACTTAGGAGGCTCACATGAAAAAATTTACAAGTTTCTTGACCCTTTTGCTTGCGGCAATGCTGGCGGTTCCTTTTTCCGCGACGGCATACGATCAGAACCTTTTAAACAGCTATGGAGGCGATTCGGGCAAAAGCGTTACCGTTATATCTGACGGGGTAACAGAATCGGGATGGGCTGTGGAGTTGAAAGTTTCGATAGGGGGCGTTTCGCTGTTCGATCCCAATGACGGAGAACTTCTGAAAACGACAACCGAAAATAAAAGCGATGCAAATAACTGGTTTACCGCATTCTGTGTGGAGCCGAATCAGAGCGCCACTTTCGGTCAGAAGACGGTGGTGGATTTTGTGTTGCCCAGTCTGGTCAACGGCGGTTTGGAAGCGGCATGGCTCATAGAACATCGCAAAGACTATACCAATACGACATGGGGCAACTATGAGTATAGCGGTTTGCAGCTTGCGATATGGGAAGTCGTTGTCGAAGACGCGGATGTGTATAGTCTGGGATCAGGGGATTTCAAAGTGAAAACTGCGAATGCAAACTCTCAGGCTTTGGCGAAATTTTATCTGGATAACCTCAAGGCAAATTTCAATGCCGAGGAAGCTGCTGATCTGGATAATCTTTATCGGATCACACAGAACCCGAAATATCAGGATTTCATCATCTCCAAACAGGGTTATGCCTTCAATCCTCCGCCGGTAGAGGAAACCACGGGAACCCCCGAACCAGCGACCATGTTCCTTCTGGGTTCCGGCCTTGTGGGTCTGGCAGGTTTGAAAAAGAGGTTCAGCAAGACAAACTGATTTGAACGGAATTAATTTGAAAAGGCAGAGCCGGCGAAAGTCGGTTCTGCCTTTTTTTGTAGGGCGGGTGAAACCCACCTTTTTCCGAAGTCTTTGTCAAATTGGGATATTACCAAACTTTATTTATAAAAATGATTTTATTTATAAAATGGGATAACAGTATGTTTTTATGCTGTTTTTAAACCGATAAAACCGGATTTGCTGCAAATAGATTATGAGCTTTTCCCTATCCCGAATGGTCGGTGAAATAAAAAAATCTGAATTTATTAAAGCTGTTATATAAAAGCTTCGTTTTTAGGCACGCTATTTGCATGTATAGCTGTAAAGGGTCAAATTGTGAACAGACCGTCTGAGATCAAGAAGGAGGTGAGAGGAATAATATAATGATGTGTCAGGTCGGATCGCTCGCAGTGATCTTTTTTAGCCGTTTTTCAACTTTTAATTTTTTATCAATGAAGGAGAATGAACATGAAAAAACTTTTTAAACTTTTATCGGTGACGGTAGCGGCTGCCTTCTTAACCGGCGGCACGGTGTTTGCTCTTGATATAACCACTTATGATTTAAATTCGTCGGCTAATACCGGATGGTACGGCAAGGTTGAGGATCAGGAAACCGAACCGGGTATGGTGCATACTCAGGTATGGGATTTGGAAGCCTTCATACAGAACGGCAATATGCTGAGTATGGTCGGCGGTTATGATTTTGTAAACGGAAAATGGGGCGACGGTCAAATGCTGAAATCGGGCGATCTGTTTATTGATGTGACGGGCGATGCCTATTA
>RPRK01000403.1 GCA_003818495.1 Burkholderiales bacterium
GACAAGCTGACCTCGCCAGTTTTTAGAAGTGAAATTACCTGCGGCACATCGCCTGCGAGCCGCGCCAAACGCGTGCGCGAATACGCTTCGGCACGAGTGAGATCTAAATTCAAGTGGCAAAAATCGAATAGCGACGCGTACCCAAGGCGAGCCCAACCCTTACTGTTATCGAGCTCCTGTAGCAAAACAAGAAATTCTGCCACCGCACAGGATTCGGCGCCAAGGCTGTTTTAGGTGGTAGAAGAGATGCATTGCTGCACCTCTCCCCCAGTTCCAACCCATCGTGCCCTATTAAGGCAATAGGCTGACGACAAAATCTTTGCAAAATATTGGCTAGTAAAGTTTGTATTGCACTTTAACAGCAGGAAGAGGGAATAGTTTCATAAATTTTGAGAACTCAGCCCAGTTGAGTGATCTCTTTTGGCTACGTCTATTCATCCATTTGAAGAAAATCATCTTGGCCTTTAATAGGAATTTGGACACCATTTCCATATTGAATGAGACACCATAATAATTCAGATGTCCCCTCAACTTACTAACAAACGTCATCCAAAGGAGACGCATCGGCACATTTCGATTGCCACGCACCCACTCCTTAACTCGTGCAAGTTTACTACGAAAACGCTTCTTGCTAGTGCTAACCTTCACAATCATGTATCCGTGCTGGGCCTTGCCCAAGTAAAAAGTGAAGCCCAAGAAATCGAATGTGTCTTGCTTTTCTCCGCGATCTGATCTTTTCCGACTAAATGACACAAGTTTCGTTTTTTCTTTATTGAGTTCCAATGAGTATTTATCAAGTCGCCCTTCGAGGGCTTTGAGAATTCGCTCACCATCATTCCTGTACCGACAACAAATGACCAAGTCGTCGCAGTAACGAAACATCTCGACGGGGCCTGAAACATGTTTTTTAACAACATCATCAAACCATACATCAAGCACATAGTGTGCGTATATATTCGACAGAATAGGGCTTGCCACATTACCTTGAGGACTTCCCTCGTCGGTGACATGAAAGGCACCTTCTTTGAATATCCCAGATTTTAGCATTCGAGAAAGATACCTTAAAAAGGTTTCGTCCTTAATGCGTACTCGCAAAAATCCCAGTAGAACATCATGGTTCAACGTACCAAAGAAATTTTTCAAATCGACATCTATAACGACTTCGCACTCATGGCGGTACAAATATGTAACAAGTGACTTTATTGCTAGATGGCAGCTGCGCTTCGGACGAAAACCGTACGAACAGTCTCTGAACACTGGTTCATAGATTGCAGCTAGCGTTTTCGCGGTCATCAGTTGCACAATTTTGTCTTCAAAATTCGATATTCCAAGGGGGCGAAATGCACCAGGTGCACCCTCCTTCGGAATACGAACTTCTCTGACAGCTCCTGGCCGATAGCTCATCGTTTTCATTTTAGATATAAGTTGCTCAATATTTACTTGTAAATTCTCTCTATACACATCCTTACTTACGCCATCCACTCCAAGAGCCTTTCGTCCATCCAGCTCAAAGAAGCAGTTCGTCAGTGACTCCAAATTGAAATGTGGCATAAGCCACTTGATTTCACATTCGGGATTCTGGCGCGACATCTCGCTTATCCTCATCAATTTTGTTTCCGTCGAAACAGTGGATTTCGTTACATCCATCAACGTTGCCTTTCCGAGGGTGACTCTACCGCGGGCCCTTCCCCATGTACGTGGCTTTCCCACGCTCCGAGTACTATGGCCTCTCTGACATCCCAAGGTACCTTTTGAGTTTTCTCGCTAGTTAGGCTTGGTAACTCATACTTCTTCCATGAAGAGTCTTTGGGTATATCCCACGTTCACGTAACAACCTTTTGAACATGCCATGCTCTCAGACCACGGAGAAACCTCGACTGCAAGCCCATTTCTGCAATCAAGATGTTGTCTTCCGCCAACTCAAACACGTCGACTTTCTCAACTCTAGGATTTCGTGGCTCAATCGCTTCGACCTTTCGGCCTACGGCCTGTTCAACATCTCACCTACGCTTAACGCATCTCGTTACCTCCACGCGCCCAAGGTTTAGATCCAAAGTTGCCGGGCAGCATTTCTTTGGGGTAGACTTGCACTACCGGCTATTACGCGCCTCGTGGCGCACTGAGTTTTCCTACAATTAAAATATCCAGTGGTTGTGATTGCAGCATAACACTTTCTCCTACAGTTATCACAACCATTATCTAGTATGGTTGCACCATAAAGTCAAACTTTTTGACACGGTTTTTTAGTGAATAATTTGGCATTGCAAGCGCTTTGTAATGGTACAATTCACGCACAAAACGCTTTTAGCGGCGTGAGCGAGCTAACCATGCATTTTCGCCGCGCGGCGAAAACGTGTGGATAACCCTCGCGCGTTGTGGAGATCGTTTTGCAGCGCTTTTAGAAGATCGTTAACAGATGTTGACGGTCGTGCTCAAAAGTCACAGATTCTTGACACTAACAGATTCTGAGTTCAGGCATTATGATTGAAAGTGAGCTCTTTTTGAACAACAGAACATGGAGATTGTGTATGAAGTTTATGACCGGAATAGCTTCTCTGGCAGCACTA
>RPRK01000404.1 GCA_003818495.1 Burkholderiales bacterium
CTATCACAATGACATCAAATTGCGTCATTTTTAACCTTTCTTGTCCTGCCTGGACCAGGGATTTTTCACTTGTCAAACGCCCCTGTCCACGGAAATCTGGTACTAACTTAATAAGTCAAACAAGACAAGAACAGATGCGTTAAAACCCACTCGCCAGGCGGTGAGCGAAGCTTACATCATGAGCTTTACGCCTTATTTTCAAGGGCTTTGGCTTTCTTGCTATTTTCAAAGCATTCCAGTATTTCTTGGTGCTCATGAACCCGCATAAGCTGATTTGAGCTGCAAATCATACCCAGGACAAAAAGGAAGGATAGGATGGCTATTTTTGAAGATCTCACCACCATGGGTCACGAACAGGTTGTCTTCTGCCATGACAAAACTACAGGACTGAAGGCGATTATCGCTATTCATGATACGACCCTGGGGCCCGCTCTTGGTGGTTGTCGTATGTGGAACTACAGTTCCGAAGAGGAAGCGCTGCGCGATGTGCTGCGTCTGTCCCGGGGTATGACTTATAAAAATGCTGTGTCGGGTCTGAATCTCGGCGGCGGCAAGTCGGTGATCATCGGCGATCCCAAAAAATTGAAAAGTGAAGCGCTATTCCGTACCTTCGGACGCTTTGTGGATAGCCTCGGCGGCCGCTACATCACAGCGGAAGACGTGAACATCCGCGTGAGCGATATCGAGCAGGTGGCCTTGGAAACCGCCTATGTAACGGGCGTGAGTTCCCGCGCGGGCGGCTCGGGCGATCCTTCCCCAGTCACAGCCTGGGGCGTTTATCAGGGCATCAAAGCCTCGGTGAAATATAAGCTCAATAAAGACAGCCTCAAAGGCGTCACCGTCGCTGTTCAAGGAGTAGGCGCGGTCGGTTCGCACCTCATCGAATTCCTAGTGAATGACGGTGCAAAAATTTACGCGGCTGACATTGATCCAGAAAAAGTCAAAGCCAACGTCAAGCTCTACGGGGCAGAAGCGGCTCAGCTGCATGAGATTCACAAGCTGAACGTCGATGTTTTCGCACCCTGTGCGCTCGGCGGTTTCTTGAATGATCAAACCATTCCTGAGATCAAGGCACCGATCATTGCCGGTGCTGCGAACAACCAGCTATTGGATGAACGTGTGCACGGTGCAATGCTGAAGGAGCGCGGCATTCTATATGCGCCTGATTATGTGATCAACGCTGGCGGCGTGATCAACGTGTATCAGGAGCTCTGCGGCTATGATGCGGAGATTGCCAAAAAGAAAGCCAGTGGCATCCATGAGACCCTGCTTGCGATCTATAAGCAGGCGGATGAGCAGCAGATCACCACCAACGCAGCATCGAATGTAATCGCCGAACAGCGGATTCAGTCGGTGAAAGCCATGAGGGATCTCAGAAATACCATGGATAATCAGAACTGGGTTCATGCGGTCCGCGGTCGCGGCCGCTAAGGCGCTATGAAAAAAGAAGGGCTTCGACAGAGAGGCGCCTTCTTTTATCTTAATAATCCCGGATAATCTGAACTTCGCCCGGCTTGATCGAAACCCTCCGAACACGTGATGTCCTGCCATCGTTGAAAATAGTCAGATCGTAATTCCCAGGTTTCACCTGCAGCCGTGTGACCTTGATCGCGCCCGGCAGCAGGGCCCAGTTGCGTGTATCTGCCGTTTCTGTCACAGCTCCGTAAATATTCCCCGCCAGCCAGCCGAGTGCACCGAATTCCTTCTGCGCCTTCTGTGTCATCTGGCTCTTCAAGACAAGACGCGCCAGGGACTTGGCAATGATACGGCCGCGTCTGTCCTCAAGCGTTTCCCGGGCAATCATATCAAAATTCTGCGTCAGGTCAGAAGGCTCCGAAACATCGGAATTGATCTGAACGCCGGTGCGGCCATAGCTACTTTTCACGCGCTGAATTACGGGAAACGAAAAGCGCACAATCTCCGAACCGATCGGATAGACAAACTCCGATTTTTCCTTGCTTGCGATCTCGCCAAGTTCATGCAGGACCACGATCTCGCCCAGGGATTCCTTGCCATCACGCTTCTGCCCCTGCAGCTGGTAATTCTTTTTCAGTTCCTTGGCCTCATCTCCACGGCCACGCTTCACCAAAAGACGATAAAGTGCCACCACCAGATGATCCGGGGCCCGGGTCGCAAAGATCTTGCTGTAGTCACCTTCGTAAACCTTGAGGGCCGCGCGGTAATCGACGATCGCGGAATCATCCTCACCCAGAGCTTCATAGATGATGCCGGCCAAATACCGGGCATAGGCATCCTCTTTATAGCGATTCTTATTGTCTTCATAAAAACCGTTGATCTCGTTGAGGCGGGTGTTGATCCGGGCTGCTTCCACACGGGCCGACTTCAGGTCCCCATCTTCAATAAAGGAATGGGCCAGCATGATGTGAATAGCCACCTTTTCATAATCCTCACCCGGATAATCCTGGGCGGAATCATTGAATACAAAAGTGGCCGCCGCCTTGCTAACACTTGTCGTGTAAAGCTCATCGACGATGCGATCCGCTTTGAGAAGGAGTTTACGGGCCTCATCCCTTTGACCCTGGCGATCCAGGATCATGGC
>RPRK01000405.1 GCA_003818495.1 Burkholderiales bacterium
CCGCTCGACGGTATCTCCATCGACGCCTTGTCGGACTCCACCGTCAGCAGGCTCTGCTCGGTCTTCACCGCATCGCCCGGCTTCACCAGCAGCTCGATCACCTCGACGTCCTTGAAGTCGCCGATGTCCGGCACGCGCAGCTCGATGGTCGCCATGGTCTGTCTCGTCGTTGTTGGAACCTGCGACCGCGGTCGCTCAGGTGGGGATCTCGAAGTCGTGGACGCGATTCGGGCCGCTCGAGCTCTTGTCGAACTCGGAGCCCGCATCGACGCCGATCTGCGCGATCTGCCGCGCGCTGCGCGAGCCGCCGTAGCTCGCGTACATCGCGCCGAGCGCGAAGTTGCGGCCCGAACCGATCGCCCAGAACCGCTCGAAGCTGAAGACCTCGCGGTACGAGTAGACGCCATAGATGCCGCTCGGATTGGCGATCAGCGCCGTGATCTGCGAGCTCTCGTACGGATCGTCGTCCTCTTCCTTGGGGTTGAGGAAATACTGCTCCTTGAGCACCTGGTGCGCGCGCAGGAAGGTCTCGAAGACCTCGTGCCGGGAATGCAGCCTCGGCGTCTCGATCGTGCCGAGCACGCGCCGCAGCACCTCGAAGTGCGCGGTGCTGCCCGCCAGCCCGATGTAGGAGTCGCCGACCCGGATGATCTTGTCGTTCGCCTCGTACGCGCCCGGCAGGCGGGTCTCGCCGAACGTGACGAGGGTGTCCGCGCCGATCGCGATGTGGTTCTTCTTCCTGACGACGACGATGGTGGTCAACGGATCATCCTGGGAGACGCGTGGGGAGCAGCCAATCTACAGCGCCGCCATCACAGCATCACCCTGCGAAAATCCGCCAGAAGCTGGGCCAGATGGGCGTTGAAGCGGGCCGCCGCGGCGCCGTCGATCACGCGGTGGTCGTAGGACAGCGACAGCGGCAGGACGAGCCTCGGCACGAAGGCCGAGCCGTCCCAGACCGGCTTCGTCGCGGACCGGCTCACGCCCAGGATCGCGACCTCGGGTGCATTGACGATCGGCGTGAAGCCGGTGCCGCCGATGCCGCCCAGGCTCGAGATCGAGAACGTGCCGCCCTGCATCTCGGACGGCGACAGCTTGCCGTCGCGGGCCTTCTTCGCGAGTTCGCCGGTCTCGGTGGCGATCTCGCCGAGGCCCTTGCGGTCCGCGTCGCGGATCACCGGCACCATCAGGCCGTTCGGCGTGTCGGCCGCGAAGCCGATGTGCCAGTAGCGCTTGAGCACCAGCGCCTCGCCCTCGAGCGAGGCGTTGAACTCGGGGAACTTCTTGAGCGCATGCACGCAGGCCTTGATCAGGAATGCGAGCATCGTGAGCTTCGGCCCCGATTTCTCGTTCTCCCGGTTCAGCTGGACCCGGAACGCCTCGAGATCCGTGACGTCGGCATCGTCGTGGTTGGTGACGTGCGGGATCATCACCCAGTTGCGATGCAGGTTCGCGGCCGAGATCCGGCGGATGCGCGGCAGCGGCTTCGTCTCGATCGGACCGAACTTCGCGAAGTCGACCTTCGGCCAGGGCAGCAGGCCGAGGCCGGCGCCGCCGTCCGCCTGGGGCGGCGTGGCCGACGCCGCGGGCGCCGCGGCCCGTTGCACGGCCGCCTTCACGAACGCCTGGACGTCCTCCTGCAGGATCCGCTGCTTCGGTCCGGTGCCGCTGACGCGGTCCAGGTCGACACCGAGCTCGCGGGCGAACTTGCGCACCGAGGGCGACGCATGCGGCTTCACGACGTGGGCGGCGCCATCGCCGGCCTCGGCGGGCACCGGCTGCGTGCGGGGCGACGGCGCCGGCGGCGTGGCGGCGTCGCCCGCGCCGGTCTGCTCGACCGACGGCGCGGCGCGGCGCGGCGCCTCGACATCCGGCTCGGCCGCGCGGTCGGAGGGCTGCGGCGCACCGGCAGGCTGGGCAGGCGCCGCGGTGCCCGCGGCCGAGGCGAGCACCACGACCGGCGAGCCCTGGGCGACCCGGTCGCCGACCTTCACCTTCACCTCGACGACCACGCCGCCGGCCGAGCTCGGGATCTCCATCGACGCCTTGTCGGACTCGACGGTGATCAGGCTCTGCTCGGGCGCGACGGTGTCGCCCGGCTTGACCAGCAGCTCGATGACCTCGACGTCCTTGAAGTCGCCGATGTCCGGCACCTCGACGACGACGGTGCCGCCGGTGGTCGCCGGCGCGACCGACCGGGACGCACCGGCCCCAGGCGCCGGAGCGGCGGCTGCCGCAGGCGGGGCTGCGGCCGGCCGCGGTGCGGCGGGCGCCGCCGCGGCTGCAGGGGCCGCTGCCGGGGCAGGCGCCGGTGCGGCGGCGGGGGCCGCGGGGGCGGCCTCGACGGCCGCGCCGTCCGCCTCCAGCAGCGCGATCACGCTCCCCTCCTTCACCCGGTCGCCCAGCTTCACCTTCAGCTCGACGATCCGGCCCGACCCGCTCGACGGTATCTCCATCGACGCCTTGTCGGACTCCACCGTCAGCAGGCTCTGCTCGGTCTTCACCGCATCGCCCGGCTTCACCAGCAGCTCGATCACCTCGACGTCCTTGAAGTCGCCG
>RPRK01000406.1 GCA_003818495.1 Burkholderiales bacterium
AGTAAAGATTCAGATATTGATTATCTTGATGATAAACAGGAAATAGACTCTAGTTATGACCCGAACAATCCGGACATGGACAATGATGGGGTAAAGGATGGAGATGAACTCAACCGTGGTTTGAGTCCTCAAAATGAAGATACTGATGATGATGGACTGACCGATGGCGACGAAATAGCAAAATACAACACTGATCCCAGACAATCGGATACCGATAAAGATGGTTTGCTAGATGGTAAAGAAATCACATTAAAACTGGACCCTAATAAACAAGATACCGATGAAGACGGGAAAATGGATCCTCTGGATATTGCTCCAAGAACACAAACTAAAACACTCCTTATACCCGTATGGTCTTTATTAGCCGGGTGTTTAGTCGTCGGGCTTGTTCATTATCAGTATGGGTTGACGGTAAAACGCAGGAATAAAACCAAACAAATAAGGGCTGATGCCGCTGTTTTTCGCGGTTTTTTCAAAATCAACGAAGCAGCAGTTAGAGATATTGCAGAAAAGAACAGGGGTACTTTAAGTACAAATGACATTATGCAATTAGGAACAAATGAAAAAGGGGCCCGGAAATTTCTCAATAAACTCGGGGCAAGGAAAGATGGTAATGAATATTACCTTCCCGACATCGAAAAAAAATACCACAAATAATTCCGGTATAAACAAAAACAACCGCTATTTTGCAGTACTGATTCTTTTAGTTTTAGTTCAGTCATCGCTGTTGTTGTTTTATGGTTGTTCATCTGTAAAAACATCAATAGTCACACCTTTAAGCATAAATGATTATGATTCCGATAGTGATGGTATTTCCGATGAACAAGAAACAGCTTTTAGTACAAATCCTAATAATTCCGATACTGACCAGGACGGATTGTCTGACTTGTTTGAAATACACTCCAATCTCTCTCCGCTAAACTATGACACTGATAACGATGGTATTTCTGACGCTGAAGATTTTATGCCAAAAACTAATAATCAAATATTGTTTTTGTCGCTCGGCATTTCGATTGTTTGCTTGGTGATAACAGTCCTTGGCGTTGTTCATGTGAGGTTAGGACTAACAAAAAAAAGACAACAAAAAATAGAACAGCAAAATGAGAAAAAGGCAAAAGAGACTGAATTTGCTACACAAGAAGCGATGAAGATTCATGAATATGCCAAAAGCCGGTTCGGTTCCTTAACACTTAAAGACATAACTGACGAGTTCGAGCTCGAAAACACAATAATTCAAAAATGCCTGGAGATCCTAAAGGCTAAATGGGACGGTGAGTATTATCATTTTCCAGATATAGAGATCACATTCAAGAAAAAAAAATAACAGATCATTGATAATGGCTTTACCTGAATTCCTCTATTTTGGTAGGTACTTGATGTTCAAGTTAATATGAAAGATGATTTAGTATCAAAATTTTAGGCAATTCATGCAGCTGGCAATTGAGACTTGTATCTGGGTGTGGAAAAATGCAAAAACGGATTTGGGGACTCGCGATATTTCTCGTGCTGCTGCTAATTACGGGGGAAGATCAAGGCCTCCTCTGTCTCCGCCAGAAAAACTGATGCCCCCGGTTTTACGCCGGAGGCTTTTTGATATTATGAAAGTGTAAAATATTAGTTCACTTTTATGGATGTAGCTTTGAGTGTGACATATATTTCCTCGCCTATTTGAGGGTTCAGGTCAAAATGAGACTTAGGGCTGATAAGAACATCTAGCTTCTGCCCTATGTCTATTTTAAGTCCGGTAAAATTTGCTTCCTTTGTAATGAGGGCAATAATTCCTTTAAATTCATTCCTTGCCCCGAAATCCCTGGACTGCCTGGAAAGGATAATTCCGTCTGACGGGATGTGTATTGTTACCTTGCCGTTTTTTTTAGTAATAGCCTGCAAAGAAAGACTTTTCCCTATGTCTATGGAGACTAGTCCATTACCGGGGCCCGCTTATCCCTTGTATTAAAAAAGTAACAAAATAAGAGTCAAAGAGACAGACCGATTCTCCCCGTTAATACCAACCCGCAATAGTCGGCTGGGAGTCAGATTTTTCTGGCGGTAAAGATTTTTAAGTATAGAAACAGTAGCCCCAAGGATGGGTGTTTTTGCCACGGAGTGATCTCCTTGAACAGGTGTGAAGCATTTTAAATGAACAGCTTGCACTTATTTTGATACACTCGTTATATTATTTGCAATACAACGAATAATACAACAAGAGAATATATTCTATAAGGAGCAAGAATGCCAGTAGATAAACAAATATATGAAGATCTGGCGTAGCAAATTATCCAGGATTACGGCATAACCAGAGGCCGGTGTCTGGACACCGGGACCGGCCAGGGGAACATGGGACTTGAGATAGCCAGGCGCACCGACCTGCAGCTTAGCCTCCTCGATATAAAAGAAGAGTTGTTAAAGATAGCGCTGTCTTCCGCTGAAGAATTGGGGCTGCAATCGAGGGTAACTATCATTAAAGCGGCGGCGGAGCAAATGCCTTTCCTGGATAATTATTTCAACCTTGTTGTAAGCCGGGGCTCGATAT
>RPRK01000407.1 GCA_003818495.1 Burkholderiales bacterium
CGTACGGTGGACCTCGTCGCGCTCGCCGGCAGCCGCAGGGTGTACGGATTCCGGCAGATGGTGATGGGGCCGCTCGATGCGCCGGCGAAGGCGACCGCAGCGAAGAAGCCGGCTGCCGAGCAGGCCGTCGTCGAGACACCCGCCGCGAAGAAGGCCGCCGCGAAGAAGCCCGCCGCGAAGAAGCCCGCCGCCAAGCGTGCCACGACCCCGAGGAAGGCCTGACCATGGCGAAGCTCTCGCGCCGCGCGTACGCGGAGATGTACGGCCCGACCGTCGGCGACCGCGTGCGGCTCGCCGACACCGACCTGATGCTCGAGGTCGAGGCCGACCACACGATCTACGGCGAGGAGGTCAAGTTCGGCGGCGGCAAGGTGATCCGCGACGGCATGGGCCAGTCCCAGCTCGGCCGCCGGGACGTCGTCGACACCGTCATCACCAACGCGCTGATCGTCGACGCCGTCGCCGGCATCGTGAAGGCCGACATCGGCCTGAAGGACGGCCGCATCGCGGGCATCGGCAAGGCCGGCAACCCCGACATCCAGCCGGGCGTCACCATCGCCATCGGCGCGGCCACCGAGGTGATCGCGGGCGAGGGCATGATCGTCACCGCCGGCGGCATCGACTCGCACATCCACTTCATCTGTCCGCAGCAGATCGAGGAGGCGCTGGCCTCGGGCATCACCACGATGATCGGCGGCGGCACCGGTCCGGCCACCGGCACCAATGCCACCACGGTCACGCCCGGCGCCTGGCACCTGGCCCAGATGCTCAAGGCGGCCGACGGCTTCCCGATGAACATCGGCTACACCGGCAAGGGCAACGTGTCGCTGCCCGCGCCGCTGGAGGAGCAGATCCTCGCCGGCGCGATCGGCCTGAAGCTGCACGAGGACTGGGGCACGACGCCGGCGGCGATCGACAACTGCCTGGCGGTCGCCGACCGCTATGACGTGCAGGTCGCGATCCACACCGACACCCTCAACGAGTCGGGTTTCGTCGAAGCCTCGATCGACGCGATGAAGGGCCGCGTGATCCACACGTACCACACCGAGGGGGCGGGCGGCGGCCACGCGCCCGACATCATCAAGGTGGTCGGCGAGACCAACGTGCTGCCGTCGTCGACGAATCCGACGCGGCCCTACACGGTCAACACGCTCGACGAGCACCTCGACATGCTGATGGTGTGCCACCACCTCGACCCGTCGATCGCCGAGGACCTCGCCTTCGCCGAGAGCCGGATCCGCCGCGAGACCATCGCCGCCGAGGACATCCTGCACGACCTCGGCGCGATCTCGATGATGTCGTCGGACAGCCAGGCGATGGGCCGTCCGGGCGAGGTGATCCTGCGCACCTGGCAGACCGCGCACAAGATGAAGCAGCAGCGCGGCGCGCTGAAGATCGACGAGACCCGCGCCGACGGCGAGCGCAACGACAACTGGCGCATCAAGCGCTACGTCGCGAAGTACACGATCAACCCGGCGATCACGCACGGCGTCGCGCACGCGGTCGGCTCGATCGAGGTCGGCAAGTGGGCCGACCTGGTGCTGTGGCGGCCGGCGTTCTTCGGCGTCAAGCCGTCGATCATCCTGAAGGGCGGCACCATCGCGATGGCGCTGATGGGCGATCCGAACGCGTCGATCCCGACGCCGCAGCCGGTGCACTACCGGCCGATGTTCGGTGGCTTCGGCGGCGCGATCGCCGCGGGGTCGCTGACCTTCGTGTCGCAGGCGGCCCTCGACGCGGGCATCGGCGGGCGGCTCGGGCTGGCCAAGACGCTGGTCGCGGTCAAGGGCATCCGCACGCTGCGCAAGGCCGACATGGTGCTCAACGGCTACACGCCGAAGATGTCGGTGGACGCCGAGACCTACGAGGTCCGCGCCGACGGCATGCTGCTGACCTGCGAGCCGGCGACCAGCCTGCCGATGGCGCAGCGCTACTTCCTGTTCTGACGAGGCGAGCGGCGCATGGGGATCGTGGTGGCCAATGGCCTGGCCGACCCGCACGAGCGGGTCGACGAAGTGATCGAGCTGGCCTTCGAGCAGCGCGAGAAGTCGCGCTTCCGGGCATGCCTGCTGTCGGGCGAGGAGATCGGCGTGGACCTGCCGCCGGGCACGCTGCTCAGGCAGGGTGACCGCATCCGCCTGGCCGACGGCCGGGTGGTCGCCGTCGAGGCGGCCGCCGAGCGGCTGATCGAGGTGCATGCGCACGACGCCGTCGGCCTCGCGCGGATCGCGTACCACGTCGGCAACCGGCACGTGCCGCTGCAGATCGGCGACGGCTGGATCCGGCTGCTGCCCGATCACGTCCTGCAGGCGATGATCGAGCGCCTCGGCGGTCACGTGCACGAGGTCGACGAAGGCTTCCAGCCCGAGTCCGGCGCCTACGGTCACAGCCACGTCCACCATCAGCACGACGATCAGGGCCACGGCGGCCGGATCCACGTGTTCGACCCGCGGCACGACCACGGCGAGGGCACGGGCGACGCGGCGGGTCACGACCACGGCCATTCGCATGGCCACGCCCACG
>RPRK01000408.1 GCA_003818495.1 Burkholderiales bacterium
CGGTTTCCTCGCCGGCGACCTGCGCCGTGGCTCCGCTCGGGATCGCTGCCGGCACCGTGCTGGTCGTGGCGGCGGTCGTCGCCGCGCTACGCCTGTTGCCGGCGTGGCGCGAGCAGACGCTGGGCGTGACCCTCGCGACCTTCCTCGTCTACGTCGGCGGCTTGGTGTTCGGCACCGCCGGCGGACGCACGACCTTCGGCATCGAGCAGGCGCTGTCGAGCCGCTACACCACCCCGGCGCTGATGGCCTGGGCCGCGCTCAAGCCCAGCCACGCCGCCGCGTTCGAGCGCGCGATCGGCGCGCTGGCCCTGGAGCTCGGCGTGCGCGATGCGGCCCGCATCGGCCGGATCTTCCCCGACGCCGCCTGGGCGCTGGCGATCGCCGAGACGCCGCGCGAGCGGCAATGGTCAGTGTTCGGGCTGGCGCAGTGGCGCGACGCGCACCGTGCGATCGGACGGCCCGCGACCCCCGGGACCCGCTCGGGCGCCGTCTGCCGCGGCGGCATCGAGGACACCGAGGCGATCGACGGCGAGCCGCGCTACCTGCGGGTGCGGGCTGGCTCGTCGATCCGGCGTACGGCGCGCCGCCGGTCTCGGGCACGCTCGTCGATGCGAGCGGCGTGGTGCGCGGCATGGTGCGGACCGGCGATCCAGGTCCCGCGTCGAGCCCCGCGGCCGGTCCGGCGCGCTCCGGCTTCGTCGGCTACGTGCAGGCCGACGCGCTCGGCACGCCGCTCGCCTTCGTCGACCCGGTCGGCGGCTGCGCGAGCGGTGCGAGCATGCCGCGTCTGCCCGCCCGCAGTGGTGCCCCGGCGGATTCGGCCGCGGTGTCCGGCGGCGCCGGCCGGGTCGCCTCGCCGAACGTCCGGACGGGCATCGGCAGGCGCGGGACCGGCATCCGGCGCGCCGCGCGGACCGAACGGCGCGCCTCGCACGGTCGGCGCCTTCGACGCCGCCTATCGCCGGGACGAGGCGTCGTCGATCGCACTCGCACCGGGCTGGCGGCGCGAAGCCGGCGTGCCGTCGGCGGCATCCGGCGGGACGGGGCAGCGCGGCACGATAGAATAGCAGCCCTGTGAGACACGAACCCCACCTGCTTCGCGGCGACTCACCGGCCCGAGGCCGGACGTGCCGGGCACTGCGGCGCGCACCGGAGCTCGCCGCGTGAACCCGCACCTGCCGCAGCCCACCGGCCCGGACGCGATCGTGTCGATGCTGTGGCGTCGGCGCCACCTCGTGCTCCAGATGGTGCGGCGCGAGGTGGTCACCCGCTACCGGGGCGCCATCGTCGGGTTCGCCTGGTCGCTGCTCCACCCGATGCTGATGCTGGCGGTCTTCACCTTCGTCTTCAGCGGCGTGTTCAAGGCGCGCTGGAACCCGGGCGGCGACGAATCCGCCACCAGCTTCGCGCTCGTGCTGTTCGTGGGGCTGATCATCCACACCTTCTTTTCGGAGTGCCTGGCGCGCTCTCCGACGCTGATGGCCGGCAACAGCAACTTCGTCAAGAAGGTGGTCTTCCCCCTCGAGGTGCTGCCGGTCGCGGTGGTCGGCTCGGCACTGTTCCATGCGACCGCGAGCACGCTGATCCTGCTCGTCGGCCTCGTGGTGACCGGCTCGCCGGTGCACCCGACGCTCGTGCTGCTGCCGATCGTGCTGGCGCCGCTCATGATCGGCACGCTCGGAGCGTGCTGGTTCCTCGCCTCGATCGGCACCTTCGTGCCGGACACCGGGCAGGTGATCGGCATCGTCAACTCCGCGCTGCTCTTCCTGTCGCCGGTGTTCTTCCCGCTGTCCTCGCTGCCCGAGAAGTACCGGGCCCTGGTGGCGCTGAACCCGCTCAGCCTGATCATCGAGCAGGCCCGCGAGGTCGCCATCTGGGGCCGGATGCCCGACTGGTCCGCGTTGGGCCTGTACACCGTCGGAGCATGCCTCGTCTGCTGGGCCGGTTTCTGGTGGTTCCAGAAGACCCGCAAGGGATTCGCCGATGTCCTCTGAGGCAGTCCGCTCCCCTGCGATCGACATCGTCGACCTGGGCAAGTGCTACCAGATCTACGCGACGCCCCGCGATCGCCTCAAGCAATTCGTGCTGCCGCGGGTCCGGCGCACGCTGGGGCTGTCGCCCGCCGCCTACTACCGTGAGTTCTGGTCGCTGAGCAACGTGAGCTTCCAGGTCCGCAAGGGCGAGACCCTCGGGGTCGTCGGCCGCAACGGCGCAGGCAAGTCGACGCTGCTGCAGTTGATCTGCGGGACGCTGAGCCCCACCACCGGCTCGATCTCGGTCGACGGCCGCGTCGCCGCCCTGCTCGAGCTCGGCGCGGGCTTCAACCCCGAGCTCACCGGCCGCGAGAACGTGTTCATGTACGCCGGCCTGCTCGGCCTCGAGCACGCAGAGGTCCGCGACCGGTTCGAGGAGATCGCGCGCTTCGCTGACATCGGCGACTTCATGGAGCAGCCCGTCAAGACCTACTCGTCGGGCATGTACGTGCGGCTCGCGTTCGCGGTCGCCGCCTGCGTCGACCC
>RPRK01000409.1 GCA_003818495.1 Burkholderiales bacterium
AAAAAAGCTGAAAAATGGCTGAATGTCGCGTGCTGTTCGTCTGCATGGGCAACATCTGCCGTTCACCGACTGCGGAAGGCGTCTTCCGGCGCCTGGCGCAGGAGCGCGCGCCGCACCTGCCGCTCGAGATCGATTCGGCCGGGACGCACGACTACCACGTGGGTGAACCGCCAGACTCGAGGTCGGTCGCGGCCGCCGCGCGGCGCGGCATCGACCTGCGCAGCCTGCGCGCCCGCCAGGTCAGCGACGAGGATTTCGAGCGTTTCGACCTGATCGTCGCGATGGACCGCCTGAACCACGTGACGCTGCTCGAGCGCGCTCCGCCCGTTGCGCACGAGCGCATCCGGCTGTTCATGGAATATGCCGGCAAGGGGAACGTCGAGGACGTCCCCGATCCGTACTACGGGGGGGCGCTCGGATTCGAGCAGGTGCTGGACCTCGCCGAACTGGCCGCGGCCGGCCTGCTCGACGAGGTGCAGAGGGAGATGGGGTCCCGGCGCCGCCGCTGAGGACGGCGCCGGGCGTTCGGCTCAAGGCTCGCTGCGCGGGCCTTCCCGCGTCGCGTCGCTCGGCGGGGTGGGCGTCCACTCCGGGCGCGGCTCGTGGGCCACGACCGGTGCCGCAGGGGCAGGTGCCGATGCGGGAGGCGGTGCAGCGGGCGCCGACGGCGCCGCAGTCATCGGGGCCGGTGGCGGCATGAATGCTGCCGGCGGCGGCGCGGTCGGCCGCGTTGGTTGCACTTCGACCGGCGTCGTTCGCTCGAAGTCGAACGACTGGGCCTCGGGCGCCGGCCCCTCAGCCTCGACGCCGCCTTCCGGGCTGGCTCCCGGCTCGCCGGGTTCCCGACGGCGGCGACGACCGCCGCGTCGCGAGCGGCGTCCAGTGCGCTCGCCTTCGGGCCGATCGGGCCGATCCGGACGCGGCGCGCCCGTCGTGGCGGCTTCGCCACCGCTGGTCGGCGTGCCCGCCAGCGCATCCTGAACGACCACCGGAAGCGGAATCACGGTAGTGCCTGGCTGTCCCTGCTGAGGAGCGGCCGCGGTCTGCTCGGCGCGCGGGGGCTGGTCGGCCGCAGGCCTCGGCGACGGCTCCTGTCGCGCCTGCTGTTGCGGACTGCGCTGTTGCTGGGCGTCCGGGCGCCGGTCGCGCTGCCCGTCGCGCTGGCCGCCCTGGCCCGGTTGCTGGTCGCGACGGCCACGCTCGCCACGATCACCACGCTCGTCGCGTCTCTGCTGCTGTTGCTGCTGCTGCTGCTGCTCCGGACGTCGCTCTCCCTCGCGCCGCTCCGCACGTGGCTCGTCGCGCCGTTCGCCGCGGCCTTTCTCGTCCCGACCGCCCCGGTCGTCGCGCCGCGGGTCGCGGCCGCGCTCGTCGCGGGCCTGTCGCTGGTCGCGATCACGCTCACGCCCGCGATCCCGGCCCCGGTCACGATCCGCGCGGTCACGATCACGGTCACGGTCGCGCCCGCGATCCCGGTCGCGGCCACGCTCTCTCTCGGCGCGTGCAGGTGGCGGCACCGGCTCGGGTGCGCGCTTGTCGCCGAACAGCCAGTGCCACAGGCGCACGAAGGCGCCGTCGCGCGGACCGTACTGCGGCACGGCCACGACCGCCGCGGCCGCGACCGGCGCTGCCACCGGCTCGGGAGCCGGGGGCGGGGCCGGCGTGCTCGGCACCACCGTCGTGACTGCGGGCACGGGCGGCGGCGGCGGGGCCTTCTCCTCGGCCGCGATCGCCTCCATGTCCACCTGCGGCTGCACCGCCATCTGGTGGCTGATCACCGAGTATTCGGGCAGGCCGAGCTCGTCGTCGCGCACGCGCCGGATCTCGTAGGCGGGCGTCTCGATGTAGCGGTTGGGGACGAGGATGACGTCGACCTCGCTGCGCTGCTCGATGCTGTGCAGCCACTCCCGCTTCTCGTTCATGAGGTAGGTGGCGACGTCCACCGGCAGCTGCGCGATCACTTTCGCGGTGCGGTCCTTGCGTGCCTCCTCGCCGATGAGGCGCAGGATGGCGAGCGCGAGCGACTCGACGCTGCGGATCACGCCCATGCCGTTGCAGCGCGGGCAGGTGATGTTGGTGGACTCGCTGATCGACGGGCGCAAGCGCTGGCGCGACAGCTCGAGCAGGCCGAAGCGCGAGATGCGCCCGAGTTGGATGCGGGCGCGATCCTGCTTCACGGCATCCCGCAGCCGGTCCTCGACGGCGCGCTGGTTCTTCTGCGACTCCATGTCGATGAAGTCGATGACGATCAGGCCGCCGACGTCGCGCAGGCGCATCTGCCGGGCGATCTCGTCGGCCGCCTCGAGGTTGGTGTTGAGCGCAGTGGTCTCGATGTCGGTGCCGCGCGTGCTGCGCGCCGAGTTGATGTCGATCGACACCAGCGCCTCGGTATGGTCGATGACGATCGAGCCGCCCGACGGCAGGTTCACCTTGTGCGAGTAGGCCGACTCGATCTGGCTCTCGATCTGGTAGCGGGTGAACAGCGGGACGTGATCGTCGTAAAGCTTG
>RPRK01000410.1 GCA_003818495.1 Burkholderiales bacterium
AAGCTGCCCAGAAGGCACGTCAGTGGGACGAGGAACTCAAAAATCTGACCGCTGAACAGATTCTTCAGAAATTTCAGGAAAGCGGGGAGAATCTGAAAACTGCCTCGGCTTCTTTGGAAAAAAACCGTGAAACTCATAAAAAAGCTTTGGCAGACCTGAACGAAATCAGACTGAAGCTCGACTCCCTGAAAGACCCCCTGCTGCGCTCGGCTCAGGAGGAATCTCTTGAGGAAAAACAGAATATTGTCAAGAAACTGTATCAGTTCGCGGGCATGGAACTTCCAGTCGAACCTGAAAAACCCGAAGAAGCAGGGAAACCGCCTGAAAGCGGAAAGCCTGCCGGGAAACCGGCTGCAAAAGCCTCAGATGCCAAGCCCGCTGATACTGCCGAGACAGAGCAGTATCAGAATCTGCTTTCGACTCGGACCCGTGTTATCTCGGAACAGCAGACTGCCCGTGCGGAAATGCTGAATGCGCTGATGGCATTGAACAGTCAGATCGAAAAATATTCGGCTGCCTTGTCTGACACGGCAAAATTGGCCATGCAGTATAATGCCAATGCCGTGGAAATAAAAAAACGTCTGGGACGCAGGCAGCTTGAGAGCAAAGATATCCCGGACAATATCAGCGAGGCATTGAAACGGGAACTGATAACTCAGTTAGAGACAGAACTGGCAGGAGTGATGACTCAGCAGACACAGATCCGTCAGGAAACGGAAACCCTGAGCAAGCCTGATACCACACTCAGGAAAAGGCAGGAACTGCTAACTCAGACACTTGAATCTGTAGGAAAAAGGGTTGACATTTTCCGGGAAATGGAAAAACTGGCTGCCGATTTTGAACGCACCCGTGACAAGCTTTCCAAAATTGAGCAGCAATCCCTCGAACAGATGGGGATCCGGCTCATGGAAACCGACGATACTGCCAAAGAATATCTTCTGAGTTTTGTCCCTTCGGAACGCGCTCAGAATCTGACCGAAATGTTGAAATCCTATTATCAGGAAGTGATCGAACTGGGAAACCGGCGGGAAAATCTCATTCAGCAGAAAGAGAAAACAGAAAATCTCATTCAACTGGCAGAACAGGAAAAAACTGCGGTGACCGATCTGCTGCCTCTGCTACTGGAAGAGATCAAGACACTGGAAGCTCAGAAAGAGGAGGAATGGGTCAAAATTCAGGCAAGGCTGATGCCTCAGAAAGCTCAGGAAATTCTTGCCAATTTTGAAACCAAAACTCAGAAGCGGCTTCCCATGCCGACGCCGATTCCCGATGACAAAAAAACAGAGGAAATTGCCAAAGCAGCAGATATTTTATTTGAACGGCATATTGCCCTTGTTGCCTCAGACAAATGGGTCCGGCTGTTTGAGCAGAGACTTTCAGCCTCGGGACTCGGATCCGAAATCGGCAGATATCAGGATAAAATGGGAAGCATAAAAGCTGCTGATCTCGCCCTTCAGCGACGGATACAGTATATTAATGGAATTTCTCAGGATGAACCCCCTCGGGCAAAAGCCGAGATGCGTAATTTTGCAAACAGCGAAATCGGAATGCTGCGCTCTGACCGCTACCATACGCGCAGTCAGAAAGCCGTAGAGGTTCTTATCAAATTGGCAGCGGTTCTGCTGGCAACACTGCTGCTTCACGGCATAGTCAGATTTCTGATGAACCGGACAGTGAAGCGGGCTAAGAAAAAAGCGGAAGAAAGCGGAAAAATTTCATCCGTTATCGCTGTTTTTCCGCTGCTGAAAACGCTTTTTGTATTTATAATCTGGGGAGTCGCAATTCTTGCCTCGTTAAGTATTCTGGGCTTTAATGTGGGGGCAATTCTCGCAGGTCTCGGAATCGGAGGTCTTGCAATTGCTATGGCTTCGAAGGAAACTCTAAGCGATATCATCGGAGGAATCAGCATTTTTCTTTCCGGATCGTTCAAAATCGGCGATACCATTATGTTCAAAGGACAGGATGCCGAGGTGGAAGAAATCGGGGTGCGCTATACCCGGCTGAGGGCAAGCGCGAGCAAATTTCAGATTTCAGTACCAAATTCCCAACTGGCTCAGGCTGAGGTCGTCAATATCTCACGGGCTGCGGGATTTACGGTCAATGCCGATATACCGCTGTCCATACGGAACTCGGCCGAACAGATAGAGCAGGCAATGAAGCTGATTTCCGAACTTATCGAAAGTAATCCTAATACTCAGTTGAGGCGTGTAAGATTCAGCGGGGTTGCCAATTATTCATTTATGATTTCCCTTCGCTATATCATCAACGATTTTTCGCTCCGTCACCCGATCCGGACAGAAGTAAATACGGAGATTGTCAGGCATTTTCAGCAGAATCATATTGAGTTTGCAGCGGCTCCGTATTTCAGGCTTGATCCCTGTATTCCCGAATCGCAGCCGCAGATTTCGGAAATTGCACATAAAGCAGAACCGGTTTAAACCCGTTCCGGAAGTTTCTCAATTGTAGAACGGGTTTGAAACCCGTTCTACTAAAATTCTCAAATCCG
>RPRK01000411.1 GCA_003818495.1 Burkholderiales bacterium
AACGCTCGACCACCACCGCCGTCAGCGTGCTCAGCACGGCCCCCAGCGCCATGGACAGGGCGCCGCTCAGGCCCGCCGCCGTGCCCGCCAGCGCGGGACGGACCGACATGGTGCCGGCGTTGGCGGAGGGCAGGGTCAGGCCGTTGCCCAGGCCGACGAAGAGGGTCAGCCCGAAGAGCGCCAGCGGGTGCGACACGCCGGCGGCGAACACCGCCAGGGCCACGGCCATCGCGGTCACCGACACCACGCGGCCCGACGCCAGCAGCACGCCCACGCCGCGGCGGCGGGCCTGGCGCGCGCTGATGGCGGCGCCGACGAGGAAGCCGCTGGTGATGGACCCGACGCCGATGCCGACCTCCGCGGGCGACAGGCCCCAGGTCGCCGCGCCCACGTAGGGCACGCCGGTGACGAACACGTAGAAGGCGCCGACCGAGAAGGCGGTGCACAGCACGTAGGACCAGTACCGGGCCGATCGCAGCAGGTCGAGCCAGTCGCGCCACTTCGGCGCGGGCAGCCCGGGCGCGCGGGTCTCGCCCATGTCGACCCAGGCCAGCACCAGCAGCGCGACGCCCAGGCCGGCGTAGAGCGCGAACACCGAACGCCAGCCCAGGGTCACGTCCAGAAGCCCGCCCAGCATGGGCCCCAGCATCGGCGCCACGGCCATGGCGGAGGCGATCAGGCTCAGCTTGGCGGCCGACTCGATGGCCGAATGCCGGTCGCGGATGACGGCGCTGGACACCACGGTGCCGGCGATGATCACGGCCTGCATCACGCGGCAGGCCAGCAGCACGGCGATGTCCTGCGCGAGCATGCAGCCCAGCGATGCGACGGAGAAGATCGCCAGCGCGCCCAGCATGACCGGCCGTCGACCGAACCGGTCCGAGAGCGGGCCGAGCGCCAGCTGGAACACCGCCGACGCCAGCATGTAGCCGGAGACCGCCAGCGCTGTCACCGATTCGCGCGCGGCGAGGTCGCGTGCCATCGAGGGCAGCGAGGGCAGCACCATGTTCAGGGTCAGCGCCGACAGCGCGGTCAGCAGCGTGAGGGTGAGCAGGCGAGGGGGCGTGCGGGTCACGGCCGTCATCGTGACCGGTCCCCCGGCAGCATCGCCTGCGCCGCGATCGCCCCGAGCGTGAACGCCGCCATCAGCAGGCCGAGACCCACCGGCCCGTCCTGCGGCACCCAGCCCACCGCGTAGCCGCCGAACGCGCCGACGACCTGCTGCGACACGCCGGCGATGCCGGCCGCCGCGCCGGCCAGCGCCGGCAGCAGGCCGACGGTGGCCACGAGCGTCGGCGGCATCAGCAGCCCGTGGCCGATGCCGAACAGCACCAGCGGGCCGGTGAACGCGAGCCCGCTGCGCCAGTCGAGCAGCGCGAGCCCGATCATCGTGACGATGCCGGTCAGCGTCAGCGCCTGGCCGATGGCGCGCATCCGCATGTCGCGGCCGTGGCGCGCGAGGCGGCTCGTCAGGAAGTTGCCGAACACGTACGACAGCGGCGCAACCATCACGTAGAAGCCCACTTCGCCGGGCCCGACGCCGTAGGCCTTCAGCACCAGCGGCGCACCGGCGAGGAAGGCGTAGAACGCGCCGACGGACAGGGCCAGCACGGCGACGTTGAGCACGAAGGCGCGCTCGCGACCGAGCCGCGCGAACGCGTCGCCCATCTCGGTCAGCCAGTGGGTGTCGCCGCGCGGCCGGGCAGCGACGGCGGGCAGGCCGCGCACGGTGGCGACGGCGAGCAGCGCAGCGAGCACTGCGAGCAGCACGAAGTTCGCCTGCCAGCCGACCCGCGCGTGGAGCTGCCCGCCGATCACGGTCGCGAGCGGCGGGCACAGGCCCATCGCCATGCCGACCTGGGCCATCACGCGGGTGCGCTGGGGGCCGTCGAACGCGTCCTGGATCGCGGCGCGGCCGAGCACCGCGCACGCCGCGCAGCCCACGCCCTGCAGCGTGCGCGCCGCGACCAGGGCCTCGATGCCGGTGGCGAAGGCGCCGGCCACCGACGCGACGCCTGCGACGGCGAGGCCGACGAGCATCAGCGACCGGCGCCCGAGCCGGTCCGACAGCGGGCCGTAGACGAGCTGCAGCGCGCCGAAGGCGAGCACGAACGCGCTGAAGGTGAGCTGGACGGCGCCGGGCGAGGCGTCGAGGATCTCGCCCCATTCCTGCATCGAGGGCAGGCACAGGGTCATCGTGACCAGCCCGTAGGCGATCAGCGCGACCAGCAGCGCGGCGCGGGTGCGCGACGGCGGCGCGTCGACGTGCGACGGAGGCAACGGCGCGCCGGACATCCCCCCGCCTAGGCGGCCAGCCCCCGCTTGAGCGCCGCCGCGCACAGGGCCACCGCCTCGTTCGCCTCGTCGATCGCGCGGCCCATCGGCAGGAAGCCGTGGATCATCCGCTCGAAGCTCACCAGCGTCGCGCGACAGCCCGACTCGGTCAGGCGCTGCGCG
>RPRK01000412.1 GCA_003818495.1 Burkholderiales bacterium
CATTAGCTGTCTTTGAGCAAACGTCAACTGTGGCACCGCCTCTTGGATCTTCTCGCTAGCGCTTCCAAAGCTGGCCAATGCTTTTTGAGATTTCTCAAGTCTCACATTCTTCTTATCATCCACGCTGCTACTCCTTACATCAATGAAATCATCCAAAATCCGAATTGCCGAGTACACCTTGTTTTTCCGATCCACTAGCCAGTATTCGCCAACCCCGTCAACTCTATTTTTCAACTCATCCAAAACTTTATCGCCGCACGACATGGACACGACATAGGCGCTACCTCCACTGGCTATTCTCTTTAAGGCAAAGTCAAAGTCAGAACGACGCTCATCCACCAGCCAAACTGGTATGGAGGCATTCTGAGATTCGAATCTAAAGTTTTCCACCCCGTCTGGAGGTGCATATTGTGCACTCTCTTTCGCCTTAGACAAAAGCGACGCCTCAACCATCGCCATATGATCCGGAGGAGTTACTACCGCTTCAATGAATTGAGAGCCCCACTCGGACGCCTCAATGATACCCCCAAATGAAGCGAAAGCGCCCACAGGCAAGTCGCAAGCCATTCTTCCCATATCCGAGCCCCCTTCGAATGCGCCCGCCGTCTCTAGGGCGTCTAAAGCGTCAAAACCAATCAATGTTTGATTTAAGTCAATCGCCATACTATTTGAATTCTCAATGGCATTGCCATTCCCTTTTAATACCATGTCAATGGTATTAATATTACTGATCCCCAAATTAGTACCAATGTCTGTATTAATATCCATGTCAGAAATAATGTCTTTCTCTTGAGAAAAAGAAAGATCAACGTCAAGTCCTGTTTTTGGAATTTCTTGCTGCGTGGAAAGATTGCGATCAGCAATCGTCGAACAAGGAACCGAAGGTTCCGAAGTTCCGCCGCGCCTTCTTAATACTTTTAATTTCTTCTTTCTATAATATAGGGAAACTTCTTCCCGCTCGTCAGATTTGACGAACTGGTTGCTCTTCTGCTCGTCAGATTTGACGAACTGCCCATTTACCAGCTTTTCACAGATCTCTTTATATTTAAGACCTTGGAATGAATTCTCGAACACGTCAACATTGACGAGCGCAAGATGAATCTTCTCAAACGAACCACACTTTTCCCTGCGCTCAACACTGAGCAACCCGAGCCCCTCAAGCTCTCGCAGTACCCGATGACTGTTCGTTTCGTCGATACCCGAAGCCGCCGAGATCTCCCTTCGCGAGGTGTAACGTCGATAGAACCCGTCCGCCCCCGACTTGAGGTTTCGGCTCATGTAAATGAGGTAGGCATATGTTCGAAGCGTCGGATTCACTAGTTGAGGGAATTGGAATGCAAAGGATAAAAAAGCCGAAGTGATCATGATAACCCTTTTCTGTGCTTGCTTTTTTCTCTTAAAGGTTGTACCAATGTGGAGTAACCCCAACCCTCGTCATCGCAAGTGACGGGGGTTTTTTATTTTTGCGCGGAAGACAGTGCGCTTATATCGGAATAATTTCCGAGATGCAACGCTAGATGTATGGGGTTACTATTCAATCAAACACACCATATGTGGTGTGAAAAATTATCTAAAATATATCTAAAGAATTTCTTAGATTCTCCCGATGAGTATTATAGGAGGTGAAACATGGCATCACAGAAGCAGGTCATGTACATAGAGTTGCCCGACGGCGAAATCTGGTGCGCATTTCTTTCCGCCGTTGGTGAAGGCGTTGTTCTAAAGAAAGCACCAATAGATCCCAAAGAAGTGCAGATCACTTGGGAATATTTTCGCAGCAGTATTCAAGATAAGATTAACCAAGTTCAAGTAGACTGGATGAACAAGACGGGCGTCTATCCAACTGAATATAAATGGGCAATCGGCATTAGGAATATTAAAAAGGAACTTGGGCCTAAAGGCTAAAGTTTTTTCTTAGATAATCCGAAGATATTAACAAGGGAGGAATTTATGACTATCAATACGCAAAAGGAAGCCGAGAATATCGCTAGCCTTATGAAGCAAGGAATCAACCCGCCAAAAGGGTATGCGGAATCACTGTACGGACATTTGGATGAAATTTTTGAAGCCATTCAAGACAAAAACATACGTTTATGGGATTATGATAAATGGCTAACTGATAACAAATTCTGGGAAGATGTTATTTAGCAACATATGAACTGAGCACATCCAAAGCCTGTTTTTTAGTCATTCCCTTATCTGTAATCTCTATATGCCCACTTTCAAAAGGCTTTCTTTTGAATTTTGCGGGGTAATAAACTCCGCCCATCTGAAAGAAAACAGGAGACTCTGAGTCTTTGTTTCTTACCTTTCTGATAAGATCCAGATCTTCTTCGGAAGTAATAATAAACGATTTCGGATCTCTATCCTTGTTTATGTTAATTAGCTTTTCTTCTCCGCCAATACCAAAAACCGAAGCGCCAATCAGGTCCGTGCTCTCGCGAATC
>RPRK01000413.1 GCA_003818495.1 Burkholderiales bacterium
GAGCTACGACACCGTCGGCTGGTTCTCGAAGGACGCCGAGCTCTTCGAGCGCGTGGGCCGCGTGCTGCTGGCGGACGATGCGCCGGCGGCCGCGCCACGCCGGCTGCTCGTCGGCACCGATGCGTTCGCGCGGGCGCTGCCCGCGACGGGCGAGGCCCTGCGGGGCGCGCTCGTGCGAGCGGCCGACGCGATCGGCGGGGGCCTCGCCGAGCACACGATCGCCGACGAGGGCCTCGAGGCCTGGATGCAGGACTTCCGCGTGATCCAGGGCGCCGGCATCTGGGCCACGCACCGCGACTGGCTGGCCACCCTCAGGCCCGAGTTCGGCGGCGGCATCCGCGAGCGCTTCGCCTGGGTCTCGACGCTCACCGACGACCAGATCGCCCCCGCCGTGCGCCGCCGCCTCGACATCGCCGCGCGCCTGCACGATCTGCTCGTCGACGGCACCGTGCTCGCGATCCCCACCGTGCCCGGCATCGCGCCGCGCACCGACACGCCCGTGCCGGAGCTCGAAGCCTGGCGCAACCGCTGCCTGGGGCTCCTGTGCATCGCCGGCCATGCCGGGCTGCCGCAGATCAGCCTGCCGATGGGCACCGTCGACGGCTGCCCGGTCGCGCTGTCGCTGATCGCCGCACCCGGGCGGGATACCATGCTCCTCGACCTGGCCCGACGACTGCTCCGATGACCGCCCCCGCCTTCGCCTCGACCCCCGCCGCGATCTTCGACGCGGGCGACGTCCGCCTCGTCTCCGGCCACACGAGCCGCAACACGAAGCTGTCCTACCGGACCTACGGCACGCTGTCGCCCGCGAAGGACAACGTGGTGCTGTACCCCACCTCGTTCTCCGCGCAGCACCTCGACACGCAGTGGCTGATCGAGCCGAGCGGCATCCTCGACCCCGAGCGCTGGTTCATCGTCATCCCCGACCTGATGGGCAACGGCCTGTCGAGCTCGCCGAGCAACACCGCCTCGCCCTTCGACCGCGGCCGCTGGCCGCAGTGGTCGGTCCACGACAACGTCGTCGTGCAGCGCCGGCTGCTGCGCGAGGTGTTCGGCATCGAGCGCCTGGCGATGGTCTACGGCTGGTCGATGGGCGGCATGCAGGCCTACCAGTGGGCGTCGAGCTTCCCAGGCGAGGTCGACCGCGTCGCCGTGGTCTGCGGCGCGGCGCGCTGCTCGCCGCACAACTTCGTGTTCCTCGAGGGCGTGCGTGCCGCGCTGTGCGCGGACCCGGCGTGGAACGGCCTGTCGTTCGACGGCAAGCCCGAGCGCGGGCTGCGCGCGATGGGCCGCGTCTACGCCGGCTGGGCGCTGTCGCAGCCGTTCTACCGCGACCGGCTGTGGACGCAGCTCGGCTACTCGTCGGTGGAGGACTGGATGGTCGGCAACTGGGAGGGCAACTTCCTGCGCCGCGACGCGATGGACCTGCTCGCGCACCTCCACACCTGGCAGCACTTCAGCATCGCCCAGGATCCGGCGCACGGCGGCGACTTCGAGCGTGCGCTGCGCGCGATCGAGTGCCCGGTGCTGCTGATGCCGGGTCGCACCGACCTGTACTTCCGCTGGCAGGACAACGCCGACGAGCTGCCGTGTCTCAAGCACGGTGCGCTCGAGCCGATCGAGTCGGACTGGGGCCACCGGGCGGGGAACCCGGTGCATCGCGGGGCGGACTGGGCGTTCCTGCGGGAACGGGTGAGGGCGTTCACGGGGCAGTGAAGACAGGCGGGCCGCCGGGCCGTGTCGGACGCGCCCCGCTCAGCGCCGCGCGTCCACCTCCACGCAGTGCCGCCCCAACTCCGCCACCGACGCCGCGCCCAGGTGCGCCATCGTCAGGTGCATCTCCTCCATCAGGATGTCCAGGCAGCGGCGCACGCCCGCCGCACCGCCCGCCGCCGCCGCGTACAGCGTCGGCCGCCCGATCAGCACGCCCTGCGCGCCGAGCGCCAGCGCGGCCACCACGTCGCTGCCGCGGCGGATGCCGCCGTCGACCAGCAGCGGCACGCGGGCCGCGGCCTGCGGGCCCCAGTCGGCGAGCGCGCGGACCGTCGACGAGGTGCCGTCGATCTGGCGTCCGCCGTGGTTCGACACCACCACCGCGTCGACGCCGTGGTCGGCCGCGCGCAGCACGTCGTCGAGCGCCAGCAGGCCCTTGATCAGCAGCGGCCCCTTCCAGCGCGCGCGCAGCCAGGCGAGGCCCTCCCAGGTCAGGCCCGGGTCGTAGAGCGCGCCGATCACCTCGGCGTGCGAGCGTCCGCCCAGGTCGCCGATCTCGTAGTTGCGCATCGTCGGCATGCCGGTGCGCGCGAGGTCCAGGCACCAGCGCGGATGCAGCGCGAAGTCGAGCAGCGACGAAGGCGTCAGCCGCAGCGGCACGGTGAAGCCGTTGCGCCGGTCGCGGTCGCGCTTGCCGACCACCGGCACGTCGACGGTGAGCACCAGCGC
>RPRK01000414.1 GCA_003818495.1 Burkholderiales bacterium
ACCGCCTCGACCTGCGGGCTGCCGGTCACGCACAGGATGACCACGTCGCTGTCGGCGGCGACCGCGGCACCGCTGGTGCGCGATGTCACGCCGAGGGCGAGCAGCTCGTCGAGCGGCTGGTTGCCGACGTGCTCGAGCACCGCGAGCGGGTGACCCTTGCTCGCGAGGTTCCAGGCGATGCCGTGGCCCATCAGGCCGATGCCGATCATGCCGATGCGTTGCTTCATGCGGGACTCGTCAGGTTCGTGGAGCGGCCACCCGGGCCGCGGGTTCAGGCCGCGGGTTCAGGCGGCGAACTCGGTCAGCAGTCGTCCGGCACGCGGCGCCTCGGCCAGCAGCCCGTCGGCGTCGGCCACGCGCTGCCCGTTCACCCACACGCCGTGCACGCCGAGCGCGCCGGTGTCGAGCCGCGGCGCGCCGCCGGGCAGGTCGAAGACGCGGCGCTTCGGGCCGCGGCCGACCGTCGCCGGATCGAAGAGCAGCAGGTCGGCCGCGAGGCCCTCGCGGATCGTGCCGCGGTCGGTCATGCCGAAGATCGAGGCCGGCTGCGAGGTGAGTCGCCGCACCGCGTCCGACAGGCCCATCACGCCGAGCTCGCGCGCCCAGTGCCCCATCAGGTGCAGGCCGAAGCCGGCGTCGTTGAAGAAGGTCAGGTGCGCGCCCGCGTCCGACAGGGACACCAGGCTGTGCGGATGGGTCAGCATCCGGCCGACCGCCGCCTCGTCGCTGTTGAGCAGCATCGCGGTGAAGACCGTCTTCAGGTCCTCGGCGATGGCCAGGTCGAGGAAGACGTCGAGCGGGTCGCGCCCCTGTGCGGCCGCGATCTCGGCGATCGAGCGCTGCTCGAGCGACGCGTGCGCGGGGTCGGCGACCTCGGTCACCTGCACCTTGTTCCACTCGCCGTTGAACAGCCTGAAGGTCGCGGGCGCGGCGATCTCGGCGCGCACCGCGGCGCGGAAGGCCGGGTCGCCCAGCACCGCCTTCAAGGCCTCGCCCGAGACGCCCATCGCGCGCCGCCACGCCGCCAGCCCTTCGACCGGATACGGCGAGGCGAGGGTGAAGTCCATCGAGAGCGGACAGCACGAGACCTGGCCGATCAGCCGCCGGCCGCGCTCGTTGGCGGCGGTGATCGCGTCGAGGTCGCGGAACACCGCCTGCGGGTTCGTGCCGTTGTGCAGCAGCGCGGCGACCATCACCGGGCGGCCCGAGTCGGCCGACAGCGACTCCAGGAAGGGCACCGGCATCTGGCCGCCCTTGGTGACCATGTACACACCGCGGCCGCCCTCGCCCATCGCCATGGTGAGCGCATGCATCTCGGCATCGCTCGCCAGGCGCGAGGGCATCGGCGTGCCGCCCTCGCCGTTGTGCGCGGGGCTGGTGCTGCTCGCGAAGCCGACCGCACCGGCGGCCATCGCCTCGCGGACCACCTGCGCCATCTCGGCGATCTCGTCGTCGGTGGCGGCGCGCTCGGTGGCGTCGGCCCCCATCACCCAGGTGCGGACCGAGGAATGGCCGACGTAGGCCGCGAGGTTGACCACGCTGCCCTTGCGGCGCAGCAGCCCGAGGTATTCCGGGAAGGTCTCGAAGCTCCAGTCGATGCCCTGGCGCAGGACGTCCAGCGACATGCCCTCGACCTGCACGAGGTTGCGCATCGTGATGTCGCGGTCGCGGGGCCGGCAGGGCGCGATGGTGAAGCCGCAGTTGCCGATCACGGCGGTGGTGACGCCGAGCGCGGGCGAGGGGCGCACGGTCGAATCCCAGGTGACCTGGGCATCGAAGTGGGTGTGGCTGTCGATGATCCCGGGCATCAGCGCGAGCCCGGCCGCGTCGAGGACGGCCGCGCCCCGCGCCGGCAGGTCGGTGCCGACGGCGGCGATCAGGCCGTCGCGGACCAGGACGTCGCGCACGGCGGGTTCGGAACCGGTGCCGTCGAAGACGAGCGCCTGGCGGATCAGCAGGTCGGGGGTGGAGGTCATGGGTGGGTTCACTCGATGCCGTTGCGGCGGGCCAGCTCGACGAAGAGCCCCGCGTGGTCGTGGTCGGCGAGCCCGTGCGCGATCGCGTCGGCGTACAGGGACTCGAAGAGGGTGGTGATCGGCGCCTCGAAGCCGGTCTCACCCGCGGTCGCGAGCGCGTTGCGAAGGTCCTTGAGCTGCACGGTCATCCGTGCGCGGGGCGCGAAGTCGCGGGTGATCATCCGCTCGCCGTGGACCTGCAGGATGCGGCTGTCGGCGAAACCGCCCGAGATGGCCTGCCTGACCTTCGCCGGGTCCGCGCCGCCGCGCTCGCACAGCAGCAGCGCCTCGGCGACCGCGCCGATGGTGATCCCGACGATCATCTGGTTGGCGAGCTTGGCGAGCTGCCCGGCCCCCGAGGGGCCGACGTGGGTCCAGCGCCCCAGCGTG
>RPRK01000415.1 GCA_003818495.1 Burkholderiales bacterium
CTGAAAGCCCTGCATAACCTTTGCCCGCGAACAGGTTTTTGCCGCCCTTCCAGAGTGAAAAGTGTGTGTGCATTCCCGAACCGTTATCCTGGAAAATCGGCTTGGGCATAAACGTCGCGGTTTTGCCGTGGCGTTTGGCCACGTTCTTGACGATGTATTTATACCACATCAGCTTGTCGGCCTGCTCAACCAAGGGGGCGTAAAGCATATCGATTTCGGCCTGCCCGCCTGTGGCGACCTCGTGGTGGTGCTTTTCAATCACGATACCGACTTTCTGCATTTCCTCTACCATTTCGGTTCGTATATCCTGCTGAGTATCGGTCGGGCTTACCGGGAAATAACCGCCTTTGTATGACGGCTTATAGCCAAGGTTCGGCTCCTCGAACCGGCCGGTGTTCCAGGACCCTTCCGATGAGTCAATCGAATACATTCCCGTATGCTGATTTTGCTCGTAACGAACCTCGTCGAAAATGAAAAATTCCGGCTCAGGACCAAAGTACGCGGTGTCGGCCAGCCCCGTCTTTTTCACGAATTCAGCCGCCATTTTGGCTATATAGCGGGGGTCACGATTATACTCTTCGCGAGTGAGCGGGTCGAAAACATCAGCCAGAACGCTCACCGTCGGCTTTGCGAAAAACGGGTCCATAACCACGGTTGACAAATCGGGGACAGCCATCATATCGGACTGATGAATCGGTTTCCAGCCGCGGATTGATGAGCCGTCGAAACCGAGACCTTCCTTGAGGGTCTTTTCGTCCAGGAATTCCACCGGGAACGTGCAGTGCTGCCAGGTGCCGAGCAGGTCAACAAATTTCAGGTCAACCATTCCGGCTTTGTTTGCCTTGGCAAAATCAAAAAATTGTTTCGGAGTCATTTGCTTGCCTTTCCAAAAAACACTTAAAATTGGGTTGCTAATTTTTTCACCACCAGGTCACTTAAAAAGCTCAAGTGCGCAAGGTTCTCATTTGTCTTCATTTTCCCGCTCAGTCAATCAGTGTATAAGCGGCCTCACGGTGCTGTGTCAAGTCCAAACCTACGCGTTCCTCGTGCTCGGTTACCCTCAGTTTGAGAACGACGTCCACAAACTTCAGCAGCACGGCGCCTGCTGCCAGGGAATATACAACCGTTACAAGTACCGCTTTTGTCTGTATCCACAATTGAATCGGGTTACCATAAAACAGGCCGTCTGCGCCGTCGGGATTGATTGTTTTTGTCGCCCATAAGCCGGTTGCGATAACGCCCCAGATGCCGCCGATTCCGTGAACGCCGAATGCGTCCAGCGAGTCATCATAACCGAACGTTCCTTTAAGACAGGTAACAACAAGCCAGGGCAGAATCCCTGCCCCGATACCTATCCAGATTGCGCCTTCAGGCGATATATATCCTGACGCCGGCGTTACTGCCGCCAGGCCTGCAACCGCGCCTGTTATCATCCCTAATGTTGTGGGTTTCTTGTATTTGAGCCAGTCGAGTATCGACCATGTTGTTCCTGCTACCGCGCCTGCTATATGCGTTACGGCAAAGGCGTTGCCTGCCAGCCCCGACGCTTTAAGTGCGCTGCCTGCGTTGAAGCCGAACCATCCGAACCAAAGCAGTCCTGCACCAAGTGTTGCAAAGGGCAGGTTATGCGGCGGCGAGATACCGCTGGGGTAACCCTGTCGTCTGCCTAAAATCAGGGCGGCGACCAGAGCCGTCATTCCGGCGTTTATGTGAACGACAGCGCCGCCTGCAAAATCCAGTGCGCCCATATTTTTCAAAAAGCCGCCCGAACCCCATACCCAGTGAGCAATCGGGTCATAAACAATGGTCGCCCAAAGCAGGATAAACACGCAAAACGATGAGAATTTCATACGCTCGGCAAATGCCCCTATGATTAACGCCGGCGTAATCACGGCGAACATCATTTGGAACATCATAAAAACGTTGTGCGGTATCGTTCCCGCGTAGTCGGCGTTGGGCGTCATTCCGACGCCTTTCAAAAACATCCAGTCCAGCCCGCCGATGATACCCTTAATGTCCGGCCCGAACGACAGCGTGTATCCGCAGACCACCCACTGGATGCTTATGATGCAAAGCGCCATAAAGCACTGCATAAGTATCGACAGCATATTTTTACGCCTGACCAGCCCGCCGTAGAAAAATGCCAATCCCGGCGTCATAAGCATTACCAGGGCAGCGCTTATCAATACCCAGGCGGTGTCGCCTGTATCAATTATTGGTTTTTGATTTGTCAAAGAGCTGTTGCTGACTAATTGCGTTGTTTCGCAAAATGCCGGTGTAGCGGCCAGCAAAACAACAATTATTAAAAACAACGCTTTTTTCATTTCTCTGCGTTTCCTGAGTAATCAACCAAGCTTACCCCGACTTGCTCGCCTCGGCGTAGCCGAAAGGCGAAGCCGGGTC
>RPRK01000416.1 GCA_003818495.1 Burkholderiales bacterium
ATCACCCGCCCACCCGCGCCTCGTAGAACGCCAGCGCCGGGCTGCGGATCGGCAGCGCCTCGAAGTGCCCGAAGCCCGCGTCGCGCGCCCGCGCCGCCGCGCGCGCCGGCCCCCAGCACGCGCCCAGCCCCGGGCCGCCCTGCGCCAGCGACTGCGGCACGCAGTGCAGACAGCTGATGCCGTAGAGCATCCGCGCGAACGGGTTCGCCACGTTGCCCTCGAGCGTGTCCGCCACCTTCGGCTCGACCATCAGGTAGGTGCCGCCCTCGGACAGCGCGCCGCGGATCGCACGCAGCGCACGGTCCGGGTCCGGCAGGTCGTGGATCACGTCGAAGGTGGTGATCAGGTCCCAGCGGCCGTCGGCCGAAGGCGCGCGCGGCATCGCCTCGGCCGGCGCCACCACGAACGACACCCGGTCCGCCAGCCCCGCCTCGCGCGCATAGCCCTCGGCGATCGCCACCGAGCGCGCATCCAGGTCGAGCCCCACCACCCGCGCCGACGGGAACGCACGCGCGATCGTGATCGCCGCCACCCCCGTGCCGCAGCCCACGTCGATCGCGCAGCCGCCGGCCTGCAGCCGCGCGACGACCTCGGGCATCGTCGGCAGCCAGGTCGCGGCGAGCCGCTTCTCGTAGACGGTGCGGTTCATCCGCTCCAGCCCCACCGGCAGGTCCGCGCCGAACTCCGCGAACGACACGCCCTCGCCCGCGCGGAACGCCTGCGCCAGCTTCGGCGCGATGGCCGTGACGTTCGGGATCGCGCGCAGCAGCCCGCCCAGGTAGTACTCGGAGTCCGGGTCCGCGAGGAACTGCGCGTGTTCGTCGGGCAGCGTGTAGCGGTCCGCGGCCGCGTCGTGCTCGACGTAGCCCGCGCCCACCATCGCCGCCAGCCACTCCTCGACATAGCGCGGATGCACGCCCGCGCGCTCGGCCAGCACGACCGCCGACAGCGGGCCCGCGCCCGCCATCGCGCGGAACAGGCCCGCCTCGTCGCCGACGAAGGCGAGCGCGCCGGCCATCGCGGTGGCGACGTCGCCGACCAGCTTGAGCATGAATGCCTGCGAGCGCTGCCTGTCCATCGTGTCGTCTCCTCGTCCGGGTGCGCGGATTGCGCGCCCGGGGACCGGTCGAAGTCAAGCCCGCGGCCCGGTGACGCTCGCCGTCCGGGGCGATCCCGGGCCCTCCCCGCCCGACTGCGCCAGAATCGACCTCCCGAGCCGCCCCGCATGGACAGCACCGCCCCCCTCACCCACCACGAGATCCTCGCCCTCGTCGAGCCGTTCGCGCGGCGCGGCCGGCGCGTGGACCTCGCTTCGAGCGACCGCGTCGCGCGCCGCATCGCGTTCCGGCCCGTCGAGCACGCCGCGCGCGAGCACGTGCCCGCGCACCGCGAGACCCTGTCGCTCGCGCAGCAGCCCACCGGCGGCTGGCAGCTCGTGCGCACGCTCGAGACCGCCGGCGACGGACCCGCCGCGCGGCTGCAGGTCTCGGGCGCCGATCCGGGCGTGCTGCTCGCCCGCGTCGAGGCCGTGGACGCCGCGCACCAGCTCGTGCGGGGTCCGGGCTGGGTCCTCGCGATCGAGCACCGTCTCGAGGGCACGGCCCCGGTCGCAGACGAGCCCGCGGCGATGGCCGCCGCGCGCGGGGTGATCCATGCGGGCGGGCTGGTGATGACGATGAAGGTGCCCACGGTCAGCGGCATCTCGGCGGAGATCGCGATCGTGCGCGAGCCGCACGCCCCCACCCTCACCGACCTTCCCGACGACCTCCTCGAAGTCCTCGGCCGCGGCTGGGCCCGCCTCGACCGGACCCCCGCCGGCTGGACCAGCCATGCCGGTCTCGGCGGCCGCGGCGCCGCCCGCTACCGCGACGCCGAGGCCCGGATGCGGCGCGCCGCCGAGCACCTCGCCCGCACCTTCTCCGAGCCGCCCGCGCGCTATGCCGAGCGCCTGCGTGCCGCGCGCTGGTCGGTCGCCGCACGCCGCAGCGTGCCCCTCACGGCCGTCGTGGTGCTGGTGGCCGCCGCCGCCCTGTTCCCGAGCCTCGGCCTGTCGCGCGAGTCGCCCGTGTGGATGCTGATCTTCAACGCGCCGCCGCTGCTCCTCGCGCTCTTATTCAGCCTGCGGGAGATGCCGCGCATCACCCTGCCGCGCGCACCGCGCCGCGTGCGCGACGATGCCTGGCGACCGCTGCCGATCGAACCGCTGCAGGTCGAACCGCTGCCGGTCGACCCGCCGCCGTTCGACCCGACCCTCACCCCCGCAGAGCCCCGCTGACCGATGTCCGCCAACCCGATGAACGTGCCCCCGATGTCGATCGCCGCGGCCCGCACCGCCCTGATCGAGCAGTACGCCGACCCCGTGCTGCGACGGCGCGCGACCATG
>RPRK01000417.1 GCA_003818495.1 Burkholderiales bacterium
AGCGGCAATTCTGATTTTATCGTGCATAAGGATAACGAAGATGTGCTGTGATTGTGGTTTTTACAGGATTGGGAAATGTAAGAAAATCCTTCGATGAATACTAACGGCAATTGTTTTCAGTAGGCGGGGGGAAGGAGTATCGAGCACGTTGTGCTCGGGAGTATTGCTTGCTTCGCAGGAGTATCGCTCACTTCGTTTTGCGGGAGTATCGCAGCTTTGCTGCGGGAGCAGTTGAGACGCTGGCAGTGAGCCGGGATATGGTTTTGTCTGACACAGGTACGCCCTGCTCCTCGGGTTTTGGGTTTTATTAGTCCTGTCAGTCCTATTTTTCAGCTTTGTAGCATAGAGAAACTCCCCAATAAAAACCGGTTTCCGTTTTTGTCCTTGATGTCCTTTGGGTGCTTTTCGTCCTTTTCTTCTGAAAATAAAGCAGGCCCCTCGGGGAGGGGCCTGCAAAAGAACTGTGCGATGCGCCTGTTTGCTTCAGATCAGTAGGTCAGGTCAACACCGAGTACAAAGCTTCTGCCCGGAGCACGGAACCATTCGGCTTCTTCATACTGCACGTTGCCGATATTCCTGACGAGGAAGTTCAGGCCGATATTGTCGGTTGCCTGATACTTCGCACCGGCATTGAACACCACGAAGTCGCCGGGGTAGTTCTCGCCTTCGGGGTTCGGATAGGAACTGACGGCCTTGTACTTACCGACATAGCGTCCGGTGAGGTTAAGGGCGAGCTTCTCTACAGGCTTCCATGTTGTACTGACTGAACCAGTGTGTTCTGGTCGATAGGCAAGCCATTCCGGATCAGGGTTCTGGTTACCAGCAAGTGCCGCGGCATCGCCGGTCTTGTCCTTTGCATTCATGTAAGCATAGCCCAGGCTGAAATTCCACTGCGGATTGGGACGGTAGTTCAGGCTGGTTTCGATGCCCCAGATACGAGCTTCAGCAATGTTCTGATAGAGAAACACAATTGGATAACCAGATGGATTGATGTTTCTTGATTCAATCAAGTTTTCATAATCATTCAGATATGCAGCAACATCAAGAGATACCTTCTCCCCGAACTGTTTGTAAACGCCGATTTCATATCCTGTCATGGTTTCTTTGTCAAGCAAAGGATTCGGGTTGCCCATAAAAATGCCTGCATCGCGTACGAAGCGTTCGGCAATTGTAGGTGCCCTGAAGCTTTTGCCCCACGAAGCGCGGAAACTCATGTCGTCCATAGCCTTGTAGTTCAATGCAACTCTGGGACTCAGAGCGTCTACTGACTGATTTTCAATAGGGGTATTCAGTACATAGGTGAAAGGAGGTATCATATCCCTGTGATCCTGATAGGAAACCACGTCAGCATCAATACCGTTCCAGTCATATCGTAATGAAAGCAGAGCTGTTAATCTGTCAGTGATTTTCCATTCATCCTGAACGAACGCAGCAAAGTTTTTCTCTTGTATTTCTCCGAATTCGCCCGGGGAGGGAAGATCTGCTGAGTATTGTGTTGATTCAACGTTTACGATATTGCCGTCAATACCGAAAAGCACCCGGTGGTTATCATTGATTCGCCAGTCAAGTTTAAGCCCTGCGCCATAACGGCTGGAACGGTTTTCATTGAATTCTCCAGGCTCCCTGTCATATGGATTAATGGAAAGACTGAAAGGAGGGAAGGGAACAGGGAAGTCGAAACCGAAAACTTGCCGGGAGTCTGTCGGATTGTAATCAATTCTGTACTTGTTATAGGTATAATACACTCTTGCATCTAAAGTCAATTTATCAGAAAGCATATTGACGTAGTTCAAACCGGCAAGAGCATCTTTTCTTTTGACGATATCATCAGTGTAAACCCAATCTGCCATATCATAGGCCCTGTCCGGATAGGGAGTGTAGTTTATTGATGGCGGATTAGTGAAAAACGAAACATCAATGTTATAGGGCCATGTGCTGACGTATCCGGCTTCCGTTTCGTTGTATGATGCAGAAAGCTGCAGATATTGTTTTGCATCGATGTCGTAACGGGCTTTCAGCTTCAGGTCGTTCAGCAGAGTCTGTGAATTACTCCTGTAGCCGTCGTCGTCACTATGCGTATAGAGCAGGTTGTAGCTGAGTTTTCCCGTTTTGTTTCCGATACCTACGTAGCTGTTCCAGAACCATGGAGTATAGCCATCGCGGTAAACGCTATTGTCGCTTGACGGAGGTGCATCGTAAAAACCGCCGCTGACGCCGGCCTTCACTTCGAATTTGTCGGGTAGATAGCCGTAAACATTGACAACGCCTCCCATAGCGCCTGAACCGTAGAGAGTGGTCGATGCGCCTTTAACCACTTCCATTCTGTTTGCCGAGTTCATGTTGATGTTGGTCCAGACGATACCACCGGTTTCA